>NZ_JBIAIL010000029.1:0-93759 GCF_042871425.1 Micromonospora sp. NPDC005806 | reverse complement strand
GGGGGGGGGGCCGGGGGGGGGGGGGGGGGGGGGGGGGGGGGGGCCCCCCCCCCCCGGGGGGGCGCCCCCCCCCCCGCGCCCCCCCCCCCGGGGGGGCCCCCCCGGGGGGGGCCCCCCGCCCGGCCACGGCTCCAGCCCGGCGCGTCTGACGCCGTGCCGTGACCGGGAGCCGTCGCCCGTTACCACCGCACCACCCACCCCTCGTCGAACTGAGAGCAGGTTTTCGTGAGCCGGACCCGGCGTTCGTCTTCTCCTGCGGATCGACGGGGGGTGGTGCTGTCGGGCGGCGGGACGACCCGGGCGGTCACCCGCACGCTGAGTGACGACCCGCTCGGCGGCACCGTGCGCCGCACCGTGCTGCCCAGCGGGCTGCGCGTGCTCACCGAGGCGATCCCGGCGATGCGCAGCGTCTCGTTCGGCATCTGGGTCGCCGTCGGCTCCCGCGACGAGACCGGGCCGCAGGCCGGCGCCGCGCACTTCCTGGAGCACCTGCTCTTCAAGGGCACCAGGAAGCGCACCGCGCTGGACATCTCCGCCGAGATCGAGGCGGTCGGCGGCGAGACCAACGCCTTCACCACGAAGGAATACACCACCTACTACGCGCGGGTGCTGGACGAGGACCTGCCGCTGGCCATCGATGTCATGTGCGACCTGGTCGCCGACTCGGTGCTGGACGCCGCCGACGTGGAGACCGAGCGCGGCGTCATCCTCGAAGAGATCGCCATGCACGACGACGAGCCCGGCGACGAGGTGCACGACCTCTTCGCCCGCGCCGTCTACGGCGACCACCCCCTCGGCCGGCTGATCTCCGGCACCGAGGAGACGGTCACCCCGATGACCCGGCGGCAGATCCAGAGCTTCTACCGCCGCCGCTACACCCCGCCGCAGATCGTCATCGCCGCCGCCGGGAACCTCGACCACGCCGCCGTGGTCAAGCTGGTCCGGCAGGCGCTGCGCGGCACGCCGCTGGACACCGACCCGGCGGTGCCGGCCCCGCACCGGCCGGCCGCCCCGGCGGTACGCACGAAGCCGGCCACCACCCTGGTCGAGCCGAAGGAGACCGAGCAGGCGCACGTCATCCTCGGCTGCCCCGGCATCGACCGCCTCGACGAGCGGCGCTTCGCCCTCGGCGTGCTCAACAACGTCCTCGGCGGCGGCATGTCCAGCCGACTGTTCCAGGAGATCCGCGAGCAGCGCGGCCTGGCGTACTCGGTCTACTCGTACGCCAGCCAGTACGCCGACAGCGGGCTGTTCGCCGTCTACGCCGGCTGCGCGCCGGGCAAGGTGGACGAGGTGCTGGACCTGACCCGGGCCGAGCTGGCCAAGGTGGCCGCGCAGGGGATCAGCGAGGCGGAGCTGGCCCGGGGCAAGGGGATGAGCAAGGGCTCCTTCGTCCTCGGCCTGGAGGACACCGGCTCCCGGATGAGCCGGCTGGCCAAGGGCGAGTTGCTCTACGGCGACCTGATGCCGGTGGACGAGCTGCTCACCCGGGTCGACGCGGTGACCCTGGACGACGTGAACGGCCTCGCCGCCGACCTGCTCGGTCGGCCGATGTCCCTCGCCGTGGTCGGTCCGTTCGACGAGTCCACCTTCGCCGCGTCCCGCTGATCGGTCCCGCCGGGTGCCCGCGTCCCGATTGGGATAAGTTGTGCCCCGTGACTGACGAGCAGGAGAAGAACCCGGCCGAGCCGATCCGGGTCGGCGTGCTGGGCGCCCGCGGCCGGATGGGCATGGAGGTTTGCAAGGCGGTCGACGCGGCTCCGGACATGGACCTGGTGGCGATGATCGACCAGGGGGACGGGCTGTTCGCCGCCTCCGACGCCGGCGCCGAGGTGGTCGTCGACTTCACCACTCCGGACGTCGTCATGGACAACCTGCACTGGTGCATCGACCAGGGCATCAACGCGGTTGTCGGCACGACCGGCTTCACCGAGCAGCGGCTGGAGCGGGTGCGCGGCTGGCTGGCGCGCAAGCCGGGGGTGGGCGTGGTGATCGCCCCCAACTTCGGCATCGGCGCGGTGCTGATGATGCAGTTCGCCGCCCGCGCGGCCCGGCACTTCGAGTCGGTCGAGATCATCGAGCAGCACCACCCGCGCAAGCTGGACGCCCCCAGCGGCACCGCCACGCACACCGCGCGGCTGATCGCGCAGGCCCGCGCCGAGGCCGGTCTCGGCCCCGTGCCGGACGCCACCAAGGACGAGGTGCCGGGCGCACGCGGCGCCGAGATCGACGGAGTGCGCGTGCACGCCGTCCGCGCCACCGGCCTGGTCGCCCACCAGGAGGTGCTCTTCGGCACCACCGGCGAGACGCTGACCATCCGGCACGATTCGTACGACCGGGCCTCGTTCATGCCGGGCGTGCTGCTCGCCGTGCGCGAGGTGCGCCGCCGGCCCGGCCTCACCGTCGGCCTGGACGCCCTGCTGGACTGAGCCGCTCCGCCCGGGCGCCGCACCCGCGGCCGGAGACAGGTCCGCAACCGCGATCAAGCGCGGTGACCGCCGTGGGGTGCAGGCTGAACGCATGACCTCGACGGACGGGCTCACCGGAATCCTCGACTGGCTCCAGGTCGCGCTCGACGACCCGGCCGCCAGCCCGACCGAGGTTGCGGCCCGGGCCCATCTGTCCCGCTTCCACTTCGACCGCCTGGTCGCCGCCGCCACCGGGGAACCCCCGGGCGCCCTGCGCCGCCGGCTGCTGCTGGAGCGGGCGGCGCACCGGCTCATCACCAGCGACCGGACCGTCCTCGACATCGCGGTCGAGGCCGGGTACGGCTCGCACGAGGCGTTCACCCGCGCCTTCCAACGGTCGTACGGGGTGGCCCCGACCGTGGTGCGGCGGCGCCCGCCGCTCACCTTCCGCGAGCTGGAGCTGCCCTGCCCCAGCGGCGTCCACTTCCAGCCCCCCGGTGGCCTGCGGCTGCCGGCTGCCCGACAGGAGACTCCGATGAACGTGCTCCAGCATCTGGTCGACCACCACGTCGACACGCTCACCGCGATCATCGATCGCGCCGGCACGCTCGGCGAGGAGGTGCTCGACCGGCCCATCACGGTGTCGGTGGAGACCATCGACGAGCGGCCCACCCTCCGTTCGCTGATCAACGCGATGGTCACCCAGGAGGAGCACTGGCTCTCCGCGCTGCGCGGGGGCGAGTGGCCCGACGAGAGCGACCGGTCGGTGGCCGGCCTGGCCGCCCGGCATGCGGCCGCCGGCCCGGACTGGCGCGCCTTCGTGGCCCGGACGTTGGCCGACGGGACCTTGGCGGACACCTTCGTGGACACCACCTGCGCGCCGCCGACCACGCACAGCCTGGGCGGCACCATCGGTCACGTGATCACCTTCGCGGCGGTGCGGCGTACCCTCGCCATCGGCGCCCTGCACAGCGCGGGGATCACCGACCTCGGTGCGGGCGACCCGCGTCCCTTCCTGGACGCCGCGGCGGCCGGCTGACGGGGCGGCGTGGGCGCGAGGAGTGAGCCGGTCTTGCGTGCCCCGCAGTCGCGACCAGAGGTGGCCGGAAACCGGTCGTCCGGCACGGGGGCTGCACCTAGGCTGACCGTCATGATCGATTCCGGGCTGCGCGACCGCGCCGGTCGCCAGGTGACCCTGCGGCCGGTGGACGACGACAACTGGCGGGCGGTGGCCGACGTCGCGCCGCGCGACGACCAGCGCACCTGGGTGCCCGCCCTGGCCGCCCGCTACCTGGTGCTGACCATGCGCTCGGACGTGTGGACCTCGCTCGCCGTGTACGCGGACGAGACGGTGGTCGGGCACGTCATGTGGGGCGTGGACGACGATGCCTCCCGCTGGATCGGCGGGATGGTGATCGACGCCGCCGAGCAGGACCGGGGCGTCGGCCGGGCCACCGTCCGCACCCTCGCCGACTGGCTGGCCAGGGAGGACCACCCGGTCCGCCTCAGCTACCACCCGGACAACCGCCCGGCCGCCGCCCTCTACCGCTCCCTCGGTTTCCGCCCCACCGGCGCCATGGAGGACGACGAGGTGATCGCCGAACTCTCCCCGACCCCGTCACGTTGATCATGAAGTTGGCGGCGCCGAGGAAGATCAGCTTCGCCGCCAACTTCATGATCGACGGAGGGGCGGTCAGGCGGGGGAGCGGGTGGGGTCGGCGGCGGGGCGGGGGGTGGGGATGCGAGGGGTGACGGTCAGGGTGGTGGGGAGGCCGGTGACGGTGGGGTGGCCGGTGCGGTCGACCTCGACCGTGACCGGGGAGCCGGCGACGCGGAGGTTGTCGGCGGCGAGGGCGCCCAGCTCGGGGCCGGCCAGCGGGCGCAGCTCCACCCGGCCGCCCGGCACGTCGGGGTAGAGCCCCACGCCGGCCTGGAGCAGCAGCACCGCGGCCGCCGCCGACCAGGCCTGCGGGCGGCATGCCGCCGGGTACGGCACCGGACGGCCGAGCGTCCCCCGATCGTCCCCGCCGTACAGCTCGGGGAGGCGGTAGTCGAACGCCTCGGCCGCGCCGAGCAGACCGTCGGCGAGCCGGAGCGCGGCGTCGCGGTACCCGGCCCGGGCCAGGCCGCCGAGCACGATCGCGGTGTCGTGCGCCCAGATCGACCCGCAGTGGTACGACAGTGGGCTGAACCCGGCGTCGTCGGTGGACATGGTCCGCAGCCCGAAACCGCCGGCCAGGGCCTCGGTGGAGAGCAGCGCCGCGACCTGTGCCGACTCGGCGTCCGACAGCAGCCCGGTGCCGAGCAGGTGGCCGATGTTGCTGGTCAGCGAGTCCACCGGGCGCTTGTCCCGGTCCAGGGCGAGGGCGGGCTGTGGGCCGTACCGGCCGTCTACCCAGAACGCGCCCCGGAACCGCTCCGCGAGCCGGTCGGCGTACCCGCGCCAACGGTCGCCGCCCGGCCGGCCGAAGGCGTCGAGCAGGTCGGCGCCGTTCACCGCCGCCTGGTACGCGTACCCCTGCACCTCGGCCAGCACGATCGGCGGCTCGGCCAGCCGGCCGTCCCGGAAGCGGACCGCGTCGCCGGAGTCCTTCCAGCCCTGGTTGGCCAGGCCGTGGCCGGTGGTGTCGACGTACTCGACGAAGCCGTCGCCGTCGGCGTCGGCGTGTTCGCCGAGCCAGCCGAGCGCGGCCTCCAGGTGCGGCAGCAGCGGCTCGACCTGCTCGGCGGGGAGTCCCCAGCGCCAGGCGTCGTGCAGCAGCCCGACCCAGAGCATCGTGGCGTCGACCGTGCCGTAGTACGCGGGCGGCAGCCGCAGCCCGTCGTCGGCCAGGGTGAACTCGTGCCGGCGCAGCTCGTGCAGGATCTTGCCCGGCGCCTCGCCGGTGGCCGGGTCGACCCGGGTGCCCTGGCGGCGGGCGAGGACCCGCAGCGTCCCGGCGGCCAGCTCGGTGCCGAGCGGCAGCATCATCCGGGCCGCCCAGAGGCTGTCCCGGCCGAAGAGGGTGAGGAACCAGGGCACCCCGGCGCCGAGGAAGACGTCCCCGGGGTGGGCCGGGTCGGCCAGCCGCAGCCCGCGCAGGTCTGCCAGGGAGCGGTGGAGCAGCCGGACCAGGCGGCGGTCGTCGGCGCGTACCTCCGGTGCGGACCACTCGGGGCCGGCCGGCGGGGCGGCCACGACGGCCTTCGGGTCGGTGACGGCGAGCCGCCAGCGCAGCGTCACGCCCTCGCCGGGGGCGAGCGCGACCGGCCAGCTCAGCCGGGGCGTGGTCGTCCGGTCGCCGGTGGCGTCCACGGTGGCCGCCTCGCCGGTCACCGTCACGGTGACGCCCTCGGCGGCCCACTCGACGCGGCCGGGCTCGCCGGCCTTCGCCTCCAGCGGTGATCCGGTCCCGCCGGACTTGACCAGCTCGATCGGGGCGAGGTCGCAGCCGAGGTCGACGCTGACCGTGGCGCGGACCGGGACCGAGGCGGTGGAGGAGACGACGAGTTCCTCGGTGAGGCCGTGCGGGCCGGCCTGCCGGGTGCGGTCGATCCGGACGGTCGGGTCGGGGGTCGGGTCGCCGAGCCAGCGGGCCAGGCTGACGAAGCGGACGCCGTGCGGCCCGGCCGGACCGCGGGTCAGCGCCTCCGCCTCCCGGTCGTCGATCCGCAACTCGGCGCGGGAGAGCACCCGGGCGTCGGCGTGGAAGACGCCCTGGACGCCGTTCGGCCGGATCTGACCTGCCGCGTCACCCAGTGCGCTGGTGGGGGCGTGGACCGCGCCGACCAGCTCGTGCAGCAGGGGTTGCAGGTGGCGTTCGGACACGGGGGACTCCTGGTGCTGATCGGGGTGGGCCGGACGTATTGACAGATGCGGCCGGCCGGTGCAAAGTGCGAAACATTCCAGAAACTTTGAACGATCTAATCCTGCCGTATCGGAGTTGGATCGTTCAAGGCGGCGAGAGGGAAATCGTGGCTGAAAAGGTGACCATCGCTACGGTGGCCCGGCGCGCCCAGGTGAGCCGGCAGACGGTCTCCAACGTGCTCAACGCGCCGCACATCGTCCGCGAGGAGACCCGGCGCCGGGTGCAGGAGGCGATCGCCGCGCTCGGCTACCGGGCCAACCAGGCCGCCCGGCAGATGCGGACCGGCCGGTCCCGGCTCATCGCGGTCCGCATCGAACCCACCCGGGACGGCATCAACGGCTCCGTGCTCGACCGGTTCCTGCACGGGCTCACCGAGACCGCCGACGCGGCCGGCTACCGGGTCCTGCTCTACACCGCCCGCGACGACGACCACGAGATCGCCACCTACGACGCCCTGCTCGGCGCGTACGAGCTGGACGGGTTCGTGCTCACCGGCACCGACCACGGCGATCCGCGTACCGCCTGGCTGGCCGAGCGGGAGGTCCCGTTCGTGACCTTCGGCCGGCCCTGGGACGCCCCGGAGGCGCACCCCTGGGTCGACGTGGACGGGGCCGCCGGCACCGCCCAGGCCACCCGGCGGCTCCTCGACGCCGGCCACCGCCGGATCGGCTTCATCGGCTGGCCGGAGGGCTCCGGCGTCGGCGATGACCGGCGCGCCGGCTGGCGCACCACCATGGCGGCGGCCGGCCTCGACGGCGCCGCCTCGCACCGCGAGACCGAGGACGGCATCGCGCAGGGCGAGCGCGAGATGCGCCAGCTGCTCGCCGCCGACGAGTCGCCGACCGCGGTGGTCTGCGTCAGCGACTCCCTGGCCCTGGGTGCCCTTCGAGCCGTCCGCGATGCGACCGCGCCGGTCGCCGTGGTCGGCTTCGACGACACTCCGGTGGCCGCCGCGATCGGGCTGACCAGCGTCAGCCAGCCGCTCGCGCGCGCCGCCGCCCGCTGCGTCGAGCTGCTCACCGGCGTGCTCGACGGCCAGCCCACCGACCCCCACGTGCTGCTCACCCCCGCACTTGTGCTCCGGCACACCGCGTGATCCCCCATCACACCAGGAGAATCAAATGACACCTCGCACCCTCACCCGGGCGGCGATGGCTGGCATCGCCGCCGTCGCCCTGTTCGGCTCCGCCGCCTGCGGCAGCGGCTTCGACGACTCCGCGAAGGACAGCAAGCAGTCCAGCGGCCCGGCCAGCCTCCAGATCCTGATCGGCTCCTCCGGCGAGGCCGAGACCAAGGCGGTGCAGGACGCCGCGGCCAAGTGGGCCTCTTCGTCCGGCAACACGGCCACCGTCACCCCGGCCCAGGACCTCACCCAGCAGCTCGGCCAGGCCCTGGCCGGCGGCACCCCGCCGGACGTCTTCTACGTCGACGCGTCCCGGTTCGCCGACTACGCCAGCGTCGGCGCACTGGAGCCGTACGGCGACAAGGTCAGCAACAAGGACGACTTCTACGAGAGCCTGCGCACCACGTTCACCTACGACGGCAAGCTCTACTGCGCGCCGAAGGACTTCTCCACCCTGGCTCTCGAGATCAACACCGACCTCTGGACCAAGGCCGGCCTGACCGACGCGGACGTGCCGACCACCTGGGACCAGCTCACCGCCACCAGCCAGAAGATCAAGGCGAAGGGCATGGTGGCGCTCGCCCTCGGCGACACCCGGGACCGGATCGGCGCGTTCATGGTGCAGAACGGCGGCTGGCTGATGAGCAAGGACGGCAAGCAGCCCACCGCGGACACCCCGGAGAACCTCCAGGCCCTCCAGTACGTCAAGTCCCTGCTCACCAACGGCTACGCGAAGTTCCCGAAGCAGCTCGACGCCGGCTGGTCCGGTGAGGCGTTCGGCAAGGGCAAGGCCGTGATGACCATCGAGGGCAACTGGATCAAGGGCGCCCTGCAGAACGACTTCCCGAAGGTGAAGTACAAGGTCGTCCCGATGCCGGCCGGCCCGAAGGGGCAGGGCACCCTCTCCTTCACCCAGTGCTGGGGCATCGCGGCCAAGTCCAAGTACAAGGAGCAGGCGATCAAGTTCGTCGAGGCGATGACGGCCGGCGACCAGCAGATCACCTTCGCCAAGGCGTTCGGCGTGATGCCGTCCCGGCAGTCCGTCCGCGACCAGTACACCGGCGCCTTCCCGGCCGACAAGCCGTTCATCGAGGGTGCCGCGTACGCCCAGGGCCCGGTGAACGCGCCGAAGATGGACAGCGTCCTGCGGGACCTCGAGGCCGGCCTGCAGGGCCTGGCCACCGGCGACCCGAAGAGCGTCCTGGCGAACTTCGACAAGAACGCCAAGGCGGCGCTCGGCGGCTGAGGTGCAAGGAAGGGCCCCTTGTCGACGCCAGGCGCTGACAAGGGGCCCCTCCTTCCACCTCCCACCCGAAGGAGGGAGGGGAGATGGCAACGGAGGCACTCGCCGCCTCGGCCACCACACCGGCCGGCCCGCCGCGCCGTCGCGGCGGCGGCATCCGCGGCAACGAGAACATCGCCGGCTGGCTCTTCGTCGCGCCGGTCATCGTGATCCTCGGGCTCTTCCTGCTGCTGCCGATCCTGATGGCGCTCTGGGTGAGCCTCACCGACTGGAACGGCCAGGGCAGCCCGTTCACCGGGGACGTGCCGTTCGTCGGCACCGAGAACTACACCCGGCTGTTCGCCGAGGACGGGCTCGACCGCCGGGACTTCATGACCAGCATCCGTAACAACATGTACTACGTGGGGATCGTGGTGCCGGTGCAGACCGCGCTGGCCCTCGGCCTCGCGCTGGTGGTGAACAACCGGATGCTCAAGGGGAAGGGCTTCTTCCGCAGCGCCTTCTACTTCCCCTCGGTCACCAGCTCGGTGGCGATCAGCGTGGTGTTCCTGTTCCTGTTCGCCAACTCCGGCGCGGTCAACAACCTGCTCGGCTTCTTCGGCATCAACGGGCCGGAGTGGTTCGCCGACTCCCGCGGCGTGCTGCACCTGCTGCTCGGCGCCGTCGGGGTGGACGCCCCGCCCGCCGCGCTCACCTCCGGCGGCCCGCTCGGACTGACCTGGTGGGACTGGCTCTCCGGGCCGAGTGTCGCGATGGTCTCGATCATCTGCCTGGTGATCTGGACCACCTCGGGCACGTTCATGCTGATGTTCCTCGCCGCGCTGCAGAACGTCCCGGTGGCGCTCGACGAGGCGAGCACGCTGGACGGCGCGAGCCCGTGGCAGCGGTTCCGGCACGTCACCCTGCCGCTGATCAAGCCCACCACCTTCCTGGTGCTCACCCTCGGCCTGATCGGCTCCTGGCAGGTCTTCGACCAGGTGTACGTGATGAGCCAGGGCGACCCGGCCAAGACCACGCTCACCCCGGCGTACCTGTCGTACCGGACCGCGTTCCGGGACTTCGACTACGGCTCGGGCGCGGCGATCTCGTTCGTGCTGTTCCTGATCATCATCCTGCTCACCCTGTTCCAGCGCCGGGTGATGGCCGATCGGGACGAGCCCCGGCGCGGCCGGTGGTGGCGGCGCCGCGTACCGGAGGGGTCCTGACATGGCCGTGCTGACCGACCGGCCGCCGGCGCCCGTCGCCCGCCGAGCCGACCGCGGGCCCCGCGCCCAGGTCAACCGCTTCCTGGGGTACGCGGTCCTGATCTTCTTCGGGCTGGTCTTCCTCTACCCGTTCGTCATCCAGCTCGGCAACTCGTTCAAGACCGAGCCGGACGCGGCGGCGAACCCGCTCTCGCCGGTGCCCGACCCGGTGTCGCTGGCGGGCTTCGAGCGGATCTTCGCCGGCACCAACTTCCCGCTCTGGCTCGGCAACTCGCTGCTGGTCACCGTGCTGGTCACCCTCGGCCGGGTGTTCTTCGACTCGCTCGCCGGGTACGCCCTCGCCCGGCTGCGGTTCCGGGGCCGGGCCGGGCTCTTCGCCGCGGTCATCGCGGTGCTGGCGGTGCCCGGCGTGGTGCTGCTCATCCCCAAGTTCCTGGTGCTCAAGCAGCTCGGCCTCTACGACAGCTACGCGGGCCTGGTGGTGCCGCTGCTGGCCGACGCGGCCGGGGTGTTCATCATGAAGCAGTTCTTCGAGTCGGTCCCGGTCAGCGTCGAGGAGGCGGCCCGGATCGACGGCGCGGGCGTGTTCCGCACCTACTGGTCGGTGGTACTGCCGATGGCGCGGCCCGCCCTGATCACGCTGACCATCCTGTCGTTCCAGGGGTCCTGGAACGAGTTCCCGCACAGCCTGGTCTCGGTGCAGGACCCGAGCCTGTTCACCCTGCCCCGGGGCCTGGCCGACCTGGTCAGCGGGTCGCTCGGCAAGGGCACCCAGTATCCGCTCAAGCTCGGCGCGGCGCTGCTGGCCACCATCCCGGTGGCGGTGCTCTTCATGATCTTCCAGCGGTACTTCGTCCGGGACGCCAACGCCGCCGCCGACAAGGGCTGACCGGCGGCCGGCGGTCCCGCCCCGTGCCGGGACCGCCGGCCACCGGATCAGCGCTGTTCGATGACCGACAGGACGTTGCCGGCCGGGTCGGTGAACCAGGCGATCGACGGGCCGTTGCCCCGCATGATCCCCTTGTCGTCCTGCGGCATGCCGTCGTAGCGCTCGAGGCGTACACCGCGCGCGGTCAGCTCGTCCACCGCTCGGTCGATGTCGTCGACCGGGAAGTTGAGCACGGTGAAGCCGGCCGGCGTGTGGCCGGGCTTCGGGTAGACCAGCACGGAGCTGCCGCCGACATGCAGCCGCAACAGCTCGCCCATGGTCTCGTCGCGGGACACCCGCAACCCGAGGGTGCCGGCGTAGAACCGTTCGGCGCGGCCGGTGTCGTCCACCGCGAAGCTGCTGAACGCCTTCGTCTCTTCGAACATGATCCTCTCCTCGTCAGGGCTTACCAGGGGTGGACGACGCGGCCGGGTGGAACTCATCGGCGCCGGGGCGGGGGATCAGGGGTCGAAGCGTGGCGGCAGGCCGTAGCGGGGGAAGAGCCGGGGCTCGACGAAGTGGGTGAGCCGGGTGATCCGGCCGCCGGAGAAGTCCAGCAGCTGGATCGAGACGGCCCGGTGGCCGCCGGCCGGATCGGGCCGGTACTGGGCCAGCGCCGGGCCGCCGTTGGCGGCGATCCGGACCGTCGAAGCCGTCCCGCCCCCGCCAGGCCCGCAGCAGGGACTCCTGTACCGCGCCCTCGGCGTCGAAGACCGACCCGAGCATCCGGTATGCGTAGCCGGTCAGCTCGACCCGGAACGCCTCCAGGTCGGTGGGGGTCGACGCCGCCGTCGTGGTCATGGCCCCACCGTAGGCCGACCCGCCGACATCGCGCGACGGCGGCGCGCGTACGTCAGGAAGCGGCCGGCTCGGCGGGGACGGCGACGTGCAGGCGGAGCTGGGGGACCAGCATGTCGTCCACGTCCAGCGCGCGGGCCGCGCCGTCCGGCTCCCAACCGGTGGAGGTGAGGAACTTCCGGGTCGCCGCGTCGGCGTCGAACGCCCAGGCCACCGCCCGGGTGAAGCCGTCCTCCCGCCACCCGTCGACGGTCGCGGCGAGCAGCCGGCTGCCGTGCCCGCGCCGGCCCCAGCGCGGCTCGACCAGCAGGTCGGTCACCGCCGCCACGCCGTCGGCGAGCGCGTCGGCCGGCTCACCCGGCGCCAGCGCCTCGGCGTCGGCCGGACCGGAAGCCGCGAACCCCACCAGATAGGATTGCTCGGCCTGTTCGACGGCGACCAGCACGCGGTGCGCGCCCGAGGGCGGCTCCTGCACCGCCGCGCTCCACCGCCGGACGAGGTACGCCTCGTCCAGGTTGTCGAGCACGTGCCGGGGCAGGATCCGGCGGTACGCGACCCGCCAGGTCGCGAGCTGGAGGCGTGCGATCTCGCCGGCGTCCTCCGGACGCGCGGGGCGGACGTACCCGAGAGCCATGGCACGTGAGCCTACGCAGGGCGAGGGAGGCGACGGTGGCGCAGGGTGCCAGGCGGACGATCGGGCAGGTCGTCGCCGTGGTGGTGCTCGCCGGCGCGGTGACCGCCTTCCTCTCGGTGGCCGCCGTGCGGCACGGCTTCTTCGACCTCAAGGTCTACTACGGCGCGCTGAACTTCTGGGTGCACGACGGCGGGGAGATCTACGACTTCCTCAAGGCCGGCACCCAGTACGGATTCACCTACCCGCCGTTCGCCGCCCTGGTCATGCTGCCGATGGCGTACCTGCCGTGGCCGGCCGCGAGCATCGTGAGCGTGATCGCCACCGTGGTGACCAGCGCGGTGGTGTTCTGGTGGCTGGTCGAACCGATCGCCCGGCGGGCGGGCTGGACCCGCTGGTTCGCCCTCGCCGTCGCGCTCTGCCTGGCCGCCGCGTTCGAGCCGATGCGGGAGACGGTCAACTTCGGCCAGGTCAACATGCTGCTGTTGTTCCTGGTGGCGGTGGACCTGCTGCGGCTGCTGCCGACGCGCAGCCGGTGGGCCGGCGTCGGCATCGGGCTGGCCACCGCGATCAAGCTCACCCCGGGCATCTTCATCGTCTACCTGCTGGTCACCGGGCGCTGGCGGGCCGCGTTCACCGCGATGGGCGCGGCGACCGCGGCGACCCTGCTGGCCGGCGCGCTCTTCCCGGACGCCTCCCGGGAGTTCTGGACCGAGGCGATCTGGAACACCGACCGGGTGGGTGAGTTGGCCTTCGTCTCCAACCAGTCGCTGCGCGGGATGGTGGCCCGGCTGGACCCGGTGCATCCGAGCACCCTCGCCTGGCTGGGGCTGGTGCTCGCCGCCCTGGCCGTCTGGGCGTGGCGCTCCCGGGCCGCGGTTTCCGTCGGTGACGAGGCCACCGGCCTGGCGCTGACCGGCGCCGCCATGTGCCTGGTCAGCCCGGTGACCTGGGTGCACCACCTGGTCTGGCTGCTGCCCGCGCTGATCCTGCTGGTCGACAACGGCATGGCGGCCCCCGCGCGCAGCCGCCGACGCCGGCTGCCGATGGCCGCCGCGCTCGTCGGGTACGCCTTCCTGGTCAGCCGGATTGTCTGGGCGTGGGAGAAGGACTTCACCGGCGTCGGCGGCTTCCTCGGCAGCAACACGTACGTCTGGATCAGCCTGGCGCTGCTGCTCGCCCTGCCGATCCGGCGCGGGGCCACGCCGACCGGCGGCGGTTCCGCCGACCGGGGCGGGCCGTCCGGGTCAACCGTCGAGGCGGGCGGTGTAGCGCAGCTCGCGGAGCCGGACCGGGTCGCGCCCGCCGGGCAGCGGCACCGGATAGGTGGACTCCTGCCCGTCCGGTGACAGGCCGGCCCGCTCGTAGAAGCGGCGGGCCCGGGCGTTCTCCGCGAGCACCCAGAGCCGATACTCCGTCCAGCCCCGTTCGGCCAGGCCGGCCCGGGCCGCGGCGAACAGCGCCCGCCCGGTGCCGGTGCCCCAGCACGCCGGCTCCAGGTAGATCGCCAGGAGCTCGCCGTACCGCTGGTCGAGGTCGCCACGGTCCTGGTTGTTCCGGTACGGCCCGAACGTGGTGAAGCCGGTGACCGCCCCGTCGACCTCGGCGAGCAGGGTGGTGAACGGGTGCTCCGGGTCGGCGGTGCCGAGGTCCCGGCGGCGCTGCGCCCAGGCGGTCGGGTTCAGCCAGCGCAGCACCTCGTCCGGCACGATCCCGGCGTACCCGGCCTGCCAACCGTGTACGTGCACCCGGGCGACCGCCTCCGCGTCGTCCGGTTCCTCCCGGCGAATGGTGAGCACCTGTCCGTTCTATGCCCCGGCGGGCGGCCGGTCCAGCGTCCGCTCCGGGAGCGGCCGTAATTCGGCCTCCGCGCCGATAGGCGGCGCTGCGTCCGAATGAAGGCCGTCGGACCGGTGGATTAGGGTCGCCTACGATGGCCGCACCGGAATCGCTCTCCCTCGCCCAGGCCCGCCGGGTCGCCCTCGCCGCCCAGGGCTTCGCCGACCCGGCGCCCACCGGCGTGCCCACCCGCCGGCACCTGCGGCGGGTGCTGGACCGGGTCGGGCTGATCCAGATGGACTCGGTCAACGTCCTGCAGCGGGCGCACTACCTGCCCCTCTACAGCCGGCTCGGGCCCTACCCGACCACCCTGCTCGACACCGCCGCCTACCGGCGCCCTCGGGAGCTGTTCGAATACTGGGGGCACGAGGCGTCACTGGTGCCGGTCGACCTGCACCCGGTGCTGCGCTGGCGGATGGCCCGGGCCCGCGACGAGGCCTGGGGCGGGATGCGCCGGATCGCGCAGGAGCAGCCCGAGCTGGTCGCCTGGGTCCGCGACGAGGTGGCCACCAAGGGGCCGCTCACCGCCGCCGAGATCGAGCACGACGCGCCCCGGGAGACCGGCAACTGGGGCTGGAACTGGTCGACCGTCAAGCGGGCGCTGGAATACCTGTTCTGGGCCGGCTTGGTGACCGCCGCCGAGCGCACCTCGGCCTTCGCCCGCCGCTACGACCTGCCGGAGCGGGTGCTGCCGGCCGCCGTGGTCGACGCCCCCACCCCGAGCGAGGCGGATGCCCACCGCACCCTGGTCGCCGTCGCCGCCCGGTCGCTGGGCGTGGCCGCCGAGCCGGAGCTGCGCGACTACTTCCGGCTGCCCGTGGCCGGCGCCCGGCGAGCGGTCGCCGAGCTGGTCGAGGCGGGCGAGCTGACCCCGGTCACGGTGCAGGGCTGGCGGCAGCCGGCGTACCTGCACGCGCAGGCCCGGCTGCCCCGCTGGGTGCGCGGCAACACGCTGGTCAGCCCGTTCGACCCGCTGGTCTGGGAGCGGGCCCGCGCCGAGCGACTGTTCGACTTCAGCTACCGGATCGAGATCTACGTGCCCGCCCCGCAGCGGGTGCACGGTTACTACGTGCTGCCCTTCCTGCAGGGCGAGCGGTTCACCGCCCGGGTCGACCTGAAGGCCGACCGGAAGGCGGGGGCGCTGCTGGTGCCGGCCGCCTGGGTCGAGCCGGGAGCGGACCGGGGGGAGACCGCGATCGCCCTGGCCGCCGAGCTCTATCGGCTCGCCGGCTGGCTCGGCCTCGACGCGGTCGCCCCGCCGGAGGCCGGCGACCTGGCGGCTCCACTGGCCGCCGCGCTGGTGGGCGTGGCAGGTGTACGGTGAGCGCGTGACGAGCGTTGACCGGCCGGCCGCCCCGCCCGACCCGCAGACGGTCCCCGTCCCACCGACCGGCCCCGCCGGTCCGGCCCCGGTCGGTCCGCACCCCTTGCCCGCCGGTCTGCACACCGAGCACGCCGGGTCGGCCAGCTGGCCGGCGGGGGTGGCGTACCAGCCCGTCGAGCCGGACCGGTTCACCCGCCTGGTGCTGCGGATGCACGCCCGCGCCCCGCGCTGGGCGGTGCCCCTCGCGGCGCTCGGCTGCGTCGGCGTCGGCATGGCGTACGCCCTGCTCAGCGACCCCACCCACAGCGACCCGGACGCCCGGCCGACCTGCCTGCTCAAACTCACCACCGGGTTGGACTGCCCGGGCTGCGGCGGCACCCGCGCCCTCTGGTACGTGCTGCACGGCGACCTGCCGGCCGCCGCCCGGCACCACTTCCTCTTCGTCTTCTCGCTGCCCTTCCTGGCCTACCTCTTCGTCACCTGGGCCGGGAACCGGGCGTTCGGCTGGCGGCTGCCGGAGCTGCGGCTCAGCCCCAAGGTGATCGGCGGCTTCCTGGCCGTCTGGTTCGCCTTCTCGGTGGCCCGCAACCTGCCCTGGGCCCCGTTCACCTCGCTCTACGTCTGACCCTCGATCCGGCGCGGCAGGTCGTGGCGCCGGCGGTGGTGCGCCGTTTCACGTCCGCGCGCCCAAGTTTCCCCGGAGGCCCACTGGCCACTACAGTCGCAGGAATGCCGGAGATGGTGCAGCCCCAGGTCAAGCTCATCGCGTGGACCCAGTTCCAGGCCCCGGACGACGTGCCGTGGTCGACCGACGCCGAGGGTGGTCAGGCCCTCGCCGAGTTCGCCGGCCGGGCCTGCTACCAGAGCTGGAAGAAGCCGAACCCGGTCACCGCGACCAATGCCGGCTACCTGGCGCACATCCTGGACGTGGGCCACCTCTCCGTGCTGGAGCACGGCTCGGTGAGCTTCTACTTCAGCGGGGTCTCCCGGTCCTTCACCCACGAACTGATCCGGCACCGGCACTTGTCCTACTCCCAGCTCTCCCAGCGGTACGTCCCGGAGCGCGACGCGGCCATGGTCGAGCCGTCGGTGATCGCCGACGACCCGGAGCTGCACAAGAAGTTCGTGGAGGCGACCGAGGCGGCCGTTCGGGCGTACACCGACCTGCTGGAGGGGCTGGAGGCCCGCTTCGTCGACGAGCCCAACCCGACGCTGCGCCGCAAGCAGGCCCGGCAGGCCGCCCGCGCGGTGCTGCCCAACGCCACCGAGACCCGGATCGTGGTCACCGGCAACTACCGGGCCTGGCGGCACTTCATCAAGATGCGGGCCACCGAGCACGCCGACGTGGAGATCCGCGAGCTGGCCGTGGAGTGCCTGCGGCAGCTCCAGGGCGTCGCGCCGAACGTCTTCGCCGACTTCGTGATCTCCACGCTGCCGGACGGCACCGAGGTGGCGGCCAGCCCGCACGCCGAGTGACTCCTGCGCCCTTCGCCGCCGGGCTCCCGGTGGTCGTCCGCTAGGTTGTGAACATGACGCACGACCACCCTGCCGCCCCGGACCGGGGCGCGTCGCGCCCCTTCGGGCGACTGATCACGGCCATGGTGACCCCGTTCACCGCCGACGGGTCCGTCGACCTGGACGGTGCCGCACGGCTGGCCCAGCACCTCGTCGACGAGCAGGGCAACGACGCGCTGGTGCTCAACGGCACCACCGGCGAGTCGCCGACCACCACCGACGCGGAGAAGGAGTCCCTGATCCGCGCCGTCGTGGAGGCGGTCGGCGACCGGGCCCGGATCGTCGCCGGGGTCGGCACCAACGACACCCGGCACACCATCGAGCTGGCCGCGCAGGCCGAGAAGGCCGGCGCGCACGGCCTGCTGGTGGTCACCCCGTACTACAACAAGCCGCCACAGAGCGGACTGCTGCGGCACTTCACCGCGGTGGCCGACGCCACCGGGCTGCCGGTCATGCTGTACGACATCCCGCACCGGGCCGGCACCGCCATCGCCACCGACACCCTGGTGAAGCTGGCCGAGCACGGCCGGATCGTCGCGGTCAAGGACGCCAAGGGCGACCTCACCGCCACCTCCTGGGTGCTCAGCCGCTGCGACCTGGCCTACTACAGCGGCGAGGACTCGCTGACCCTGCCCGCGATGGCGGTCGGCGCCGTCGGCGTGGTGGGCACCTCCACCCACTTCACCGGGGTGCAGACCAAGCAGCTGATCGAGGCGTACGAGGCGGGCGACACCGCCACGGCGCTGAGCCTGCACCGGCGGCTGCTGCCGCTGTTCACCGGCATCTTCCGAACCCAGGGCGTGATCCTGGTGAAGGCGGGCCTGGCGGCCAAGGGCCTGCCGGCCGGCCCGGTGCGCCCTCCGCTGGTGGACGCCACCGCAGACGAACTGGCCCAGCTGCGCGCCGACTGCGCGGCGGCGGGCCTGGCTCTTCCCGAATGATCGAACGACACGACGGACGCCGGGCGACGGCGTCGCAGAATGAGGTGGACGCGTGACCGAGGCGCACTTCGAGGGTGAACTGCCCCCGCCGCTGCCGGAGGGCGGCCTGCGGATCATGCCGCTCGGCGGACTCGGCGCCATCGGCCGGAACATGACCGTCTTCGAGTACGAGGGCAAGCTGCTGATCGTCGACTGCGGGGTGCTCTTCCCCGACGTCGAGCAGCCCGGCGTGGACCTGATCCTGCCGGACTTCGGCCCGATCCTGGACCGGCTCGACGACATCCAGGCGATCGTGCTCACTCACGGCCACGAGGACCACATCGGCGCGGTGCCGTACCTGCTCGCCCACAAGTCGGACATCCCGCTGGTCGGCTCGCAGTTCACCCTGGCCCTGGTCGAGGCGAAGCTGGCCGAGCGGCGGATCCAGCCGTACACGCTGACCGTCGCCGAGGGGCGGCGGGAGCGGCTCGGCCCGTTCGAGTGCGAGTTCTTCGCGGTCAACCACTCGATCCCGGACGCCCTCGCGGTGGCCATCCGCACCGGTGCCGGCCTGGTCCTGCACACCGGCGACTTCAAGATGGACCAGCTCCCGCTCGACGGCCGGATCACCGACCTGGCCGGGTTCGCCCGGCTCGGCGCCGAGGGCGTGGACCTGCTGCTGTCGGACTCCACCAACGCGGAGATCCCCGGCTTCGTCACCCCGGAGCGGGAGATCGGCCCGGTCCTGGACTCGATCTTCCAGAAGGCCCGCGGCCGGATCATCGTCGCCTCGTTCGCCTCGCACGTGCACCGGGTGCAGCAGGTCTTCGACTCGGCGATCGAGCACGGCCGCAAGGTGGCGCTGATCGGCCGGTCGATGGTCCGCAACATGGGCATCGCCCGCGACCTCGGCCTGCTCAACATCCCGCCGGGCCTGGTGGTCGGGCTGGAGGAGGCCACCGCGCTGCCGCCCGAGCAGATCGTGCTGATGTCGACCGGCTCCCAGGGCGAGCCGATGAGCGCGCTGGGCCGGATGGCCAGCGGGGACCACCGGCACATCACCATCGCGCCGGGCGACACGGTGGTGCTGGCGAGCTCGCTGGTGCCCGGCAACGAGACCTCGGTCTACCGGGTGATCAACCGGCTGGCCCGGGCCGGCGCGACGGTGATCCACAAGGACGTGGCCAAGGTGCACGTCTCCGGCCACGCTCCCGCCGGCGAGCTGCTCTACCTGCTCAACGTCACCCGGCCGAGCAACCTGATGCCGGTGCACGGCGAGTGGCGGCACCTGCGGGCGCACGCCCGGCTCGGCATCGAGTCCGGCGTCGCGTCGGACCGGGTGGTGCTCTGCGAGGATGGCGACGTCGTCGACCTGGTCGACGGGCGGGCCAGCCTGGTCGGCCACGTGAAGAGCCGGTACGTCTACGTCGACGGCCTCGCCGTCGGCGACGTCAGCGAGTCGCTGCTCACCGAGCGCCGGATCCTCGGCGACGGCGGCTTCATCGCCACGACCGTGGTGGTCGACTCGGTCACCGGCAAGGTGGTCGGCGGCCCGACCGTCTCCGCGAAGGGCTTCTCCGAGGACCCGGAGGCGTTCAACCCGGTGGTCCCGCTGGTCACCGAGGCGCTGAACCGGGCCGCCGCGGACGGCATCACCGACCCGCACCAGCTCCAGCAGATCGTCCGGCGCACCGTCGGACGCTGGGTGAACGACGCGTACCGCCGCCGGCCGATGATCGTGCCGACGGTCGTCGAGGTCTGATCCCGCCGGCTCCGCACGCCGGTCCACCGTTCGCGGTGGGCCGGCGTCGTCGCTCGACCGGGGGAGGCTAGACCTCGGCCGGCCCGGGCAGCGCGGCGACCGCCTCGGCGTACGCGGTCCCGGTGCTCACCGCGGCGGTGACCAGCACGACGAGCTGCGCCGGAGCGACCCCCTGCGCCAGGTCGGTGGTGACATCGGCGGCCAGCACCAGCGTCCCGTCGCCCGGGTCGTGCAGGTACGCCGCCGGCAGCAGCCGGTCGTGGTTCCAGGCGTTGCAGAACGCGTACCCCTCGGCGCGGCGGTCGGCCGGCAGCCGGCGGGTGGCCACCACCCGGGCGTGCAGGATCTCCCCCTCCCGGCCGAGCCGGCGGAACTGGATCACCGCGGCGCCCCAGCGCCCCACCACCGTGCCGTCCGGCTCCACCGCGTAGTCGTCCCCGCGGGCCGCCAGGGCGGCGGTGAGCAGCGCCAGGCTCAGCGGGGCCAGCTCCTCCTCGCCCGGCGGCCCCGGCTCGGCCGGGTCGTCGGGTCCCTCGTTGACCTCGTCCTCGGTGGGCAGCGGCACCGGCTCGGCGACCCGGCGTTCGGCCAGCCAGGAGGCGATCCGCCCGGACTGGTGCCCGGTGCCGTTGCGGGCGTCGAAGCTGCCGGCCAGCGTGGTGGCGAGCGACTGGAGCTGCCCGCCGAGCGTGGCCACGTCCACCTCGGCCGCCGGCCGGGGCCCGTACCCGGGGCGGTGGATCCGCCGTCCGCCCAGCCCGGCCTCCACCGCGAGGGCGCACACCAGCGACCCGGCGGCGGCGAACTCCATCGCGGCCAGGTCGTCGGCCGGGTGATCCAGCCGGGGCAGCTGTTCGGCCAGCACGTCCAGCCCCCGTGCCAGGTGCCCGCCCAGCGCGCAGAACCGCAGGTGCGCGGCGAGCAGCGGAAACGCGGCCCGCTCCCGGCGGTGCCGGCGGTACGCCCGGACGTGCTCCCGGGCCGCTCGCGTCTCCTCGCCGGTGCGCAGCCAGGGCAGCAGCCCGGCCACCAGGGCCCGTTCCGGTTGGTCGGTGCAGCCCACCGCTCCGTCGAGCACCGGTCGCAGCGCGGCCAGGGCCGCCGCCGGCTCGCCCCAGCCGGCCAGCAGCTCCGCCCGCCGAGCCGGGGCGCACCCGGGACAGCTGGCGACCGGGTCGCCGGTCGCGGTGCCGGTGGTCGCCGTCGTGCCGGCGGTGGCCGGGCGTCGCGGCTCTCCCGGCGGGCCCGGCCGGGTCGCGTCGGCACGGTCGCGGCACCAGCGGTCGTACTCCCGGCGGGCGGTCGGCTCGTCGCCGAGGTGGTCGGCGAGCCGGCAGCGCAGCTCGGCCACCGGCTCGGCGTCCGCGCCCAGCCGGTCGGCGAGATCGTCCAACAGGGACCGGGCCTGGTCCAGCCCGACCCGGGGGGTGCCGAAGAGCCCCTCCACGGCCTGCCGCTGGTGCCGCAGCAGCCGCTCGACGTCGCCGGGCCGGCCGGCCAGCAGCCCGGGGGTCCGGTCCAGCGCGGCCAGGCAGCGGCGGACCGGCTCGACCAGCCGCCACCGCTCGCCGAGGTGCAGGTACGTCTCGATCAGTGCGAACCGCGCCGCCAGCCCGGTACGCGGATCGCCAATGGTGTCGGCCCGCACGGCGATCCGGTCCAGCTCGGCGCAGCGGGTCTCGCCGTCGGGCAGGTCCCGGGCGTCGGCGAGGGCGCCGGCCAGGGCCCGGTCGCGGGCGGTGGTCACCGGATCGACCCGCCCGGCAGCAGACCCACCTCGGCGGCGAGCTGGCAGCCGGTGGAGATGCCGCGGTCGATGAGCTGGTCGAGCTGGTGCGGGGTGACCCCGCGCTCCAGGTCGGTGGTCACCTCGCCGCAGACCTGGGCCAGCCCGTCTTCGCCGACGTGCACGAACGCCTTGGGCCAGAGCCGGTCGTGGTTCCAGGCGTTGCAGAAGGCGTAGAGGGCGGGGAGGTACTGGATGCCGAAGCGGTGCCCGGCGATGGTGCGGACCTGGAGCAGTTCCTCGTCGGCACCCCGGCGATGGAACCAGATCTGGCTCTCCGCCCAGCGGCCGACCAGGTCGCCGTCGGCGTCCTCGGCCACCGCGTACCCCCGGTTGGCCAGCACCGCGGCGAGCAGCCCGCCGGTCAGTGGCTGCAACGCCCGCGGATGTCCGGCCAGGGGGCCGTCCGGACCGTCCTCGATCTCCGGCGACGCCATCGGGCATCCCTTCTGAGGCGAATAACACACACGACGGTCCGGTCCGTGCTGCGACGCGCGGACACGACCCGGAAAGCGGCGATCTGCCGGGTCCCGCCGTTACGGTTGACTCTATGGCGGGCCGTACCTCTCAGGCGAGCCGGCGGCGCGGCGCGTCGCCGCGCGGCACCACGAACAGCCGTGCCCGCCAGCCGGCCAGGAAGGCCACCCGGGCGACTTCCCGGCGGCGGTCCGCGGCCCGGCCGGGCCCGGCCGTCTACCTCGGCCGCGCGGTCGGTGCACTGTGGATGGGTGTCGCGCACGGCCTGGGCTGGGCGGTCCGGGCCGCGGGCCGGCAGGCCGCCTCGGCCCGCGACCTCGACCCGGAGCACCGCCGCGACGGCGGGGGGCTGCTGCTGTTCGGCCTCGCCCTCCTCAGCGCGGTGGCCATCTGGTTCGGCGGCGCCGGTCCGGTCGGCGCGCGCCTCGCCGACACCGTGCGGCTCTTCCTCGGCGCGATCGCGATCGTGGTGCCGGTGCTGCTGATGATCGGCGCCTGGCGGCTGCTGCGCACCCCGGCCGACCCCGCGCACCGCGGGCGCGGCCTGGTCGGCTGGGGCTCGATGCTGCTCGCCACCGCGGCGATGCTGCACATCGGACAGGACCCGGTCGACTCGGTGCAGCGGAACTACGCGGGCGGCCTGATCGGTGCGGGCATCGGCGACCTGCTGTCGGCCGCCGTCACCGCCTGGGTGGCGGTGCCGCTGCTCATCCTGCTGCTGGTGTTCGGCCTGCTGGTGGTCACCGCGACCCCGATCAACAAGATCCCGGAGCGGCTCGGCCTGCTCGCCGGCACCCTGGTCGCGCCGTCCGGCGCCGAGGACGCGGCGACCGAGGCCGCGGCGAAGCCGGCCCGCAAGCGGCCGGCCAAGCGGCTGCCGCCGCCGCTGGACCCGGATGAGCTGGACGACCTCGACGGCGTCGACCTGCAGGACACCCTGGTGCTGCCGCGCAAGTCGCCGGGCAAGGTACCGGCGAGCCGCAAGCCGCCGGAGCACTCGCCGCTGCCCACCCGGGCCGAGCAGCTCGCGCTCACCGGGCTGGCCGGCGACTACACGCTGCCGCCGGCCAACATGCTGGGAAGCGGCGCCGCGCCGAAGACCAGGAGCAAGGCCAACGACGAGGTGATCGCCGCGCTGACCGGCGTCTTCGAGCAGTTCGACGTGGACGCGGCGGTCACCGGCTTCACCCGCGGCCCGACGGTCACCCGGTACGAGGTCGAGCTGGGCCCGGGCGTCAAGGTCGAGCGGATCACCCAGCTCTCCCGCAACATCGCGTACGCGGTGAAGTCGCCGGACGTGCGGATCCTCAGTCCGATCCCGGGCAAGAGCGCGGTCGGGGTGGAGATCCCCAACACCGACCCGGAGAACGTGGCGCTCGGCGACGTGCTGCGCTCGCGGGCCGCGAAGAGCGACCACCACCCGATGGTGGTCGCGCTCGGCAAGGACATCGAGGGCGGTTACGTGATGGCCAACCTCGCGAAGATGCCGCACATCCTCATCGCGGGGGCCACCGGTGCCGGTAAATCGAGCTGCCTCAATACGTTGCTCGTCTCGATCCTGACCCGGGCCACCCCGGACGAGGTGCGGCTGCTGCTGGTCGACCCGAAGCGGGTCGAGCTGACCGGCTACGAGGGCATCCCGCACCTGGTCACCCCGATCGTGACCAATCCGAAGAAGGCGGCCGACTCCCTCGAGTGGGTCGTCCGCGAGATGGACATGCGCTACGACGACCTCGCCGCCAACGGGGTCCGGCACATCGACGACTTCAACCGCAAGGTGCGCAACGGGGAGATCAAGGCCCCGCCCGGCAGCGAGCGGGAGCTGCGGCCGTACCCGTACCTGCTGGTGATCGTGGACGAGTTGGCCGACCTGATGATGGTCGCGCCGCGCGACGTGGAGGACTCGATCGTCCGGATCACCCAGCTCGCCCGGGCCGCCGGCATCCACCTGGTGCTCGCCACCCAGCGCCCCTCGGTCGACGTGGTCACCGGCCTGATCAAGGCGAACGTGCCGTCCCGGCTCGCGTTCGCCACCTCCTCCCTCGCGGACTCCCGGGTCATCCTCGACCAGCCCGGCGCGGAGAAGCTGCTCGGCCGCGGTGACGCCCTGTTCCTGCCGATGGGCGCGTCGAAGCCGATCCGCATCCAGGGCGCCTGGGTGACCGAGCGCGAGATCCATGACGTGGTGAAGTTCTGCAAGGACCAGCGTGAGCCGGAGTTCCGCTCGGACGTGCTGACCGTCGCGCAGGACAGCAAGAAGAAGATCGACGAGGACGTCGGTGAGGACCTGGACCTGCTGGTGCAGGCGGTGGAACTGGTGGTCACCTCGCAGTTCGGCTCGACCTCGATGCTCCAGCGCAAGCTGCGGGTCGGCTTCGCCAAGGCGGGCCGGCTGATGGACCTGATGGAGACCCGGGGCGTGGTCGGCCCGTCCGAGGGCTCCAAGGCCCGCGACGTCCTGGTCAAGCCGGACGAGCTGGAGGAGGTCCTGGTCGGCCTACGCGGCGCCGGGGAGTAGGTCGGACAGTGCCGTGACGAGGGGCCTGCCGGGATCCGGCGGGCCCCTCCTCGTCCTCGTGGATCGTCAGGAGTTCAGCAACGCGGCGGCGATCACCATGCCGAGGACGGCGCCGACGACGCTCGCGACGGCGGCGTACCAGCCGAGCGGCTTGTCGCCGAGCACCGCGCCGACGATGCCGAGGATCAGCCCGACCAGGCCGAGGAACGGGACGAAGATGGCGATGACGGCGAAGACGAAACCCAGGATCGTGCAGATCCGCGCGGCGTTGCCACGTGGTCGGGTGGTGGCGGGCAGCTCGGCCATGGTGTCCTCCGTGAAGTGGGCCCTTGGGTGGGATGCGCCGAGGTGTACCCATTTCGTGCTCGCGCCACGCATCCGGACCCTGGCGCCCCCGCGTGGCCGCTTCCGGACGACCGCCCGCTCAGTGGAAGAGCTTCAACCCGACCACGCCGGCGGCCACCAGCAGCAGGCAGCCGATCCGGGGGAGGGTGGCCGGCTCGTGCAGCGCGACCATGCCGACCAGCGCGGTGCCCACCGCCCCGATCCCCACCCACACCGCGTAGCCGGTGCCGACCGGGATGTCGCGCAGCGCGAAAGCCAGGCCGGCCATGCTGGCCAGCAGTGAGCCGCCGAAGACGAGCGAGGGGAGGGGGCGGCTGAAGCCGGCGCTGCGGTCGAGGGCGACCGCCCACACGGTTTCCAGCAGTCCGGAGAGCACCAGCACGATCCAGGCCATGACGATCACCTCTGACGAGCGGGCCCGGCCGCACGGGCCGGGACGGGCGGTATACGCGGGGCGTCTTGGCCTGACCGGGTACGCCCACCACTCGTCCGGGGCGGCACGGGCCGCCGTCACCGACGCTAGCACCGGTTCGGGCCGCCGGGCGGTGACAAAGCCCACCATCGGTGGAGTTCACGCGAACTTCAGGTTGCACCATGGTCGTCATGACCGCGCTCTTCTCCGACGCGGACGTCGCCGCCGCGGTGGACGCCCCGCTCACCGTCGCCGCCATGCGGGACGCCGTGCTGGCCGCGTACGAGGGCCGGCTGATCGCCCCGCCCCGGGCATCCGCCCCGCTCGGCGGCGGCCGGATGGTGCTCACCGCCGGCCACCTCACCGGCGAGTGGTACGGCTTCCGGTCGTACGACACCTTCGGGCACCCGGAGAGCGGGCAGCTGGTCGTGCTGCACGACGCCCGGACCGGGGCGGTACGGGCCATCGCCGTCGGGGAGGAGCTGGGCTCCCGGCGTACCGGAGGTTTGGGCGGGGTGGCCGTCGACGCCCTGGCCCGCCCGGACGCGGCCACCCTCGGCGTGGTCGGCTCCGGCCGCCAGGCGTGGACCCAGGTCTGGGCCGCCGCCGCGGTCCGCCGGCTGCGCGAGGTGACCGTGCACAGCCGGTCGGCGGCCCGGCGGGAGGCGTTCGCCGCCCGGGTCCGGGCCGAGCTGGGCGTGCCGGCCCGCGCGGTCGCCTCGGCCGCCCAGGCGGTCCGCGACCGGGACCTGGTGGTGCTCGCCACCACCA
This sequence comes from Micromonospora sp. NPDC005806, assembly GCF_042871425.1. Taxonomy (NCBI): domain Bacteria; kingdom Bacillati; phylum Actinomycetota; class Actinomycetes; order Micromonosporales; family Micromonosporaceae; genus Micromonospora; species Micromonospora sp. NPDC005806. The sequence goes on along the minus strand of NZ_JBIAIL010000029.1, from coordinate 67,906 downwards.
GCACCACCCCGGTGCTGGACGCCGCCGACCTCGCCCCGGGCACGCACGTCAACACCGTCGGCTTCAAGCAGGTCAACCGGCACGAGTTCGGCACCGACCTGCTGGACGCCGCCGACCTGCTGGTCACCGACTCGCCGGCCCAGGCGGCCGCGTACGCCCCGCCGATGCTCACCGCCGTCGAGCCGTACGCCGGACGGCTGCGCGACCTGGGCGCGGTGCTGGCGGGGGCGGTGCCGGGCCGGACCGGCACGGACCAGATCTCGGTCTTCTGCTCCACCGGCCTGGCCGGCACGGAGGTCTTCCTGCTCGACCGGCTGGCCCGGGTGGGCGTGGCGGCCCGCTGACCGGACGCGCGGTGTGAGCCGGCCGATGCCGGCGGCCCGCCGTCTCGGGGTTCCGCGCGCGGCCCGGTACCCTCGGATGGTGTCTGCCACCTCCCCTTCTCCCGCCGACGGCCGCCGCGTCGCCCTGCTGACCCTGGGGTGCGCCCGTAACGAGGTCGACTCGGAGGAGCTGGCCGCCCGGCTGCACGCCGACGGCTGGCAGGTGACCACCGACGGTGAGGGCGCCGACGTGGTGGTCGTGAACACCTGCGGCTTCGTGGAGAAGGCCAAGCAGGACTCGATCCAGACGCTGCTCGCCGCCGCCGACACTGGCGCCAAGGTGGTCGCCGCCGGCTGCATGGCCGAGCGGTACGGCCGCGAGCTGGCGGAGAGCCTCCCCGAGGCGCAGGCGGTGCTGAGCTTCGACGACTACCCGGACATCTCCGCCCGGCTGAACGCGGTCGTCGCCGGCGAGGCGATCGACGCGCACACCCCGCGGGACCGTCGGGAGCTGCTGCCGCTCACCCCGGTGAAGCGGCGCGAGGCGGCGGTGTCGCTGCCCGGCCACGGCACCCCGACCCGGGTGGCCGCCGAGACCGACGAGCACACCCCGGCGCACCTGCGGCAGGTGCTGCGGCATCGGCTCGACAGCGGGCCGGTGGCCTCGCTCAAGCTGGCCAGCGGCTGCGACCGCCGCTGCGCGTTCTGCGCCATCCCGGCGTTCCGCGGCGCGTTCGTCTCGCGTACCCCGGACGAGCTGCTCGCCGAGGCGGAGTGGCTGGCCAAGACCGGCGTCCGGGAGCTGGTGCTGGTCAGCGAGAACTCCACCTCCTACGGCAAGGACCTGGGCGACCCCCGGGCGCTGGAGAAGCTGCTGCCGCAGCTCGCCGCGATCGACGGGATCGTCCGGGTGCGCGCCAGCTACCTCCAGCCCGCCGAGACCCGGCCCGGCCTGGTCGAGGTGCTCGCCACCACGCCCGGCGTGGCCCCGTACTTCGACCTGTCCTTCCAGCACTCCAGCGAGTCGGTGCTGCGCCGGATGCGCCGCTTCGGCTCCACCGACCGCTTCCTGGAGCTGCTGGCCGCCGCCCGCGCCCTGGCCCCGGCGGCGGGCGCGCGCAGCAACTTCATCGTCGGCTTCCCCGGCGAGACCCGGCAGGACATGGCCGAGCTGGTCCGGTTCCTGACCGAGGCGCGCCTGGACGCGATCGGCGTGTTCGACTACAGCGACGAGGACGGCACCGAGGCCGCCGGCCTGCCCGGCAAGGTCTCCGCCGCCACGATCAAGCGGCGGTACGACAAGCTCAGCGCGCTCGCCGACGAGCTCTGCTCGCAGCGGGCCGAGGAGCGGGTCGGCTCGACGGTCGAGGTGCTGGTCGACTCGGTCGCCGACGGCGTGGTCGAGGGGCGGGCGGCCCACCAGGCGCCCGAGGTCGACGGCTCGACCACCCTGGTCGCCCCGAAGGGCGGCGGGGTCGACCTCGCCGCGCTGCGCCCCGGCGACCTGGTCCGGGCCACGGTCACCGCGACCGAGGGTGTCGACCTGGTCGCCGTACCGGATGAGATGATCTCGGCGGCGCCCGGCGCGGCACGGTGACGGCGGGCCCGGAGGGAGCGGGGGAGCCACGTGGTGCGGGGTCAGGCATGACCGGGGCGGAGTCGACGGTGGCGGCGCCGGTGCCCCTGCTGAACGCGGCGAACATGTTGACCGCGGTGCGGCTGGTGCTGGTGCCGGTCTTCGCGGTCACCGTGGTCGCCTCGGGGATGGCCCACGCCGGATGGCGGATGGCCGCCTGCCTGATCTTCGTGGTCGCCTCGGCGACCGACCTGGTCGACGGCTGGATCGCCCGCCGGTTCCAGCTGGTCACCTCGCTCGGCAAGGTCGCCGATCCGATCGCCGACAAGGCGCTCACCGGTGCCGCGTTGGTGCTGCTCTCCTGGTACGACCGGCTGCCCTGGTGGGTGACCGTGGTGATCCTCGCCCGCGAGCTGGGCATCACCGCGTTGCGCTTCTGGGTGCTCCGGCATGGCGTGATCGCCGCCAGTCGGGGTGGCAAGATCAAGACCGCGCTCCAGATCCTCGCCATCACCTGGTACCTCTGGCCGATGCCCGCCGCCCTGGCCGTGGTCGGCCCGTGGATCATGGGCGCCGCGGTGGTGGTCACCGTGGTCACCGGCTTCGACTACATCGCCCAGGCGGTCCGCCTCCGGCGCCCCGCCCGCTGACCGCCCCGTCGGTCGGACGGCGGGTCGTGGCGACCGCGCCATGATCGACGGATCCCTGCGGAGGAGGAGTAGGGCGGGCCGGCCGGGGAAGAAGGATTGAGCATGGACACGGATGCGAAGAACGAGCGGCCGGTCGGCAGTCCGGCTGCGTCCGTGGTGCACAGCCTGCACGAGCGGCACGAGACCGTCGCCACCGTCGAGTCCCTCACCGGCGGGCTGCTCTCCGCCTCGATCGTGGAGATCGCCGGGGTGAGCGGCATCTTCCGGGGCGGCCTGGTGGTCTACGCCACCGAGCTGAAGTCGGAGTTGGCCGGCGTACCGGAGGACCTGCTGGCGGAGCGCGGACCGGTCGACCCGGACGTGGCCGCCGCGCTCGCCGAGGGCGGGCGACGCCGCTGCGGCGCCGACTGGGGGCTGGCCACCACCGGCGTCGCCGGGCCGGAGCCGCAGGACGGCAAGCCGGTCGGCCTGGTGTACGTGGCCGCCGCCGGCCCCGGCGGCACCCAGGTCCGTCAACTCGACCTCGAGGGTGGCCGGAAGCACATCCGGGCCGCCGCGGTGATCGAGGCGCTGCGACTGCTCGCCGAGCGGATCCAGGCCGCGGGCGGGGCCGGCGAGGCGGACCACGAGTCCGACGCCGGGGAGCCGCTGGACGCCGCCGACCCGGCCGGGGCGGGTCACCGGTGAGCCGGACGGCGACACGCCCGACCGCGGGCGCGCCGGCCGGGCGGCCCCGACCGGCCACCGGTCCCGAACCGGGCAATTGGCGGGTGGGGCGGGATGTCGGCGGGGCCTGCAACGGGTACGGTTGCGGGAAGGCTCCGACGGGCGACGTCGGTGCCGGGGGCGGTGCGCCGCGCCCGGCACGGCACGGCCGGCCGGAGGATGGTGGACCCGTCAGGGGGAGGTGCGATGGTCCTGCTACGCCGGGTGATCGGTGACGCTCTACGGGCGCGCCGGCAGGGGCAGCACCGCACCCTTCGCGAGGTCTCCTCCGCCGCCAACGTGAGCCTCGGCTACCTCTCCGAGATCGAGCGCGGCCACAAGGAACCCTCCAGCGAGCTGCTCGCGGCGATCTGCGATGCGCTCGGTGCCCGCCTCTCCGAGCTGCTCCGCGAGGTCAGCGACACGGTCGCCCTGGCCGAGCAGATGCCGGGCGTGCTGCTCCCGATGGCCGACGAGTCGGTCGAGCCGACCCCGGTCGCCCCGGCCGCCGTGCGCAAGGCGACCAACCGGGGGGTCCGCCAGGTCACCTCCGACGGGTCGGTGGCCGTCCAGGTCCGCCAGGACTCGCCGCTCAAGGCCACCCTCCGCAGCACCCGGGTCCGCCCCGCCGACCGGGACGTGGTCTGCGCCGCCTGACCCGCTCCGCGCCATAGCTTCCGGTGGCGGCCGCCGCGTAGTGTTGATCAGGGTCGTACGGGTGCCGGGTTGGCGTCCGACTGGGACGATGGAGGCACACCGCGCGGCCCACCCGTCGATCATGGTCGAGGCGGCGCGACGCTACTGAGGGGACAAGGCGGAGATGGCGAACCCGTTCGTCAAGGGTTGGAAATACCTGATGGCGCTCTTCGGCGCGAAGATCGACGAGCACGCCGATCCGAAGGTGCAGATCCAGCAGGCCATCGAGGAGGCGCAGCGGCAGCACCAGGCGCTGGTCCAGCAGGCGGCCGCGGTGATCGGCAACCAGCGCCAGCTCGAGATGAAGCTGTCCCGGCAGATGTCCGAGGTCGAGCAGCTCCAGGCTAACGCCCGGCAGGCTCTGGTCCTGTCCGACCAGGCCCGCACCAAGGGCGAGGAGACCGAGGCCGGGCGCTACGAGCAGTCCGCCCAGCTCCTCGCCAGCCAGCTGGTCTCCGCCGAGCAGGCCATGGAGGACCTGAAGACGCTGCACGACCAGGCCCTCGGCGCGGCCGCCCAGGCCCGCAAGGCGGTCGAGAACAACTCGATGATCCTCCAGCAGAAGCTGGCCGAGCGCACCAAGCTGCTCAGCCAGCTGGAGCAGGCCAAGATGCAGGAGAGCGTGGCCCGATCGCTGGAGTCGATGTCCTCGCTCACCGCCCCCGGCACCACCCCGTCCCTGGACGAGGTCCGCGACCGGATCGAGCGTCGGTACGCCACCGCGATGGGCCGGGCCGAGCTGGCCGGCAACTCGGTCGAGGGCCGGATGCTGGAGATCCAGAAGGCGACGCTCGACTCGGCCGGGTCGGCGAGACTGGAGCAGATCCGCGCGAGCATGGCCGGCGAGCAGCTCAGCGGCCGGCAGGAGCGGCCCGCCGTGGCGCAGGGGCAGCCCGCCTCCGCCGCCGACCCGGCGGCCGCCGCCCGGCTCGACGAGATCCGGGCCAACATAAGCCGGGAGCGCAGCACCGGGGAGAGCACCACCGGCTGAGACACGGGGTGAGGACGATGGCGGACGAGCGGGCGCGACCCTTCCGTCGACTGCGCCGGCTGCGGCGCTCTGCGAGGCGGTGGAGCGTCCTGGCCGGCGGGCTCGGCGGTGCGGCCGTGGTGCTGACCCCGTACGCCGGGCTCGGCCTGCCGGACGCGGCCTGGGCCGGCGCCGCGGGCAGCGCCATCGCGCTCGCCGCGTGGCGGTGGATCGACCTGCGCGCCCTCGCGGCCATGCCGGCGCCGCCGGCCCTCGACCCGGCGGAGGCCGCCGCCCGCTCCCGCGCCCGGCTGGTCGCCGCCGTCGAGCGGCTGCCCGTCGGCCCGGGCGTCCTCGCCGAGGTTCGCCGGGTCCGCTCCCGCCTGGCGTTGCGCGGCACCGCCGCCGCCGAGGCGTGGAACCGGCTGGACCGGGCGGCGCTCACCCTGGCCGGGATGGCCGGGCGGCTCAACGGGCTGGCCGAGCCGGCGGTCCGCGAGGCGGCCGAAGCCGACCGGTCCCTGCGCGACCTGGCCGGTCGGGTGGCCAGCGTCGAACGCGCCCTCACGCTCGCCCCCCGTGGGCCGCTCGCCGAGGTGCACGCCACCCTCACCGCCCAGCTGGAGAGCGGGGTGGCCGCGTACGAGCGGCTGGTGGTGGCCGCCGCCGGCTACCTGGCCGAGGACGCCCGCCCGAGCACCGAGCACCCGGCCGCCGCCCGACTCACCGAGGCCACCGACCTCCTGCACGGCGTCGCCTCGGCCCTCGCCGAACTCCGCAGCACCAACGCCCCCCTGCACAGCCCCTGACCGGTCCCGCCGGCTGCGGGCGTCAGGGCGGTGGGGTGGTGACGCGGGTGGCGGTGGTCCAGGGGGAGGTGCCGACGACGTTGATCGACCGGATCCGGTAGTGGTAGGTGGCGCCGCGGGTCAGGCCGGTGTTGGTGAACCCGCGGCCGGTCACCGAGAAGTTCTCCACGTCGCGGCTGAACCCCGGGTCGGTGGCCCGCTGCACCACGAACCCGGAGCCGGGCCCGGTGGGCGTGCTGGCCGACCAGTTCAGGATCACCGTGGCGGTGTCCGGCGCGGGCGCGGCGGCGACGGCGGTCACCGTGGTCGGCACCGCCGGTCGCGGTGGGGTGGTCACGGTGGCCACCGTGGACCACGGTGAGGCCGCGCCCAGGTAGGTGGTCCGTACCCGGTAGTAGTAGGTGGTGTTCGGGGCGACCGCCGGATCCAGGTGGGCGTCACCGACCATGATCGCGGTGGTCCCGGGCCCGCTGGTGAACGTCGGGTTGGTGGCCCGCTGCACGTCGACCCCGGTGGCGAAGGACCGGTTGGCCCAGCGCAGCGCCACCCGCAGCGGCGCGGCCGGCGGCACCGCCGCGGTCAGCCTCGCCGGCGAAGCGAGCTGCACCGACGCCGGGACGCTGTTCGACCAGGCCGAGCAGCTCACCGCGTTCTCCGCCCGGATCCGGTAGTGGTACGTCACCCCGGGCGTCACCGTCGCGTCGGTGTAGCGGGTGGCGGTGGCCGCCACGGTGATCTCGGTCAGGCCGGTGGCGAAGGCGGCGTCTGTGGCCCGTTGCAGCAGGTGGCTGGTGGCCGGCGGGCGGCTGCCGTTGCCCGTCCAGGCCAGCGCGATGGCCGGCAACGCGGTGGCCGAGCCGGGCGCCGGGGTGGCGGTCAGCCCGGTCGGGGCCTTCGGCGCCACCCGGAGCACCAGCGGGCGGCTCATGCCCTGGTCGCGCAGCGCCGCCGAGCGGGTCCCCCAGCGGTACTCCCAGCCCAGGTTGACCAGTTGGTTGACCACGGTCGTGGGTCGCCCGTCGACCGGGCTCACCGGGCTGGCGTCGAGCCGCGCGCCGGCCGGCCGGGTCGGGTCGAGCAGGCGTACGCTGTCGCCGATCTTGAACGGCAGGCTGGGCGGGACCGGGCGCAGCGCCACGATCACGTCCTCCCGCGGGTTCACCCGGACCGTCTCCTTCCAGCCCAGCTCGCCCCCGTCGGGCGGGCGGATCGTGCCGTCCCAGCCGACCCGGTTGACCAGCTGCACATCGCAGCCCTCGACCTGAACCGGGTGGGTACGCGGCGCATCCCCCACGATCCGCCACAGCTGGGTGCCGTCCGCCGGCCCGCCCACCGGCACGGTGGGATCGGTCGCGTACAGCACCTCGGTGGCCGGGTCGGCCGGCCCGAGGGGCAGGTTGGCCGGGGTGACCGGGCCGGCGAGCGGGTGGCCGACGCCGAGCCGACCCACCGCCCGGCCGTGCCGGGACTCGAACACCTGCCCGACCGACTTCACCGCCAGCGGCAGGGTCACCGGGGCGACCACGCCGGGCGGGGTGAAGCTGACCGCGGTGGCGCGCGCCGGGACCAGCGTCTCCCGGGGGGTGCGGGTGCCGAAGGCCGGGTCGTAGGCCGGCTGCGGCACGATCGGCGGCCGCTGGCTCTCCGCGTACGCGCCGGGCAGGCGGGCGGCGAGCCGGGCCAGGTCGTACCGCGGCGCCGGGATGCCGTCCACCCGGAACTGGAGCAGCGTGCGGGTGTTCGGGCCGTACCCGAGTTGGGCGGCGGGCAGCCCGCCGGTGGCGGTGCGGTCCACGGCGTCGGTGTGATGGTCGTAGCGGGGGTCGAACCCGGGCAGCGGGGCCGGGCAGTCGTTGTAGAGGATCAGGGTGCTGCCCGGGGGGACGGTGGAGAAGTCGACCACCACGTCGGCCCGCTCGCCGGGGGCGAGCAGCAGGGTGTGTCCGTCCACGTTGAGGACGGTCGGGTCCTGCCGGTCGTACCGGAAGCCGATCGGCCGGTTCACCAGCGCGACGGGGGCGGGCAACAGCCCGCACTCGTTGCCGACCTGGACCAGCTCCGGGCCGGCGGCACGCGGGTCGGGCACCCCGCCGTCGCGCCCGTCGGTGGGCCAGTACGCCGGTCGCCCCACCGCGCGCACCGCCTCGACCATCGGCACCTCCCCGGCCTCCGGCTCGGCCGGCGCGCCGTCGTCGCTCCACATCGGCTCGTCAGAACACGCCCGGTAGAGCTGGAGGTTGAGGCTGCGGTCCGCGCAGGCGTTGAGGATCCGGAACCGGTACGCCCGCGGCTCCACCTCCAGGTACGGGTAGGCCACCCCGTTGACCAGCGGGGTGTCCCCGTACGCCTCGGGCACGGCCGACGGGTGCGGCACGCCCGGCGCCAGGGGCGGCTCGTCGGGTTCGGCGACCGGGTCGTGGTGCGGATTCGGCACCGGGGCCACCCACGGGCTGCCGCCGCCGTCCGGGTCGTGCGTCCACGGTCCGTAGTCCCAGCGGCCGGTCGGGTTGGTGCCGGTGCTCCGGTACGGGTTCTGCCGCGGCTGGTAGACGTGCGGGTGCCAGAGGCTGCCCTTGGCGCCCCAGCGGTCCCGGTCCCAGGTCGGGTCCTGCGCGGCGAGCTGGGCGTCGTCGGGCACGAAGGTCTTGTCCTGGATCACCAGCGGGAGCTGGTCGGCCGGGAGCACGCCGTCGTCGACCAGCCGTTCCTCGGCCGGGTCGGTGAGCAGGTAGAGCGCGAGCTGCCCGGAGTAGACGGTGAGCCGGGTCAGGCCGAGCGTGTTGTCGTGCAGCCACATCAGCCGGCCGCTCTGCTCGTTCGGGAAGTAGAGCGTGCTGGCCCCGGCCCCCGGCGCTGGCATGTCCGGCACCGGCGTCACGCCCACCCCGGTCGGGTACGGAGTGATCTCGCCGGCCGGGGTGACCCACTGCCACGGGTTGCCGGCACTGATCCAGGCGGTCTGCGCGCCGGCCAGGTGCGGCACCGCCCGATTCTGCGGATAGGGCGCCGGCCCGTCCAGCGGCCCGATGCCGGCCCCGTCGACCGTCTCGTCGACCGGCAGGAAGAACTCACCGGCCCGGCCGGTGGGAAGCTGGTTGATGAACTTGATCCGGACCGGCCGGCCGCGCCGGGCCAGGATCAGCGGACCGAGGTGCCAGGGCCGGTCCGGCGGGCTGACCGTGTTGTGCCCGGCCGGGTCGGTGCCCAGGTTGAGCTGGCGGTAGCCGCGCAGCCGGGTGGCGGGCAGGTCCCGGTGCAGTCGCTGCGCGTACTCCTGCAACCCGATCTCGTAGTAGTCGCAGCCCGGCCAGGTGATGGTGTCGGGCACCGCGACCGGCAGCCGGGCGTCCAGCCCGGCGGTGCCCAGCGGGCCGGGCAGCGGCAGCGCGTCGATGAACTTGCGGATGCCGGTCCCGGGCACCGGCTGACCGTCCCGGTCGAGCGCCGGCAGCGGGGAGCCGGCGAAGTTCGGCACCGGGCCGAAGCAGCGCGGCACGGCCGCCGGGTCGAGGCTGGCCGGGGCCGGGCCGGCGTCCTCCTCCTCGGCGGGCCGGACGGCGGGCACGGTCGGCGTGGGGTCCTCGGCGGTCCGGACGGCGCGGTCCGCCCAGCTCGGCCGGAGTCTGCGGAACAGGGCCATGGCTCTCCCCGGGATCGGGGCGGGTACGCCCACCACCCCGGCGTGCCGGACATACGCGCTGTTGACGATCGGTGAGCACTCCACCGCAGCATGCGACGTCGGTCGGCGGGAGGGAAGTGCCCAATCGTCCGTATCTCGGGGGGATCTTGCCGGTTCGTGGAAGTTCCACGGGCCGCTACGCCGTCAGGGGCGTTCCGGTTGGCACGTCGGGCACCAGTAGGTGACCCGCTCGCCCAGCTCCTCCTTGCGGATGGCGGTGCCGCACCGCCGGCACGGCTGGGCCCGGCGGCCGTACACGTAGCTGGTCTGCCCCCGGTGCAGCGACCCGGTGGTGCTCTGCGTCCAGCGGCCCCGGTTCGCGGCGAGCAGCCGCTGCGCGAGGGTGACCGTGCCGGACAGGTCGGGCACCGCGCGCACCGGCGTCCACGGCGAGACGCCCCGCAGGAAGAGCACCTCGCACTTGTAGAGGTTGCCCACTCCGGCCAGGTTGCGTTGGTCCAGCAGCGCCTCCCCGATGGTCTCGTCCGGGTGGCCGGCCAGCCGGCGGACCGCCTCGTCCGGGTCCCAGTCCGGGCCGAGCAGGTCCGGGCCGAGGTGGCCGACCAGCGACGTCTCCTGGGCGGTCGGGATCAGCGCCAGCTCGTGCAGGTGGTAGCCGACCGCGACCGCGCCGGGGGAGCGGAGCACCACCCGGATCAGGTGGGCCGGCCGGGCCGGCCACCGCTCGCCCGGGGCGTACGCCCGCCAGGCGCCGTCCATCCGCAGGTGCGAGTGCAGCGTCCAGTCCCGCCCGCCCCCGGCGACGTCGGGGCCTGCGGCGGTCGCCCCGGGCGGCCTCAGGGCGGCGTCGGGCGGGGCGCTGAGCCGGAGCAGCAGGTGCTTGCCCCGGCTGGTCGACTCCCGCACGGACCAGCCGGTCAGGTCGGCGGCGGCGAGTTGCGGCACCCGGAAGTCGGAGCCGGTGAGCCGGGCACCGGCCAGGGCGCGCTGGAGGACGCGGGCGGTGTTCCAGACGGTGTCGCCTTCGGGCACCTCGCCATCCTCTCTCACCGCGCGCGGTCCACGCGTATCGCGCGCTCAGGCGCCGTCGACCGGCACGACATCCCCCGGGCGTACGCCGAGCCGGTCGACCGCCCGGCCGGTGTTGACCGCGATGGCGACCAGACCGGCGGAGTCCGGGTACACCACCAGTCCCCCGACGGCGACGTCGCCGAAGGTTCGCCCGCGAACGGCCGGCCGGCCGGCCACCCGGACCTGTTCCGGAAGCCCGTCGAGGAGACCGGCCGGAGCGGCGAGCTGAACGTTGCCGAACTGGTCCACGGTGAGCACCTCGGCGGCGAACCCGTCGTCGGTGCGGCGGACCACGGGCGTGGGCAGGCGGACCAGCGTCGCCGGGTCCAGTGCCGGGCCGGCCTCGGCGAGCGGTGCGCCGAGCGCGAGCCGGGCAGCGACCGGCGCGAAGACGTCCCGGCCGTGGAAGGTGCGGGAGATCGCGGGCGCCAGCCACCCCGGGTTGGTCAGCTCGACCGCGGCGGTGATCCCGCCGAGCGCCGTGGCGGCGTCGGGCAGCAGCCCGTTGTCCGGCCCGACGAGCAGCCCGCCCGGGGTGGCCAGGCCGATTCCCCGGCGGCTGGTGCCGACGCCCGGGTCGACCACCGCCACGTGCACCCCCTCCGGCAGGTACGGCACGGTCTGCGCGAGCACCGCCGCACCCCGCCGGACGTCCGCCGGCGGGACCAGATGGGTCACGTCGATCACCCGGGCGGTCGGGGCGAGCCGGGCGATGACGCCGTGGCAGGCCGCCACGAACCCGTCGGCGAGACCGTAGTCGGTGGTCAGCGAGATCCAGGCGGTCCGGGCCATGCCGGAAGGCTAACCAATTTGATTGCGGGTCTTCAGTGATCATAGATTGATGGCGTGGAGCTTCTTCGATTCTCAAAGGCCACGCGAAGGGTCTCGGTGTTGACTCCGTGGTGCTTCATGTTTGGGCTGACTCGGGGAAGATTCCGTTGACGTGCGTCGGCGGTGAGTGTCGGTTCTTCTCGGCCGATGTCGAGGTGATGAGCCGGTGAGCGGGAAGCTGCCGCTGGCCGAAGACGAGACCTCTCACACCGCGTGCGCCCGCACCCTTGTGCGTACGGGCGTGGACGATGAGACCGGTGAAGTCCTGTCTGAGGCGGTGCTTGCGCAACGGATCGGTTGGTGTTCCGATCTGGTGGCGGGCATGGTAGGTGCCCTGATCGGGGAGCACTGGAACACCGCGGATGTGGAGGTGCTGGCCTCCGGGGTGGACGCGGGCGGCCGGAAACTACCGTCGAACGCGTGGATGGCGCTGCGGCGCAACGCCCACGCGACCCCACCCCGGTGGGAAACGATCCCGGAAACCCCATCCGACTCAGGATCGCTTAGTTGATCAGGGACGCTATCGGCGGACCGGGGAGACCGGCGGCGAGGGAACGCTCTGGTTCAGCTCGGGGGCGGACGACGAGCAGCACGGCCTGGTGGGGCAGGTGATCCGGGCGAACTGACCGACAGCTTCGGCCCACCCGCCGCGCCCCGGGGTTCCCCCGGGGCGCGGCGTCGTGCCGCGGCGGAAGCGCTACGACGACGAACTCGCCGGAGCCGGGGTCAACCGGCGCTCCAGCAGCAGTTCGTCGTGCAGCGGGATGCCGTCCGCACCGATGACCGGGATGGTCGGCTTCAGTTCCCGGGCACGGTCCACCGCGCCCGCGTCCACCGCCACGATGCGCAGCCGCCGCCGCTGGTAGAAACGCAGCGCGGCGAGGTTGTCGTTGGTGGTCACCAGCCACAACCGCGTCGCCCCGGCGGCCCGCGCGACCTCCTCGGCGGCGGCCAGCAGGGCGCTGCCGGCACCCGACCCCGGGCTGGTGGCCACCAGGCTCACCACCTCCAGCCCGTCGTCGGCGAGCCGGTGCACCAGCGCCCCGGCCAGCTCACCCGCGCCGTCCACCACCACCAGCGTGGGCAGCTCCCGCAGGTCGTAGCGGGTGTCGTGGACCACCACGTACGGGCCACCCCACTCGCGGTGGTGCAGCGCCGCCACACCCTCACGGTCGGGTGGCTCCGCGGGTCGTACCTGGATCGGGGCCATCGGGCCGTCCCCCTCGTCGTCTGCCGGGCGGGCCACACCCCACCGACCGGGCGCGGGTGAGGGCGGGTCAGCCGCGCAGGCGCAGGCCGCGCGGGGTGGTCCGGAAGCCGGCGGCGGTCAGCGCGTCGCGCAGCGGCGAGGAGTGCACCGCCTCGCCGTCGGCGCGCTCCACCGAGATCGCGCCGAGCGCGCCGGAGTGCACCGCGTCGGCGAGCGCCTTGCCGGCGGCGGCGAGCACGTCACCGTCGTCGGTGAAGGAGAGGACGGTCCGCCCGCCCCGCTCGACGTAGAGCACCAGGTCGCCGCCGACCAGCACGACCAGCGCGCCGGCCTTGCGCCCGGCCCGGTGCCCGGTCGCCGGAGCCGCGCCGTCACCGGAGTCGACCACCCGTTCCGGCCAGGGCAGCGCCGCGCCGTACGGGTTGGCCGGGTCGGTGGCGGCGAGCACCACGGCCGGCCCGCTCCGGCCCCGGGTGTCGTCGGCCGGGTCGGCCAGGGCGCGGATCCGGTCCACCGCCCCGGGCACCGCGAACTGCGCCGCGCCCAGCCCCTCGACGAAGTAGCCCCGCCGGGCCGCCCCGCGCTCCTCCAGTGCGGAGAGCACCGGGTAGACCCCGGCGAACCCGCCGGCCACCTGCTCGGCCATGACCGCGCCCCGGGTTACCACGCCGTGCCGTTCCAGCAGCAGGTCGGCGAGGGCCGCGGCTCGCCGGGTGGGGTCGAGGTCGCGCTCGGGCAGCCGGGTCCAGCGCCCGGCCACGGTGGGTGGGCCGCCGCGGCTGGGCAGTGCCACCCGGCCGGGCCGGCGGTAGCGGGTACGCGGCGCGGATGGCCGGGACCGGTGCGCCCCGCCCCCGCCGAGCACCGCCCGCAGCGGGGCCAGGGTGTCGTTGGTGAGGTGACCGGCCCAGACCAGGTCCCAGATCGCGGCGGCCAGGGCGGTGTCGTCGGTGGACCCGACCCGGTCCGAGAGCGAGCGGAAGAACAGGGCCTGCCCGTCGGCGAGCGCGTCGAGCACGGCCTCGTGCAGCGGGGTCAGAGCCAGCGCCTCGTCCGGCGGGGGGAGCAGCAGCGGGGCGACGTCCGCGTACGCCAGGGTGACCCAGCCGTCCCCGCCGGAGATCGCCCCGGAGCCGGCCCAGACCACCTCGCCGCTGGCGCAGAGCTCGTCGAGGTGGGCGGGGGAGTAGTCGGCGACCCGGGCGGGCAGCACCAGCCGTTCCAGCGCGGACGCCGGCACCGCGGCCCCCTGCAACTGCTCGACGGTGGCGGCCAGCGCCTCCACGCCCCGGGCCGAGGAACCCACCTGCTGCCAGCGGGGCAGGAACGCGGCCAACGCCCGGGGCGGCACCGGCTCGATCTCCCGGCGCAGCGCGGCCAGCGAGCGGCGGCGCAGCAGCCGCAGCACCTCGGCGTCGCACCACTGGGTGCCGACGCTGTCGGGGGCGAACTCGCCGGAGACCACCCGCCCGGTGGCGGCGAGCCGGCGCAGCGCCTGCTCGACCACGAACACGCCGAGCCCGAACCGGGCGGCACAGCTGGCCGCCGCGAACGGGCCGTGGGTGCGCGCGTACCGGGCGACCAGGTCGCCCAGCGGGTCGGCCACCGGCGCCAGGTAGGCCTCGGCCACCCCGACCGGCAGCGCCACGCCGAGCGCGTCGCGCAGCCGGGCCGCGTCCTCCACGACCACCCAGCGCTCCTCGCCGGCGATCCGAACCGACAGCGCCCGCCGGGCCGCCGCCAGCTCGGCCAGCCATCCGGCCGGTACGCCCCGCTCGGCGAGCTCGGCCTCGCTCAGGTCCCCGACGACGCGGAGCAGCTCGACCACGTCCTCGGCGTCGCGGGGGCGGCGCTGTTCGGTGAGCCAGCGCAGCTGCCGCTCGGTCTCGGCGAGCACCGCCGGGTCGAGCAACTCCCGCAGGTCGACCCGGCCGAGCAACTCGCCGAGGAGCCCGGAGTCGAGGGCGAGCGCGGCGGCCCGGCGCTCGGCCAGGGGCGCGTCGCCCTCGTAGAGGAACGCCCCGACATAGCCGAAAAGCAGCGACCGGGCGAACGGCGACGGGCGCTCGGACTCGACCTCGACCAGGCGCACCTTGCGGGCACCGAGGTCGCGCATCAGCTCGGCCAGGGCCGGCTGGTCGAAGACGTCCTGGAGGCATTCCCGGGCGGCCTCCAGGGTGACCGGGAAGTCGGCGTACTCCCGGGCGACGTCGAGAAGTTGCGCGGCGCGCTGGCGCTGCTGCCAGAGCGGCTGCCGGCGGCGCGGGTCGCGGCGGGGCAGCAGCAGGGACCGGGCCGCGCACTCGCGGAACCGGGAGGCGAACAGCGCGGAGGTGCCGACGGACTCCTCGACCAGCTGGGCGATCTCGTCGGGTTCGAAGACCACCACGTCGGCGCCGGGCGGTTCGTCGGCGGTGTCCGGCAGCCGCACCACGATGCCGTCGTCGGAGGGCATGACCTGGGCGTCCACGCCGTACCGCTCGGCGAGGCGCCGACCGATCGCCAGCGCCCACGGCCCGTTGACCCGGGCACCGAGCACCGAGTGCACGGCGAGCCGCCAGTCGCCCAGCTCGTCGCGGAACCGCTCGACCACCACCGTCCGGTCGTCCGGCAGGGAGCGGGTGGCCTCCTTCTGCTCTCGCAGGTATGCCATCAGGTTGCCGGCGGCCCAGTCGTCCAGCCCACCGGCGCGCAGCGCGGCGACCGCGTCCCCATCGCTCTGCCGCAGCAGGGCGCGGACCCGGGCGCCGATCGCCCGGCCCAGCTCGACCGGGCGGCCGAGCTGGTCGCCCTTCCAGAACGGCATCCGGGCGGCCTGGCCGGGAGCGGGGGAAACCAGCACCCGGTCCGGGGTGATCTCCTCGATCCGCCAGGACGACGAGCCGAGCAGGAACACGTCGCCGACCCGGGACTCGTAGACCATCTCCTCGTCCAGCTCGCCCACCCGGGCGGCGCGCTCGGCACCGGCCAGGAAGACGCCGAACAGGCCCCGGTCCGGGATGGTGCCGCCGCTGGTCACCGCGAGCCGCTGCGCGCCGGGCCGGCCGGTGAGCACGTCGGTGGCCCGGTCCCAGACCAGCCGGGGCCGCAGCTCGGCGAAGGCGGTCGACGGGTACCGCCCGGAGAGCATGTCGAGCACGGCGTGCAGCGCGGAGTCGGGCAGCTCGGCGAAGGGGGCGGCGCGGCGGACCAGCACGGCGAGGTCGCCGAGCCGCCACGGCTCCAGGGCGACCATCGCGACGACCTGCTGGGCCAGCACGTCGAGGGGGTTGCGCGAGTAGTGCAGCTCCTCGATCGCGCCCTCGCCCATCCGTTCGGCCACCACCGTGCAGGAGAGGAGGTCGCCCCGGTGCTTCGGGAAGACCACGCCCCGGGAGACCGCGCCGACCTGGTGCCCGGCCCGGCCGACCCGTTGCAGCCCGGCGGCGACGCTCGGCGGGGCCTCGATCTGCACCACCAGGTCGACCGCGCCCATGTCGATGCCGAGCTCCAGGCTGGAGGTGGCGACCACGGCCGGGAGCTGCCCCGACTTCAGCGCCTCCTCGATGTGCTTGCGCTCCTCCCGGGAGACGCTGCCGTGGTGGGCCCGGGCGATCACCGGGGGCGCGCCGGCCGTCGCCCCGGACTGCGCCATCACCTCGGCCGGCTGGCGTGGCGCCCGCAGCGGCCCCACCGGCCCGCCACTGTCGGCGGTGCGCCTGCCGTCGCCGCCCGGCGGGTTCGCCGCCTCCAGTTCCTCGGCCGCCAGCTCGTTGAGGCGCGCGCAGAGCCGCTCGGCACTGCGCCGGGAGTTGGTGAAGACGATGGTCGACCGGTGCGACCGGATCAACGAGAAGACCCGTTCCTCGACGGCCGGCCAGATCGAGGCCCGGCGGGGGCCGATCCCGCCCAGGTCGTCCTCCGGCGGCTCCTGCTCGTCGAGGCGGGTCATGTCCTCCACCGGCACCTGCACGCTGACCTCGATGGTCTTGCTGCTGGGCGGCTGCACCACGTCGACCGGGCGGGCGCCGCCGAGGAAACGGGCGCAGGCGTCGATCGGCCGGACGGTGGCGGAGAGGCCGATCCGCTGGGCCGGCGTCTCCAGCAGCGCGTCGAGGCGCTCCAGGGAGAGGGCCAGGTGGGCGCCGCGCTTCGTCCCGGCGACCGCGTGCACCTCGTCGACGATCACCGTCCGGACGCCGCGCAGCGAGTCCCTGGCGGCGGAGGTGAGCAGCAGGAACAGCGACTCCGGCGTGGTGATGAGGATGTCCGGCGGGGTCCGCGCGAAGGCCCGCCGCTCGTCGGCCGGGGTGTCACCGGTGCGCATGCCGACGGTGATGTCGGGCGGGGTGAGGCCGAGCCGGGTGGCGGCTTGTCGGATGCCGGCGAGCGGGGCGCGCAGGTTGCGCTCGACGTCGACGGCGAGCGCCTTGAGCGGGCTGACGTAGAGCACTCGGCAGCGCTGCCGGGCCTCGGCCGGCGGCGGCTCCTTGGCCAGCCGGTCCAGCGACCAGAGGAACGCGGCGAGAGTCTTGCCGGAGCCGGTCGGGGCGACGACGAGAGCGTTGCGGCCGGCGGCGACCGACCGCCAGGCGCCGGCCTGGGCGGCGGTCGGGGCGGCGAAGGCGGCGCTGAACCACTCCCGGGTCGCCGCGCCGAAGCCCGCCAGCACCGCCGCATCCTGGGTCACCTCGTCCGCCACGCCTTCTATCCTGCCTCGACGGTGTGACATCCAGCCCGCGCCGGACGCTGTTCTGTCCGGGTCGACGTCTTACGCTACGGATGCGGTGTTACTAGCGTTAAGTCTTACTTAACTGCTTGCTTGTGACGCACAACATAAAGTAACTTCACCCGCAACGCAGCGCAGCGTCGGGTGGGGGGCATGGATGACCGTCGAGGGGCGAGGCTCCGGGCCCGGGACCGACGTGCTCATCCGTAAGGTCGACAGCCATCTCGCCGCGCTCCGCACCGGCCTGCACGGCCCCGAGCTCCAACTCGCCGAGGAGCTCGCCCACTGCCTGCGCGAGCTGGTCGTCGCCACCGCCCACTCCAGTGCCGCCGACCGGGGGCTGGTCCGCGCCGCGGTGCACTATTTCGTGCTGCGCCGGGAGAGCCGGGGCAAGCTGCTCCCGGTGCGCTCCCTCGCCGCGGCGCAGCGGGTGGTCAACAAGGCCGTGCTCCAGCTCGGCCGCCCCGACCTGCTGGTGGAGACCCGACGGGAGCGTCCCGCCCGCCCGGCTCGGGTTCGTTGACCACGACGTTCGCGGTCCGCGGGCCCTGGAGCGGGCCGGCTCGGGGCGGGTTTCCGGAAAAGCGCCCGGGCGGCGGCGATCTGACGTCTGATCGGTCGTGGCCGCAGCGTGCCGGCGGGCGCTGCCACCTCGACCTGGAGTGCGCGTGCTCGTCCTGCTGATCCTGCACCTGGTGGCGGCGCTGCTCGCGCCGCCACTGGTCCGTTGGTGGGGTCCGCGCGCCTGCTACCCGCTCGCCCTCGCCCCGGCCGCCGCCTTCGGCTGGGCCGTCGCGCACACCGGAGCCGTCCGCGACGGCGGCGCGGTGGTCGAGACGTACCCGTGGATCGCCCAGCTCCAGCTCGACGTGGCGCTGCGGGTCACCACCCTGTCCTGGCTGATGATGCTGCTGGTCGGCGGCGTCGGCGCGCTGGTGCTGGTCTACTCCGCCCGCTACTTCCATGCCGGCTCGGCGGGGCTGGCCCGGTTCGCGGCCGTCATGGTCGCCTTCGCCGGGGCGATGCTCGGCCTGGTCGTCTCCGACGACCTGCTGCTGCTCTACGTCTTCTGGGAGCTGACCACGGTCTTCTCCTACCTGCTGATCGGGCACAGCACCGAACGGCGGTCCAGCCGGTGGGCCGCCGCCCAGGCGCTCACCGTCACCACCCTGGGCGGGCTGGCCATGTTGGTCGGCTTCCTGCTGCTCGGCCACCACGCCGGCGGCTACCGCTGGTCGCTGATCACCGCCGGGCCGCCGCCCGGCGGCGGGTACCTCGTGGTGGCGGTGCTGCTCATCCTCACCGGGGCGCTCGCCAAGTCGGCGGTGTTCCCGTTCAGCTCCTGGCTGCCGGTGGCGATGGCGGCACCCACCCCGGTCAGCGCGTACCTGCACGCGGCGGCGATGGTGAAGGCCGGCGTCTTCCTGATCGGGCTGCTCGGCCCGGCGCTCGCCCCGGCCGGCCCGTGGCGGGCCGTCACCGCGGTCGCCGGGCTGGTCACGCTGGTCGCCGGGGGCTGGGCGGCGCTGCGGCAGACGGACCTGAAGCTGCTGCTGGCGTACGGGACGGTGAGCCAGCTCGGCCTGCTCACCGTGGTGCTCGGCCTGGGCACCCCGCAGGCGGCCCTCGCGGGCGTCGCCGTGCTGCTGGCGCACGCGCTGTTCAAGGCGGCGCTCTTCCTCGTCGTCGGCATCCTCGACCACAGCGCCGGCAGCCGGGACGTGCGCGAACTGTCCGGGGTGGGGCGGGCCGCACCGGTCCTCGCCGGGCTCGCCGCGCTGGCCGCCGCCTCGATGGCCGGGCTGCCGCCGCTGCTCGGCTTCGTCGCCAAGGAGGCGGTCCTCGCCGCCTTCGCCGACCGGCCGCTGGTGCTCGCGGTCCTGGTGGCCGGCACCGCGCTCACCGTCGCCTACAGCATCCGCTTCTACTGGGGGGCCTTCGCCGCCCGGCCCGGCATCCCGGTCACCGAAATCGAGCGGCCGCCGGCCGCGATGCTCGTACCTGTCGGCCTGCTCGCCCTGGCCGGGTTCGCCGCCGGCCCGGCCGCCGGCTGGCTGGGCGGCCTGCTTCGCCCGTACGCCGAGCTCTTCGGCCCGGTCGAAGAGCACCTGGCGCTCTGGCACGGACCGACCGCGGCGCTGGGCCTCTCCGCCGTCGCCATCGGCGGCGGCGTGCTGCTGCACCTGGTCCGCGGCCCGCTCACGCCCGCGCTGGCCCGGCTGCGTTTCCCGGTCGGCGGCAACCAGGGGTACGAGTGGATCACCCACCGGTTCGACCGGGTCGCCATCGAGGTCACCGGCGCCACCCAGCGCGGTTCCCTGCCGCAGTACCTGGGCACGATCCTGCTCGCCCTGGTGCTGGTGCCCGGCACGGCCATGCTGGCCACCCGACCGTGGCGCAACGAGATCGCGGTCTGGGACAGCCCGGTCCAGCTCGTGGTCTGCGTGGTGATCGCGGTGGCCGCGCTGCTCGCGGTCGGCGCGCGGCGGCGGCTCACCGCGATGCTGCTGGTCGGGGTCACCGGCTACGGCACCGCCATGATGTTCGTCCTCTACGGTGCGCCCGACCTGGCGCTCACCCAGTTCCTGGTGGAGACCGCCACCATCGCGGTCTTCGTGCTGGTGCTGCGCCGGCTGCCGGACCGCTTCTCGGCCCGCCCGCTGCGCCGCAGCCGCTGGGTGCGCCGGGGGATCGGGGTCGCGGCCGGACTGGTGATGGCCGGCCTCGCCCTGGCCGCGGTGGGCGCCCGGCGTGCCCCGTCGATCTCGCTGGCCTTCCCCGACCTCGCGGTCGTCCAGGGCTACGGCCGCAACGTGATCGACGTGACTCTGGTGGACATCCGGGCCTGGGACACGATGGGGGAGATCGCGGTGCTGGTGGTGACCGCGACCGGGGTGGCCAGCCTGATCTTCGAGCGATCCCGCACCGGGCCCCGGCCCCGCCGACCCCGGCCGTCCGGCCCCCGGCGGGACCGGCGGACGGTGTGGCTGCGCGGCGGGGCAACGCTGCCGGCCCGCCGCCGCTCGATCGTCTTTGAGGTGGTCACCCGGCTGATCTTCCACACCGTGCTGCTCTTCTCCCTGTTCCTGCTCTTCTCCGGGCACAACGCCCCGGGCGGCGGCTTCTCCGGCGGGCTGGTCGCCAGCCTCGCGCTGACCGTCCGCTACCTCGCCGGCGGCCGGTACGAACTGGCCGAAGCCGCCCCGGTCGGGGCGGGGACGGTGCTCGGCGCGGGACTGGCCGTCGCCGTCGGCAGCGGCGTGCTCGGGCTGCTGTTCACCGGTGACGTGCTGCAGAGCGTGAAGGTGGACCTCTGGCTGCCGCTGATCGGCCACTACTACCTGGTCACGTCGCTCTTCTTCGACATCGGTGTGTACCTGATCGTGGTCGGGCTGGTGCTGGACATCCTGCGCAGCCTCGGCGCCGAGGTGGACCGGCACGTGGAGGCGGCCGGCGAGCCGGCCCGCGGCCTCGTCGTCGAGCGCGAGGGGGACCGGACGTGAGTGCGAGGAGTGAGCCGGTTTTGCGAGCCCCGCAGTCGCGAACTGAGGTGGCGACGTGAGTGCGAGGAGTGAGCCGGTTTTGCGAGCCCCGCGGTCGCGAACAGGGGTGGCGCGATGACGCGGGGCGCTACGGGGCCGACCCTGGTCCTGGTGATCGCCGTCGGGGTGCTCGTCGCCGCCGGCGTCACGCTGGTGCTGGAACGCAGCCTGACCCGGATCCTGCTCGGCGTCATCCTGCTCGGCAACGGGGTGAACCTGCTGATCCTGCTCGGCGGCCGGTCCGGATTCGCGCCGGTGGTCGGCACCGCGCCGACCGGGGAGATGAGCGACGCCCTGCCGCAGGCCATGGTGCTGACCGCCGTGGTGATCACGTTCGGGCTGACCGCGTTCCTGCTCGCGGTCGCCTACCGGAGCTGGTACCTCACCGGCGACGACGAGGTGCAGGACGACCTGGAGGACCGGCAGATCGTCCGGCTGGCCGAGCGGAACGAGGTGTCCGCCGCGGACCTCGGCGGCGAGGGGCCGGACCTCGACCCGGAGCAGGTGGATCCGGAGCCGGCGCTGCGCCGGCTGCGCCGGCGCGGGGAGCAACGGTGAGCGCGAGGAGTGAGCCGGTCCTGCGAGCCCCGCAGTCGCGAACGAAGGTGGCCGCGGTGAGCGCGAGGAGTGAGCCGGTCCGGCGAGCCCCGCAGTCGCGAACGAAGGTGGCCGCGGTGAGCGCGAGGAGTGAGCCGGTCCGGCGAGCCCCGCGGTCGCGAACGGAGCTGGCCCGGTGACCCCGGCCCTGGTGCCGTTGCCGGTGGTGGTGCCGCTGCTCGGCGCCGCGCTCACCCTGATGCTGACCGGCCGGCCCCGGATCCAGCGGACCGTCAGCGTGGTCGGCCTCTCCACCACGCTGCTGGTCGCGGTGGTGCTGCTGGTCGAGGCGTACCGGCACGGGCCGGTGGTGGTCCGGGTGGGCGGCTGGCCGCCGCCGGTCGGCATCGTGCTGGTCGCCGACCAGTTGGCCGCGCTGATGCTGGTGGTCTCCGCCGCGGTGACGCTCTGCGTGCTGCTCTACTCGATCGGGCAAGGCCGGGGGGAGACCGGCGAGAGCGCGCCGGTGAGCATCTACCACCCCACGTACCTCGTGCTCACCGCCGGCGTGACCAACGCCTTCCTCGCCGGGGACCTGTTCAACCTCTTCGTCGGCTTCGAGATCCTGCTGGCCGCGAGTTTCGTGCTGATCACCCTCGGCGGCACCGAGGTGCGGATCCGGACCGGCTCGACGTACGTGGTGGTCAGCATCAGCTCCTCGATGATCTTCCTGGCCGCGGTGGGCCTGGTGTACGCGGCCACCGGCACCCTCAACATGGCCCAGCTCGCCGGGCGGCTGGACGACCTGCCGGACGGCGTACGCCTGGTGTTGCAGCTGATGCTGCTGCTCGCCTTCGGTATCAAGGCGGCGGTCTTCCCGGTCTCCGCCTGGTTGCCGGACAGCTACCCGACCGCGCCGGCTCCGGTCACCGCGGTCTTCGCCGGCCTGCTCACCAAGGTCGGCGTGTACGCGATCATCCGCACCGAGACCCTGCTCTTCCCCGGCGGCCAGGTCGCCGGCCTGCTCATGGTGGTGGCCGGGCTGACCATGGTGGTCGGCATCCTGGGTGCGGTCGCCCAGTCCGACATGAAGCGGCTCTTCTCCTTCACCCTGGTCAGCCACATCGGCTACATGATCTACGGAGTGGCGTTGAGCACCGTCGCCGGCCTCACCGGGGCGATCTTCTACGTGGTGCACCACATCACCATCCAGACCACCCTCTTCCTGGTCGCCGGCTTGATCGAGGAGCGGGCGGGCAGCACCGACCTGCGTCGGCTCGGCGGGCTGGCCCGGCTCGCCCCGCTGCTCGCCGTGCTCTTCTTCGTCCCGGCGATGAACCTGGCCGGCATCCCCCCGTTCTCCGGCTTTCTCGGCAAGCTGGGCCTGCTCCAGGCTGGCGTGGCGGCGGGCGGGGTGCTGCCCGGCGTGCTGGTCGCCGCCGGCACGCTGACCAGCCTGCTCACCCTCTACGCCGCCTCCCGGGTGTGGAACATCGCGTTCTGGCGGGCGCCCCGGCTGGCCAGCTCCGGCCCGACGGTCCGGCTGCCCGGGCTGATGGTCGGCGCCACCGCCGCCCTGGTGGCCCTCGGCGTGGCGCTCACCCTGGCCGCCGGGCCGCTGTTCCGGATCACCGCGGACGCGGCCACCGACCTGCGCCAACGCACCCCGTACGTGCGGGCCGTGCTGCCGGCGGGCGTGCGGTGACCGACGACCGGCCGGCCGGACCGCCGGAGTCGCCGCCGCCGACACCATCCGTCGGACGGGGCGGGCGGCGCCGGGACCAGGCGATCGCGCTCGGCTGGCTGGTCGCGATCTGGCTGCTGCTCTGGGGGGATTTCTCCTGGGGCAACCTGCTCGGCGGGATCGTCGTCGGCGCGGCCGTGCTGCTGTTCTTCCCGCTCCCGCCGGTCACCTTCGGCGGCCGGATCCGCCCCGGCGCGCTGCTGTTGCTGGCGGTCACCTTCGTCGGTGAGCTGGTCAGTGCCAGCGTGCACGTCGCCGCCATCGCGGTCCGCCCCCGCTGCCGGCCGCGCGGCGCGATCATCGCGGTCCCGCTGCGGGTCCGCACCGACCTCAACCTCGCCCTCACCGCCGAGGTCATCTCCCTGGTCCCGGGCACCCTGATCGTCGAGGTGGACCGCGACCACGGCCTTCTCTACGTGCACGTCCTCGACGTACGCGGCCCGGAGGACCTGACCGGCAGCCGGGAGCGCATCCTCGCCGTCGAGCGGCGCATCGTCCGCGCCGTCGGCTCCCCCGAGGAGGTACGCCGGCTGCGCACCGAACCCGACGACAGGAGGACCCACCCGTGACCACGCTTCTCGCCGTCGCGCTGACCGGGCTGCTCTCGGTCACCGCGCTGCTCGCCCTGGCCCGGATCTACCGGGGGCCGTCGCTGCTGGACCGGATCGTCGCCGCCGACCTGCTGCTCGCCACCATGCTCGGCGCGGTCGGCGCGGAGGCGGCGGTGACCCGGCACGCCACCACGCTGCCCGTGCTGGTGGTGCTCTCCCTGCTCGGCTTCGTCGGCTCGGTGTCGCTGGTCCGCTTCGCCGTCCGGGAGGAGGCGTGACGGCGGTCGCCGACTGGCTGGGTGCGGCCTGCCTGCTGGCCGGGGCGCTGCTCACCCTGGCCGCCGGGATCGGGGTGCTGCGCTTCCCGGACGTGCTCGGCCGGATGCACGCCGCCACCAAGCCGCAGGTGCTCGGCGTGCTGCTGCTCCTCGCCGGCCTGGCGCTGCGGCTGCGTACGCCCGCGGACCTGGGCATGATCGCGCTGGTCGCGGTCTTTCAACTGGCCACCGCTCCGGTCGCCGCGCAGCTGATCGGGCGGGCCGCCTACCGGTCGGGGCGGGTCGACCGGAAGCTGCTGGACGCCGACGACCTGGCCGGGCGGTGAACCGGACGACGGGGAGGCTTCCCGGCACCCTCAGCGAACGCCCAGCCGCCACCGATAAAATGGTCGCATGATCGACTCCTCTGCCCAGGAGGGCAGCAGTAGCCAGCCGGGTCGTGCCCGGCATCTCGCCCCGACGGCCCCGGGAGCCCTGAGCCTCCCGTGCTGATCCTCGTCGGACTTGCCCTCATCATCGTGCTCACCGCCGCCACCGGTTACTTCGTGGCGCAGGAGTTCGGCTACGTCGCCGTGGACCGGGGCAAGCTCAAGCAGCTCGCCGACGGCGGCGACCAGGCCGCCGCCCGGGCCCTGGAGGTGACCGGGCGCCTGTCGTTCATGCTCTCCGGCGCCCAGCTCGGCATCACCGTGACCGCCCTGCTGGTCGGTTACGTCGCCGAGCCCTACCTGGGCGCCGGGCTGGCCGACCTGTTCGGCCTCGCCGGGGTCTCCACCTCGGTCGCGCTGCCGCTGTCGGTGGCGCTCGCCCTGATCATCGCCACCGTGGTGCAGATGGTCCTCGGTGAGCTGGCTCCGAAGAACCTCGCCATCGCCCGCCCCGAGCCACTGGCCCGGGCGCTGGCCCGGTCCACCCTGCTCTACCTGCGAATCGCCGGCCCGCTGGTCACCCTCTTCGACCGGGCCGCCGTGCGGCTGCTCCGCCGGGTCGGCATCGAGCCGATCGAGGAGCTGCCCAGCGGGGCGACCCCGGAGGACCTGGAACAGATCATCGCCGAGTCCCGGGAGGAGGGGCACCTCGACGCCGCGATGTCGGACCTGCTCGACCGGGGCCTCGATTTCCGTGAGCTGACCGCCGGGGAGGCCATGGTCCCCCGGGTCGACGTGCACACCGTACGGGCCGACGAGCCGGTCAGCCGGGTCGTCGAGCTGCTCGACACCGGCCACTCCCGGTTCCCCGTGCGCGGCGCCGAGGGCGTCGACGACCTGGTGGGCGTGGTCGGCATCGCCGACGTGCTCGGGGTGCCGCCGGCCGAGCGGGCCACCACCCGGGTGGACACGGTGGCCGTACCCCCGCTGCTGGTGCCGGAGACGCTGCCGCTGCCGACGGTGCTGGACCGGCTGCGGGTCGGGCACCGACAGCTCGCCTGCGTGGTCGACGAGTACGGCGGCTTCGCCGGCGTGATCACGCTGGAGGACATCGCCGAGGAGCTGGTCGGGCCGATCCGCGACGAGGACGACCCGCCGGAGCGGGCCCCGGCCCGGCAGGAGGACGGCTCCTGGGTGGTGCCGGCCCGCTGGCGGATCGACGAGGTCGCCGACAGCACCGGCATCGCCCTGCCCGAGGCACCCGAGTACGACACGCTCTCCGGGCTGGTCATGCGGGAGCTGGGTCGGGTGCCCGAGGTGGGCGACCGGCTGGAGATCGCCCTCAGCGTTGACGGCGAGGAGCCCGACGTCGAGCCGCGCGCCCTGGTCGAGGTGCTGGCCGTGGACCGGCACGTGGCCGACTCCGTCCGGCTGCGGAGGACCGCGGTCGAGCGCGGGGAGGAGGCGGCATGAGCCCCGGGTTCGCGCTGTTCTCCTCCGTGGTGCTGCTGGCGCTCAACGGGTTCTTCGTGGCCGCCGAGTTCGCCCTGGTCGCGGCGAAGCGGTACCGCCTCGAGCAGATGGCGACCGGCGGCGGCCGGGCAGCCCGCGCGGCGCTGGACGGCGTCCGTGAGCTGAGCCTGATGCTGGCGGGTGCGCAGCTCGGCATCACCCTGTGCACCCTGGGCCTCGGTGCCCTCGCCGAGCCGGCGATCGAGCACCTGCTCAGCCCGCTGCTGCACGCCGTCGGGCTGCCGGAGGCGGTCAGCCACCTGGTGGGGCTGCTCTTCGCCCTGGCCCTGGTGACCTTCCTGCACCTGGTGGTCGGCGAGATGGCCCCGAAGTCCTGGGCGATCACCGACGCGGAGCGCTCGGCGACGTTGCTGGCGCTGCCGTTCCGGGCCTTCGCCCGGGTGTCCCGCCCGGTGCTCTCGGCGCTGAACGCGCTGGCCAACGCGGTGCTGCGGCTGATCGGGGTGCGCCAGCAGGACCAGCTCGCCCAGGTGCACGGCCCGGACGAGCTGCGCATCCTGCTGGAGCAGTCCCGTGAGCACGGGCTGCTCGGCGCCGAGCAGCACCAGTTGCTGACCAGCATGCTGGAGCTGCAGGGCACCAGGGTGGCGCAGGTGATGGAGCCGTTCGACCGGATCGTCACGGTCCGGCGGGACGACACCGCCGAGCGGATCGAGCACGTCTCGCGGGACAGCGGCCGCTCCCGGCTGGCCGTGCTGGACGTCGGCGGCGAGGTCTGCGGCCTGGTCCACGTGCGTGAGGCGGTCCGGGCGGTCACCACCGGCCGGCCGGCGACCGCGGGCGAGCTGATGACCCCGGCGTTCACCCTGCCCGGTGAGGCCTCGGTCACCGAGGCGGTCGCGGCGATGCGCGGCCAGCAGGCCCAGTTGGCGCTGGTCCGCAACGGCGGCGGCCCGACCCGGCCGGTCGGCTTCGTTGCCCTGGAGGACCTGCTGGAGGAGGTCATCGGCGAGTTCGACGACGAGACCGACTCGGTGCCCCGGGGCCGCCGGATGCGCTGACCCCGGTCCCTCGGTCCGGCCGCCGGGTCCCCGCGACCCGGCGGCCGGCCCGTCTCCGCGCCCGATCCCGGACAGGCGTGCCCGGCCGGCGAGCGGGAATGCCACCGGGGTCGGTGGAGACGGGGGGTGCGCGCGGTGCGGCTGACCGGGGTGTCGCCGGAGTCGGTCTGGACCGGGCTCGCGGTGACCACCACCCTGCCCAACCCGAGCACCCGCCCGGGGCTGCGCCTGCCCGGCCGGGTGACGGTTACCGCCGGCGGCTCCGACGTCGTGGTCCGGCACATCCGGCTCGGGCTGGTCGCCCAGCTGGAGCTGGAGGACCCGGACGCGCCCCGGCGGTTGGTGCAGTACCACCAGGTGCCGATCGCGGGCCGGTTCGTGGTGCCGGCGGGGCGGCGGCGGGAGGTCGAGTTCGCGTTCCCGCTGCCGTGGGAGACCCCGGTGACCATCTTCGGCGGGGTGCCGCTGATGAGCCTGCGCACCGGGCTGCGTACCGAGGTGTCGGTCGACCCGGACCTGGACCAGGGCGCGATGGTGCCGGTCTTCGTCCACCCGCTCCCCACCCAGCAGCACATCCTCGCCGCGCTGGACAGCCTCGGGTTCGTGATGCGGCAGGCGGGCCTGCAGCACGGTCGGCTGCCCGGGGTGGAGCAGACCCTGCCGTTCCACGAGCGGCTGGGCTACTGGGTGGCGCCGCTCTACGCCGGGCCGATCACCGAGCTGGAGGTGATCTTCGTGACCAACGCGGCCGGGCTGGAGGTGCTGCTCTGGGTGGACCGACGGCTCGCCCTGGCCGGGGTCACTCACCAGAGCATCAGCCGGTTCCGGGTCTGGCACGCCGGGGCCGAGCGGCGGGACTGGGTCGCCACCGTGGACGGCTGGCTGCGGCACGCCGTCAACCGGCACGCCGCCGCGGCCGCGCACAGCGACCGGTCGGCGAAGATCCGCGAGTCCGCCCACGTGAGCCGACCACCGGACGAGCCGGTCGCGCCGGGCTACGGCCTCGGCGGCACCGCGGGAAGTGGCGGCGTCGGCGGGGGCGGCGACGGCACCTGAGCGCCGGCCGCCGCCCGACGCACTAGACCGAGGCGGTGGCGAGCTTGAGGCTGAAGCCGAGGAAGAGGATCGCCACGCCGGTGGTGGCGCCGGCGGCCAGCCGCCGGCGGCGGTGGAACTGGGCCGCCAGGAAGGTGCCCGTGAAGATCAGCGCGGTCAGGTAGAGCGCGCTGGTCACCTGGGCGATCAGCCCGAGCAGCAGGAACGACAGCGCCGGCCAGGCGTACCCGGGGTCGACGAACTGGATGAAGAAGGAGATGAAGAAGAGGATCGCCTTCGGGTTGAGCAGGCTGATCACCAGCGCCCGCCGGAACGGGCTGCGCAGCGCCGCCGGCTCCGCCGCGTCGATCAGCCGCGGCGTGGCCGGGTCGTTGCGGTCGCGCCAGCGTCGCCAGGCGCCGCGCAGCATGGTCAACCCCACATAACCGAGGTACGCGGCACCGGCGTACTTGACCACCAGGAAGAGCGGCGGGTACGCCTTGAGCAGCGACGCCACCCCGGCGGCGGAGAGGAACATCAGCACCGAGTCGCCGACGAACACGCCGCCGGCGGCCCGGTAGCCCACCCGCACCCCGCGCTTGCCGGCGGTGGAGAGCACGAAGAGCGAGTTCGGCCCGGGGAGCAGCACGATCGCCACGGTCCCCAGCACGTACGTCCAGATGTCGGTGATCCCCAGCACGCCGGACATCATGACGCCGCGGGTACCGCCGGGCGAAGCCGTTCCCGAAGCTTGAGCTGTGCGTTTGGCCACTCCGTGGCGAGCATCGAGTAGAGCGCCGACTCCCGCCAGGTGCCGTCGGCCCGCCGCCGGTTGGACCGCAGCGTCCCCTCCCGGGTGGCGCCGAGCCGCTCGATGGCCCGCTGCGACCGCTCGTTGAGCGTGCTGGTCTGCCAGGTGACCCGGATCGCGTCCAGCTCTGCGAAGGCCCGGGTGAGCAGCAGCAGCTTCGCCTCGGTGTTGATCCCGGTACGCCACCACGGCTTGCCGAGCTGGGTGTAGCCGATCTCCACCGCGCCCAGTTCGGGGTCGGGCTGGTAGTAGGAGGTGGTGCCGACCACCGCCCCGGTCACCGCGCACCGCTGCACCCAGGGTGTCCGGACGCCCCGCTGGTGGGCGTCCAGCGCGGCGCGCACGTTCCCGGCCATCTCCTCGGCGCTGCCGGGGCGCGGGCTGCCGACGTACCGCCACACCTCCTCGTCGTCGAGGGCGACGTACAGCTCCTCGGCGTGCGACAGGTCGAGCGGCTCCAGTACGACGTGCTCGCCACGCAGCACCACCGGATCCAGCCAGGGCGAGCGGGCCGGCCGGAGGTACGCCGGCACCGGCGCGGTCACCCCGGCGGCCGGCTCGGGCACGCCGGCGGTGAGCCGCAGCGGCACCACCCCGGCCCAGTGCGGCAGGTCGAGGTCGGCGGGATCGTCGTTGGCCCCGGCGGCCCGGGCGCGGACCGACACCTCGCGCAGCGGCAGGGCCAGCACGGCCGTCTCCGCCAGTTCGCGCCGGCTCGGCGGGCGGCTGTCGGTGCTGCGCCCGGTGGCCACCTTCTCCACCAGGGCGGTGAGTACGTCGAGCTTCTCCTGCTCGTCGGTCACCGGGCGGGCGCTGCCGTGCACGACCACCGACCGGTAGTTGGCGCTGTGGTTGAACTGGGACCGGGCGAAGACCAGCCCGTCGAGCAGGGTCACCGTGATGCAGACCGGCAGCCCGGCATCGCCCCGCGCGGCGAGCAGCGGCCGGCTGCCGGTGGAGCCGTGCAGGTAGAGGGTGTCGCCGACGCGGACATGCAGGGTGGGCAGGACCCGCGGCTCACCGTCCACGGTGAACGCCAGCGCGCAGTGGTACGCCCCGTCCAGCACGGCGTGCGCGGCGGCCTCGTCGTAGCTCATCCGGTTCCGCATGCGGGTGGCGGTGGTCCGTTCGGTCGGGGGGTACATGGGACATCCCACCTTTGTTCTAGTACAATCTCCGAACTGTGGCAGCACATTATCAGATCGCCGGGTCGTCCTCGGCCGCCATTTCGGCGAGCGTGGAAACCGGCATCCGTACCGGCGCGCTCGCCCCGGGCGACGCCCTGCCGGCCGTCCGCGCCCTCGCCGCCGAGCTGGCCGTCAGCCCGGCCACCGTCGCCCGGGCGTACCAGGAGCTGCGGCAGCGCGGCCTGGTCGTCACCGCCGGACGGCACGGCACCCGGGTCCGACCCCGCCCGCCCGTGGCCACCCGCCGCGCCGCGCTGATGCCGCCGCCGCTGCCCGGCGCCCGCAACCTCTCCTCCGGCCAGCCCGACAGCCGGCTGCTGCCGCCGCTCGGCCCGCACCTGGCCGCGCTCGCCGAGATCGGCCCACCCGGTGGGTACGCGGCCACCCCGGTCCTGCCGGACCTGGCCGCCGCGGCCCGCGACCGGCTCGCCGCCGACGGCGTGCCGGCCGAGGAGATCACGGTGACCGGCGGCGCGCTGGACGGCATCGAGCGCCTGCTCGCCGCCCACCTGCGCCCCGGCGACGCGGTCGCCGTCGAGGATCCCGGCTGGGCCAACCTGCTCGACCTGGTCGCCGCGCTCGGACTGCGTGCCATCGGGGTGCCGGTGGACGACGAGGGTCCCACCGAGCCGGGCGTCCGGGCTGCCCTGGCCAGCGGGGCGCGCGCCCTGGTCGTCACCAGCCGCGCCCAGAACCCGACCGGCGCGGCGGTCTCCGCCGGGCGCGCGGCCGCGCTGCGTACGCTCCTCGCCGGCCGCGCCGACCTGCTGCTGATCGAGGACGACCACGCCGCCGAGCTGGCCCGCGTACCCCTGCACCCGCTTGCCGGGGCGACCCCGGCGTGGGCCTTCGTCCGGTCGGTGAGCAAGCCCTACGGCCCGGACCTGCGGCTCGCGGTGCTCGCCGGCGACGAGGCCACGGTGGCCCGGGTGGCCGGCCGGGCCCGGGTCGGCGCCGGCTGGGTCTCCACCGTGCTGCAACGCCTCGTCGTGGCGCTCTGGCGCGACCCGGCCACCGCCGACCTGGTGCACCGGGCGGGGGAGAGCTATGAGCGCCGGCGGGACGGGCTGGTCGATGCTCTCGCGGCGCGCGGACTGGCCGCCCACGGGCGCACCGGGATCAACGTCTGGGTCCCGGTGCCGGACGAGACCCTGGCCGTCACCGCCCTGCGCGACGCCGGCTGGTCCGTCGCCCCCGGTGCGCTGAACCGGATCGCCGCCGCCCCCGGGGTGCGGATCACGGTCAGCTCCCTCGACGACGCCGACCTCGCCCCGCTCGCCGAGGCCGTCGCGCGCGCGGTCCGTCCGGCCCCCGCGGGCTTCACCGCCTGATCCCCGACGGCCGCATGGGGAGGTCGCGGGTGGGTAAGCCTGGCCGGGAGGTGGATGACCGTGGCTAGGAGCGGATCCCGGACGGGTCTCTGGATCGGCGTGGCGGTGGTGGTGATCATCCTGGTGATCATCGCGATCGCGCTCGCCTCGCGCGGTGGCGGCGGTGGCGGTGGTGGTTACTGACGCCCGGGCCGGGCGTCGAGGCTGAAACCGGTATATAAAGTCGGCATGGCCGAGACCGAGAGTGCACCCGGAGCCCAGGAGTTCATCCCGCCGCAGGCGGACACCATCGACCAGCTACGCGCCGCCGCGGTCGGCTGCCAGGGCTGCGAGCTCTACCGCGAGGCCACGCAGACGGTCTTCGGTCGGGGCGACGAGAGCGCCCAGGTGGTCTTCGTCGGCGAGCAGCCCGGCGACATGGAGGACAAGCAGGGTCTGCCGTTCGTCGGTCCGGCCGGCCGGGTGCTGCGGCGGGCGGTCGACGATGCCCGAATTGATCCGAATCGGGTCTACATTACGAATGCCGTGAAGCACTTCAGGTTCGAGCTGCGCGGCAAGCGACGGATCCACCAGACGCCGGACCGGGTGCACATCACCGCCTGCCGGCCCTGGCTGGTCGCCGAGTTCGCCCGGCTCCGCCCGGAGATCGTGGTGGTGCTCGGCGCCACCGCCGCCAAGGCGCTGCTCGGCCCCACGTTCCGGGTGACCAAGCAGCGCGGCGAGCTGATGCCCTGGCCCGCCGCCGCCCAACGCCCCGAGGACTTCACCCGGGTGCCGGTCGACAGCGCCGGCAAGGTGGCCGACGCCCCGGAGGCCCGGCTCCTCGCCACCATCCACCCGTCGGCGGTGCTGCGGGCCGACAACCAGGACGTCGCGTACGAGGGCCTGGTCGCCGACCTCAAGGTGGCCGCCCGCGCCCTGCGGTGAAAGGAATGGCGCCCTGTCAACGCCTCCGGTGGAGCGGGGTTCCCTTCTCACACCTCGGCGGCGTCGCTCAGTCGCGGCCCTGCCAGGTGCAGAGGCAGACCCGGTTGCCGTCGGCGTCGGCGAGCACCCAGAAGTGCGGCGCCGCCTCGTCGCTGACCAGCGTGCCGCCGGCCGCCAGCGCGGCCTCGATGCGCGGCCGCACCTCCGCCGGGTCCACCCACACGTCCGGGTGCCAGCGCTGCCGGGGCTCCTCGCGGCCCGACTGCTGGAACCACACGGTGGGCAGCGTGCCGGCCCGGTCGCGCAGCTCGTCGCCGAACCCCGGTCCGGCGAGGTGCTCCGTCGCGAGCACCGCCCGCCAGAACGGCAGCACGGCGGCGAAGTCCGGGCTGTCCAGGGCGAGTTCGAGCCGGGACACGCCGGTGTGCGCCAGCGTCACCCCGGCGTCGGCGGCGATCGCGGAGATGGCCCGGGCCAGCCGGACGTCACGACCGGTGACCCCGCGCGCGTCGTGCGACCAGAGCCGGACGTCGACGTGGGTGTAGCGCAGGTCGAGGTCGGGATGGTGGTCCATCCGCTCGGCCTCCGCGCCGATGGCGTCCACGATCGACAGTCCGGTGGCGAAGTTCGGCGTCCCGATCCGGGTCTGCAGGCCACCCAGCAGGTACGTCCACCCGTCCAGGTGCTCGTCGGCGATCTGCCGGCCGGTGAGCGTGGTCATCCCGCCATCCTGGCGTACGCCGGCGTGATGGACCAGTGCGGCGGCGGCCGGGCCCTGCGGCACGGTCTGCCGGTTCCCGCCCCGGGGCCGTCAGAGGCGGCCGCCGCTGGCCGTGTCCGACACCCGCTGGGCGAGGTAGATCGGCACCACCGAGGCGACGATGAGCACGGCGGCCACCACGTTGATGACCGGCGCCTGGTTCGGCCGGAACAGGTTGCTGAAGATCCAGATCGGCAGGGTCTGCACGCCCGGGCCGGCCGTGAACGTGGTGACGATGATCTCGTCGAAGGAGAGCCCGAACGCCAGCAGCGCGCCGGCCAGCAGCGCCGAGCGCAGCACCGGGAAGGTGACGTACCGGAAGGTCTGCCACCCGTCGGCCCCCAGGTCGGCCGACGCCTCCTGGAGGTTGCCACCCGACCGCCGCAGCCGGGCCAGCACGTTGTTGTAGACCACCACGACGCAGAACGTGGCGTGGCCGACGATCACCGAGAACAGGCCCTTGCCGATGCCCAGCGGCGCCATCACCGAGCGGAAGGCGGTGTCCAGGGCGATGCCGGTGACGATGCCGGGCAGCGCGATCGGCAGTACGACCAGCAGCGACACCGTCTCCCGGCCGAAGAACCGGTACCGCTGCACGGCGAAGGCCACCAGCGAGCCGAGCAGCAGCGCGATGGCGGTGGCGCCCAGCCCCGCCTTGACCGACGTCCACAGCGCCTCCCGCGCGCCCGCGTTGTCCCACGCGCGCGCCCACCACTCGGTGGTCCAGTCCGGCGGCGGCCAGGTGAAGGTGCGGTCGGCGTTGAAGGAGTTGACCAGCACGATAGCCAGCGGCAGGTAGATGAAGGCCAGGCCGAGCGCCATCGCGCCGCGGAGCAGCCAGCGCGCCGACCGGGAGAGTGTCACAACTCCTCCAGAGCCCCGGAACGCCGGACGGCGACCAGGTAGACGACCATGATCAGGACCGGGATGGTGGCCAGCGCCGCGGCGAACGGCAGGTTGTTGGCCGCGCCGATGTTGGCGTAGACGAGGTTGCCGATGAGCTGCGTCTTGCCGCCGACGATCTGCACCGTGATGTAGTCGCCCAGCGAGAGCGAGAAGGTGAAGATCGAACCGGCGATCACCGACGGGACGACCACCGGCAGCACCACCCTCCGGAACGTCCGCCCCGCCCGGGCGCCCAGGTCGGCCGACGCCTCCAGCAGCGAGTCGGGCAGCCGCTCCAGGCCGGCGTAGATGGGCAGGATCATGTACGGCAGCCACAGGTAGGCCAGCACCAGCACGGTGGCGGTGAGCCCGTACCCGGGGCCGCTGCCCGGCCCGCCGAACAGCCAGTCCACCGGCCCGCCGTTGGCCAGCAGCACCCGCCACGCGTACGCCTTGACGAGGTAGCTGGCCCACAGCGGGGTGAGGATCGCCACCACCAGCCAGCGCCGGTGGCGGGGTCGGGCGACCTTCGCCATGTAGAACGCCATCGGCAGGGCGACGAGCGTGTCGATCGCGGTCACCGCCGCGGCCACGCCGACGCTGCGCAGCGCCACCGTCCGGTACACCTCGTCGGTGACGATGGTGCGGAAGTTGTCCAGGGTCGGCTGCCGGACGACCTCCCCGGTGAAGCCGTTGATCGTCCACAGCGATGAGACGAACAGCACGGCGAGCGCACCCAGGTACGCCACCACCAGCCAGAACAGCGGCACGGTGAGCAGGGCGGCGAGGCGGACCCGGGCATGCCGGTGCAGCCAGGCCGAGAGTCGGCGGACCGGCCCGCGGGCGACGACGGCGCCGCCCGCGGACCGGTCCAGCGTGGAGGTGGCCACCTCAGCCCTTGATCGTGGTCCAGGCCTGGGTCCAGGCCGCATAGTCCTTGCACTTCACGTCGGTCCGCCCGTCGAGGCACTGCGCCACCGGCGTGCTCCAGAACCAGACCTTCTCGAAGTACGCCTCGTCCTCGGCGTGGAACGTCGTGCAGTGGTTCTTGTCGGCGGTCTGCTGGCAGGAGAGCTTGTTGGCCGGCGCCTCACCGAACCACTCCGCCACCGCGGCGTTCGCCTTCGGGGAGATGATGTGGTCCATCCAGCGGTAGGCGCAGTTCGGGTGCTTCGACTTCGCCGAGATCATCCAGGTGTCGGACCAGCCGGTCGCCCCCTCCTCGGGCAGGATCGCCTCGACCGGCGCCTTGTCGGCCTGCGCCAGGTTGGCGATCACCTGCCAGGTGGTGCCCAGCACGGAGTTGCCGGTCTTGAAGGCCTGCACCTCCTTGGTGTAGTCCGACCAGTACTCGCCGATCGTCTCGTTCTGCTTCTTCAGCAGGTCCACGGCCGCGGTGAACTGCTTGTCGTCCAGCGCGTACGGGTTCTTGATGCCCAGCTCCGGCTGGTGCTTCATCAGGTACAGCGCCGCGTCGGCAAGGTAGATCGGCGAGTCGTACGCGGTGATCTTGCCCTGGTACGGCGAGTTCGCGTCGAACACCGCGCCCCAGGAGGTCGGGGCCGGCTTGACCACGTCCGTGCGGTACATCAGCAGGTTGGCGCCGCGCCCGTGCGGGATGCCGTAGGCCACCCCGTCCACCGAGTTCCACTGCTTCAGCTTGAGCCCGTCGAAGACGTCCTTGTAGTTGCTGACCAGGTCGGTGTTGACCGGCGCGACGTCGCCGCCGTAGATCAGCCGCAGCGAGGCGTCCCCCGAGGCGGAGACCACGTCGTAATCGCCGGTCTTCATCAGCGTCACCATCTCGTCCGAGGTGCCGGCGACCTTGACGTTGACCTGGCAGCCGGTCTGCTTCTCGAAGTCGGTGACCCAGTCCACCTTCGGGTCGGTGGAGCCGTCCTCGACGTACCCGGCCCAGGCGACGATGTTGACCTGTCCCTCGCCCGCGCCCAGCGACGCGAGCTTGTCGATCTTCGGCGGCTTGATGCCGCCGGGGCCGGAGCCGCCGGCGTTCGTGCCGCCGTCGCCGCAGCCGGCCAGGGCGAGCAGGCCGACCGCGGCGAGCGCGGTGAGGGTTCTACCGGTACGCATGTGCGCTCTCCTTCGCAAGGGGGGTCGGCACGACAGGGACGGGTACGGCCACGGCATGCTCGGTGCGCCAGGCCAGGCGGACCGGGGTACCGCGCAGCGCCGCCACGTCGGCCGAGGAGGTGGTCAGGTTCTGCTGCGTCACGACCAGCCGGGCGCCGGCGTCGAGGTCGACCACGAACCGGGTGGTCGCCCCGGCGTAGACGACCTCGGCCACCCGTCCGGTGGCCGACGTCTCCTCGTCGGTGGCGGTCGGGCCGTCGAGCCGGATCTTCTCCGGCCGGACCGAGAAGGTGCCGTCGCGGCCGAGCACCGCCCGGGCCGCGTCGCCACTGAGCAGGTTGGACGTGCCGACGAAGCCGGCGACGAACGGGGAGGCGGGCCGCTCGTAGACCTCGGCGGGCGTCCCCACCTGGGCGATCCGGCCGTTGTCGAAGACCGCCACCCGGTCGCTCATGGTGAGCGCCTCCTCCTGGTCGTGGGTGACGAAGACGAAGGTGATGCCGACCTCCCGCTGCAGCGCCTTCAACTCGACCTGCATCTGCTCGCGCAGCTTCAGGTCCAGCGCGCCGAGCGGCTCGTCGAGCAGGAGCACCTTCGGCCGGACGACCAGGGCGCGGGCGAGGGCGACCCGCTGGCGTTGTCCGCCGGAGAGCGCGGCCGGTCGCCGGTCGGCGAGGCCGTCGAGCCGTACGCCGCGCAGCGCCTCGTCCGCCCGCGCGCGGCGCTCGGCCCGGCCCACCTTGCGCACCCGCAGTCCGTACTCGACGTTCTGCCGCACGGTCAGGTGCGGGAACAGCGCGTAGTCCTGGAACACGGTGTTGACGTCCCGCTCGAACGGGGCCAACCGGGTGACGTCGCGACCGCCGAGCAGGACCGTCCCGGCGGTCGGCGACTCGAATCCGGCGATCATGCGGAGCACGGTGGTCTTGCCCGAGCCGGATGGCCCGAGCATGGCGAAGAACTCGCCGTCGGCGATCTCCAGATCGACGCCGGCCACCGCCTCCACCGCGCCGAACGACTTGCGCAGGCCGCGCAGGGCGACCGCGGGGGTGGCGGGCCCGGCTGACATGGGCGCTCCTCAGTCCTACGGTTAACGTTGCGGCAGCGGACCAAGGTCCACGGAAATCGTGCCGTGAGAATAAAGGTGCAACGGATAGCGTCGTCAAGACCCGACGGCCGTCCGGCTCTTCCCGACCACCGATCGGGCAGGCACACTCATCGCCATGGAGCAGCATCTCTACCAGCCCGTTCACCAAGAGTTCCGGGACCTGTGCCGCGAGTTCCTGGCCCGGGAGGCCGTGCCGTACCACGCGCGGTGGGAGGCCGACGGGATCGTCGACCGGGAGGTGTGGCGCAAGGCCGGCGCCGCCGGGCTGCTCGGCATGGATGTCGACGAGGAGCACGGCGGCGGCGGACAGCACGACTTCCGGTTCAACGCGGTGCTCGACGAGGAGATCATCGCGGCGGGCTGCTCGGGCCTTGGTTTCGGCCTGCACAACGACGTGGTGGCGCCGTACCTGACCGAGCTGACCACCGACGACCAGCGCAAGCGTTGGCTGCCGGGCTTCTGCTCGGGCGACCTGGTCACCGCCATCGCGATGAGCGAGCCGGGGGCCGGCAGCGACCTGGCGGGGATCCGCACCACCGCGGTGCGCGACGGCGACTCCTATGTGCTCAACGGCCAGAAGACGTTCATCACCAACGGCGAGCTGGCCGACCTCGTGGTGGTGGTCGTGCGGACCGCGCCGGACCAGGGCGCGCACGGGGTGAGCCTGGTCGTGGTGGAGACCGGCACCCCGGGCTTCACCCGGGGGCGGCGGTTGGCGAAGGTGGGGCTGAAGGCCAACGACACCGCCGAGCTGTTCTTCGACGACTGCCGGGTGCCGGCGGAGAACCTGATCGGCACCGAGAACCACGGCTTCTACCACCTGATGGCCAACCTGCCCCGGGAGCGGCTGAGCATCGCCGTCGCCGCGGTGGCGGCGGCGGAGAAACTGCTCGCGCTCACCCTCGACTACGCCCGCTCCCGCGAGGCGTTCGGCCGGCCGATCGGGAAGTTCCAGCACAACCGGTTCCTCCTGGCCGAGCTGGACACCGAGGTCACCATCGCGCGGACCTTCGTCAACCACTGCGTCGCCGAGTACAACGCGGGCCGGCTGTCGGTGACCGACGCGGCGAAGGCCAAGTGGTGGACCACCGAGCTGCAGAACAAGGTCGCCGACCGCTGCCTCCAGCTGCACGGCGGCTACGGCTTCATGCTCGAGTACCCGGTGGCGAAGGCCTGGCTGGACGGCCGGGTGCAGACCATCTACGGCGGCACCACCGAGATCATGAAGGAGATCATCGGCCGGGGTCTCGGCCTGTAGCAGAGCCGGGTGGAGCCGGCCCGGTCCGGTGCGCAAGGATGGGTCGCCCCTTACCGAGGAGAAGCCCATGGCCATCGACCTCACCGCGCCGGCCCTGACCCGGCCCGACGTCGCGCCGATCCAGCGGCGGACGCTGCGCCTGCTCTTCGTGACCCAGATCATCGGCGGCATCGGGGTCACCATCGGCGTCGCCGTGGGCGCGCTGCTCGCCGAACGGATCGCCGGTACCGCCGCCGTGGCCGGCCTCGCGCAGAGCGCCGCCGTGGTCGGCGCGGCGCTGCTGGCCGTCCCGGTCACCCGGATCATGGCCGGTCGCGGCCGTCGGCCGGGCCTGGCGGTGGCGTACCTGGCCGGGGCGGCCGGGGGCGTGCTGGTGGTGCTCGCCGCGGTCACCCGGTGGGTGCCGCTGCTCTTCCTCGGCATGCTGCTCTTCGGCGGCGGCACCGCGGCCAACCTCCAGGCCCGGTACACCGCCGTCGACCTCGCCGAACCGGCCCGCCGGGGGCGGCAGCTCTCGCTGATCGTCTGGGCCACCACCATCGGCGCGGTGGCGGCGCCGAACTTCGCCGCGCTCGCCGACCACACCACCAACGGCTGGGGCCTGCCGCCGCTGGCCGGCCCGTTCGCGTTCAGTGCGGCCGCGTTCGTGCTGGCCGCGGTCGTCCTGCTGAGCCTGCTGCGACCCGACCCGCTGCTCACCGCGCGCCGCCTGGCGGCGGCCGACGCGCCGGTCGCCGCGCCGGTCAAGGTCGCCGCCCGACGCGCCGGGATGCTCGCCGCCTGGCGGGTGGTACGCGAGCGGCCCGCCGCCCGCCTCGGCATCGCGGCCGTGGCGGTGGGCCACGTGGTGATGGTCGCGGTGATGTCGATGACCCCGGTCCGGCTCGGCGAGTTCCACCAGGACGCCGACGTGCTGCGAGTGGTCGGCATCGTGCTGAGCCTGCACATCGCCGGCATGTACGCGCTCTCGCCGGTGGTGGGCTGGCTGACCGACCGGCTCGGCCGGCGGGCGGTGATCCTCGGTGGGGTCGCGGTGCTGTTGGCCGCCTGCGCGGTCGCCGGCACGGCCGGACACCACACGCCGGGACTCTCCGCCGGTCTGACGCTGCTCGGGCTGGGCTGGTCGGGCACCATGGTGGCCGGTTCCACGCTGCTGTCGGAGTCGGTGCCCGCCGCGGTCCGGCCGGCCGTGCAGGGGTTCTCCGACCTGACCATGGGGCTGGCCGGCGCGGGCGCCGCGGCGCTCAGCGGGTTTGTCATGCGGGTGGCCGGTTATCCCACGCTCACCCTGCTCGCGGCGATCGCGACGGTGCCCCTGGTGGCGCTAGCGTTGCGCCCGGTGCCCACCGGGGCGCCCGACAAGGAGGACTGATCACGTGCGGCTGACCGACTTCTGGGCGCGGCTGGCGGAGGCGTTCGGCCCGGGCTACGCGGCCAGCATCGCCAGCGACCAGGTGCTGTCCCAGCTCGGTGGGCGGACCATCGAGCAGGCCCTCGCGGCGGGTGAGGAGACCCACGTGGTGTGGCGGGCGGTGGTCGCCGCGTATCCCGACCGGGTGCCCGCGCGGCTTCGCTGAGCAGCCCTTCTTCTCGGTTCCGCGTGTCGCTTGCCGAGTCGTACACCTGTTCGGCTATTGTCCACAGCGGGGTGCTCGTCCACAGCTCGCGGCCCGTCGGCTGGTTTTCTGTCGGACCCAGCGCCTAGCGTGTCCCGCGTGACGCGAAGCTCAGGTAAGACGCCGGCGAAGGCAGGGGTGGCAACGATGGCGGCAGGGCCGGACCGGGAGAAGGCGCTAGACCTTGCTCTCGCTCAGATCGACAAGCAGTTCGGCAAGGGTTCGGTGATGCGGCTGGGGGAACGGCCGGTCGTGCAGACCGCCGTCATCCCGACCAGCTCCATCGCGCTCGACGTGGCGCTCGGCGTGGGCGGCCTGCCCCGCGGCCGGGTCGTCGAGATCTATGGTCCCGAGTCCAGCGGTAAGACCACGGTCGCCCTGCACGCGGTGGCCAACGCGCAGCGGGCCGGCGGCATCGCCGCCTTCATCGACGCCGAGCACGCGCTCGACCCGGAGTACGCGAAGGCCCTCGGCGTCGACACCGACGCCCTGCTGGTCTCCCAGCCGGACACCGGCGAGCAGGCGCTGGAGATCGCCGACATGCTGGTCCGCTCCGGCGCGATCGACATCATCGTGATCGACTCGGTCGCGGCCCTGGTGCCGCGCGCCGAGATCGAGGGCGAGATGGGCGACAGTCACGTGGGTCTGCAGGCGCGGCTGATGAGCCAGGCGCTCCGCAAGATCACCGGTGTGCTCAACAACACCGGCACCACCGCGATCTTCATCAACCAGCTTCGCGAGAAGATCGGCGTGATGTTCGGCAGCCCGGAGACCACCACCGGTGGTCGGGCGCTGAAGTTCTACGCCTCGGTCCGGCTCGACGTGCGCCGCATCGAGAGCCTCAAGGACGGCACCGACGTGGTCGGTAACCGCACCCGGGTCAAGGTCGTGAAGAACAAGGTCGCCGCGCCGTTCAAGCAGGCCGAGTTCGACATCATGTACGGCAAGGGCATCTCCCGCGAGGGCTCGCTGATCGACGTCGGCGTGGAGCAGGCGATCATCCGCAAGTCCGGCGCCTGGTACACCTACGACGGCGACCAGCTCGGCCAGGGCAAGGAGAAGGCCCGCGAGTTCCTCCGGGAGAACCCGGACGTGGCCGCCGAGATCGAGAAGAAGATCCTGGAGAAGCTCGGCGTCGGGGTCGGCGTGGGCGACGCCGCCGGTGGCCCGGAGCTGCCGCCGGTCGACTTCTGATCCGCTGACCCGTGGCAGGACGACGTGCCCGGACGGGGCGCGGCTGGGATGCCAGCCCGCCCCGCACGGGTGACGCCACCACGCCGCGGCCCCGCCGGGGCCGCCGGGGCCGCGCCGAAGAGCCCGATCCCGAGGCGACTCCCGCCCCGCCCCGGGACGAGGCCGAGGTGGCCCGGGAGATCTGCCTGCGGCAGCTCGCGGTCCGGCCGCGGACCCGGGCCGAGCTGGCCGGTGCCCTCGCCAAGCGGGGCATCTCCGAGGAGGTAGCCGCCGGAGTCCTCGACCGGTACGACGAGGTCGGCATCATCGACGACGCCGCCTTCGCCCGGGCCTGGGTCACCAGCCGGCACGCCGGTCGGGGGCTGGCCCGGCGGGCGCTCGCCAACGAGCTGCGCCAGCGCGGCGTCGACGGTGAGGTGGCCGGCGAGGCCCTCGGCGAGCTTGACGAGGAGACCGAGGCGGAGACCGCCCGGGTCCTGGTCGAGCGGAAGCTGCGGTCGGCCCGGGGCGAGCCCGACGCGGTGTTCCGTCGCCTCGTCGCCATGCTGGCCCGCAAGGGCTACCCGCCCGGTGTGGCGATCCGGGCGGTGAAGGACGCCCTCGCCGCGCAGAGCGCCGAGGCGGCCGAGTTCGCCGAGCACATCGACGCCGACGCCCTCGCCGACGCCGAGAACGACCTCGACCGCGACCCCCGCCCCCTCGACTGACCCTGCCCTCGCGGCCCGGCAACCGGGCGCGCCCTACCCGCCCATTCGCACAACTTCCCGGAAAGCGCTGCCTCCCGACGCGCCGAGGCAGCACTTTCCGGGAAGTTGTCGGCTCGCCGGGACGGGCGAGCCCGCGGGTGGCGTGTGTGGGTGGGGCGAGGGGGTCTGAGCAGGGTGGGAGGGTGACGGATGGGGGCGTGGACTGCGGAGTTTGTCCGGCGGTGTCCGGCATCTGATCAGCGCTGGGTGATGCCGCAACTTCTCTCCGTCCGGGTGGTTTGATCATGACTTCTTGACCGGAGGGCCTCTCGCGACCTAGCCTCGCCATACAGGCTCACTTTGCCCGACCAACGCAGGCTAAGCGCACAACATAGATCTCGTAACAGAACAGCATCACTTTGGCCAGCGTCACCGGCCTTTGACGGCAGCTCCGGACGCCCGGTCCGGAGCCGGCCGACAACTGCAACCGGTCGTCGGCGATGCCCCCGTCGGGGGCACCGCTGACGGAAGCTACCCACGGCCAGCCGCTCCGGTCGGGCGTCCAGAGCCGTAGGCGCGTGCCCAGCGGCACGCTGCCTGCGGCGCCGACGTTCAGGGGAGGCGGCCATGGCGGGGCGGCACAGGTTCACCGGCGGTCCTCGGTGCGTCGCCGGCCGCTCCTCGCCCGGCGGCGGTCCGGAACGGGTGCGGGGAGCGGCGGCATGAGCGCCATCGAGGTGGTCCTCCTCGTGGCGGTGCTGCTCCTCGCCGTCGTGGTGGTCGGCGCGGTCCTGTTCGGGGCCCGCATCCTGCGCCGGATCAGCCTCGCGCCCGCCCCCGAGGACCCGGCCTTCATCGCCGAGAAGGACCGGCAGGAGCAGTCCCTGGCGGCCCTGCGCAGCGCCGCCGACGAAGCGAACAGCACCATCGACGTGGCGAAGTCGGCCGCTGCGGCGGCCCGCACCGAGGCGGCCGCCGCCAAGGCCGAGGCGAAGGCGGCCCGGGCCGAGGCCCGGCGGGTCCTCGACGACGCCCGCGCCGAGGCCGACACCGTGCTGGAACGGGCGCACAAGCAGGCCGAGGCGGACGCCGAGCAGCTCCGCGCCGCCGCCCGGCGCAGCGGCGAGCGGGAGGTGGCGGTGCTCGCCGCGACCACCCGCGAGCAGGCCGCGGAGGTGGAGCGGCGGGCCGCCCGGATGGACGAGCGGGAGCGGCTGCACACCGAGGAGGTGGAGCGGCTCGCCGAGCGGGAGCGGCAGCTCACCGCCGCCAGCGCCGCCCTCGCCGCCCGGGAGACCGCGCTGGTCGAGCGGGAGCGGGCCCTCACCGAGGCGGAGGAACAGCGTCGCCGCGAGCTGGAGCGGGTGGCCGGGCTGACCGCCGAGGCGGCCCGGGTCGAGTTGGTCGAGTCGATCGAGGGTCAGGCGAAGCGGGAGGCTGCGCTGCTGGTCCGGGACATCGAGGCGGACGCCCGCAGCACCGCCGAGCAGCGGGCCCGGCACGTCGTGGTGGACGCCATCCAGCGGGTCGCCAGCGAGCAGACCGCGGAGAGCGTGGTGAGCGTCCTGCACCTGCCCGGCGACGAGATGAAGGGGCGGATCATCGGCCGGGAGGGGCGCAACATCCGCGCCTTCGAGTCGGTCACCGGGGTCAACCTGATCATCGACGACACCCCCGAGGCGGTGCTGCTCTCCTGCTTCGACCCGGTACGCCGCGAGGTCGGCCGGCTCACCCTGGAGAAGCTGGTGCTCGACGGGCGGATCCATCCGCACCGGATCGAGGAGGTCTACGACCTGGCCCGGCACGAGGTCGAGGAGCTCTGCCACCGGGCCGCCGAGGACGCGCTGGTGGAGGTGGGGATCACCGAGATCCACCCGGAGTTGGTCACCCTGCTCGGCCGGCTGCGCTACCGGACGTCGTACGGGCAGAACGTGCTCAAGCACCTGGTGGAGACCGCGCACATCGCCGGCATCATGGCCGCCGAGCTGCGGCTGGACGTGCCGACCATCAAGCGCTGCGCGTTCCTGCACGACATCGGCAAGGCGCTCACCCACGAGGTGGAGGGGAGCCACGCCATCATCGGCGCCGACCTGGCCCGCAAGTACGGCGAGAGCGAGGACGTCGTCCACGCCATCGAGGCGCACCACAACGAGGTGCCGCCGCAGACCATCGAGGCGGTCCTCACCCAGGCCTCCGACGCCTGCTCCGGGGGCCGGCCGGGGGCGCGGCGGGAGAGCCTGGAGGCGTACGTCAAGCGGCTGGAGCGGATCGAGGAGATCGCGGCCGGCAAGCTCGGCGTGGAGAAGGTCTTCGCCATGCAGGCAGGTCGCGAGATCCGGGTGATGGTCAAGCCGGAGGACGTCGACGACATCGGCGCCGCGGTGCTGGCCCGGGACGTGGCCAAGCAGATCGAGGAGGAGCTGACCTACCCCGGTCAGATCCGGGTGACCGTGGTCCGCGAGTCCCGGGTCACCGAGATCGCCCGCTGAGGGACCGTACAGACGCCGACGGGCGGGTGGGGGAGACCCCACCCGCCCGTCGTGTCGTGGTCAGATCAGGGCCGAGGCGTCCCGGCCGATGTCCTGTGCCGGCAGCACCGTCGCGGCGGTGCGGGGCAGCCGGGTCAGCCGGCGCTGCAGCCACCAGGCCAGGATGGAGAGCAGACCGCAGATTGAGATGTAGATGGCCGCGACGATCAGGTACGTCGGAACGTACGGCAGCCCGAACGGCAGCCGGCCACCGATCTGCTTGCCGACGAAGAGCAGTTCCGGGTACGTGATGATGAAGCCCAGCGCGGTGTCCTTGAGCAGCACC
The DNA here is from genome assembly GCF_042871425.1 of Micromonospora sp. NPDC005806. NCBI lineage: Bacteria > Bacillati > Actinomycetota > Actinomycetes > Micromonosporales > Micromonosporaceae > Micromonospora > Micromonospora sp. NPDC005806. The sequence continues at coordinate 23,460 of NZ_JBIAIL010000029.1, read as the reverse complement.
ACGAGCTGGCTCACGATGGCCGGGAGCATCGACCGGAACGCCTGCGGCAGCAGGATCAGCCGCAGCACCTGGTTCTTGCGCAACCCGATGGCGTACGCGCCCTCGGACTGCCCGTACGGCACCGCGTTGATGCCGGCCCGGAAGATCTCCGCCAGCACCGATCCGTTGTACAGGGTGAGGCCGATGACCAGCGCCCACAGCTTGTCGATCGACCAGCCGTACTGCAGCGGCACGTAGTAGCCGAAGAAGATCAGGATCAGCAGCGGGATGGCCCGGAACAGCTCCACCACGAAGGTGGCCGGGGCGCGCAGGATCCACCGGTCGGAGAGCCGGGCGCCGGCGAAGACCGCGCCGAACAGCAGCGCCAGCACGGTGGCGATGCCGGCGGCCTTGAGCGTCGCCCAGAGGCCGATGAGCAGCTCGCGCTGCACCGAGGAGTATTGGAACTGCTCCCACTTGCGGGCCTCGAACTGGCCGGTCTGGTCGAACTTGTAGCCGATGAACGCGACCAGCGCGGCGATCGCGGCGATCGAGACGATGCCGAGGATCCGGTTGCGCAGCCGGGCCCGCGGCCCGGGCAGGTCGTACAGGACGCTTCCACTGCTCATCGGGCCACCGCCCACTTGCGCTCGAGGAACCGCTGGAGCACCACCAGCGGGAGGATCAGGATCAGGAAGCCGATCGCGATCCAGGTGAGCACGACGAACTGCGGCTCACCCCGTTCGGCCATGTACGCCGGGATCGCGCCCGCCTCCAGCACCGAGAAGCCGGCGGCGATCGTGGTGTTCTTCAGCATGGCGATGAAGACGCTCATCATCGGCGGCACCATCGCCCGCAGCGCCTGCGGCAGCACGATCAGCGTCAGCACCTGGCCGAAGGTCATGCCCAGCGCGCGGGCGGCCTCGGCCTGACCGGTCGCCACCGTGTTCACGCCGGAGCGGACCACCTCGCAGACGAAGGCCGCGGTGTAGACGGTCAGCGCGATGAAGGCGCTGGGGAAGTAGTCGATGTTCACGTCCAGCTTCGGCACCGCGAAGACGAGGAACGCGAAGACCAGGGTCAGCGGGGTGTTGCGGACGATGTTGACGTACGCGGCGCCGAACGCCCGCAGCGCGGGCACCGGGGAGACCCGCATCGCGCCGAGCAGCGTACCGAGGACGAGGCTGCCGACCGCTGCGATCAGGAAGAGCTTGACGGTGTTCGTGAACCCGTCGAGGAACACCTGCTGGTTGTCCGTCAGGACGCGGAAGAACTCGCCCATGCCTCGCTCTCACTCTCGGGACGGGGACCGGGCGGGGAGCAAGCTCCCCGCCCGGTCTGGCGTCGGAACGTCAGTACCGCTCGAGCTGCGGCGGGGTCGCCGAGGAGCCGGACTTGCCGAGCGTGCCGTCGTAGATCTTCTGCCAGGTGCCGTCCTTGAACGCCGCGTCGATCTGGTCGTTGACGTAGTCGCGCAGCGCCTTGTCGTCCTTGGGCAGGCCGATGCCGTACTTCTCGGTGCTGAACGGCTGGCCGACGACCTTCAGCTCGTCCGGGTTCTGCGCCGCGTAGCCCTTGAGGATGGCGTCGTCGGTGGTCACCGCGTCGACCTTCTTGTCGAGCAGCTGCGAGACGCACTCGGAGTAGGTCTTGAACTCGACGATGTTGTTCGGCTCGGTCAGGCCCTCGTCCCGCACCCGCTGGATCGGGGTGGAGCCGGTGGCCGAGCAGACCTTCTTGCCCTTGAGGCCGTCCTTGCCGGTGATGGACGAGTCGTCCTTGCGCACCAGCAGGTCCTGGCCGGCGACGAAGTACGGGCCGGCGAAGGAGACGTCGTTCTTGCGCTTGTCGGTGATCGAGTAGGTGCCGACGTAGTAGTCGATCTCGCCACCCTTGATCGCGGTCTCCCGGTTGGCGGAGGCGATCTCCTTGTACTCGATCTTCGCCGGGTCGACGCCGAGCGTGCTGGCGACGTACTGGGCGATCTCGATGTCGAAGCCGCAGCGCTTGCCCTGGGCGTCCTTGTAGCCGAGGTTCGGCTGGTCGAACTTGACGCCGACGGTGACCTTGCCGCCGCTCTTGATCTTCTGGAAGGTCGAGCTGCCGGCGACGTTGGCGTCCGTCTTCGGGGTGAAGGTCACGCCCGAGCTCTTGCAGTCGTCCGACTGCGCGGCACCGCTGGCGCCGCCGCCGCTCGGGGTCGGGTTCCCCTCCTTGCCGCACGCGGCGGCCGACAGGGCGAGCGAGGCCATCATGGCGACCGCCGCCACGCGCTTGTAACGCATATTCATCTCCTTCTTCGACGAAGCCGCCGGGGGACGGCGCGCTCCACTACGGACGCTCAGTGCGTGAGAATCTTGGAGAGGAAGTCCTTCGCCCGCTCGCTGCGCGGGTTCGCGAAGAACTCGGCCGGCGGCGCGTCCTCGACGAGCCTGCCGTCGGCCATGAAGATCACCCGGTTGGCCGCGTGTCGGGCGAAGCCCATCTCGTGGGTGACCACGACCATGGTCATGCCGTCGCGGGCCAGCGAGGTCATCACGTCCAGCACCTCACCGACCATCTCCGGGTCGAGCGCGCTGGTCGGCTCGTCGAAGAGCATCGCCTTGGGCTGCATGGCCAGCGCGCGGGCGATGGCCGCCCGCTGCTGCTGGCCGCCGGAGAGCTGCGCCGGGTACTTGTCGGCCTGGTTGGCGATGCCGACCCGGTCCAGCAGGGCCAGGCCTCGCTCGCGGGCGGCCGCCGGCTTCTCCTTGCGGACCTTCACCGGGCCGAGGGTGACGTTCTCCAGGATGGTCTTGTGCGCGAAGAGGTTGAACGACTGGAAGACCATGCCGACCTCGCTGCGCAGCTTGGCGAGGGGCTTGCCCTCGGCGGGCAGCGGGGTGCCGTCGAAGGTGATGGTGCCGGAGTTGATCGGCTCCAGCCGGTTGATCGTGCGGCAGAGCGTCGACTTGCCGGAACCCGAGGGGCCGATCACCACGACCACCTCACCCCTGCCGACGGAGAGCGAGACGTCGTCGAGCACGTGCAGCGGGCCGAACCACTTGTTGACCCCGTCCAGCACGATGAGCGGTTCGCCCGTCGTCACGTCGTCCACCGTCCCTGTCGTTGGTCGCGGAAGCGGGGTCGGTCGACCCCCGGTTGGGCCACTGTAGGCGGCGTCATGTGGCAGAACGCAACTCGAATGGTCACGGAGCGGTAACACCGGTCCCCGGGGTGCCGGGGCGTCCGAATTCCGTCACGATCCGGCCCGTCCGGGTGGCGGGCCCGGTGCTTTGCGGAGATCATGTGGGGATGACCGACCGGCTCCGGCTGACCGATTACGCCCGCGGCGGGGGCTGCGCCTGCAAAATCCCACCCGGCGAGCTGGAGGCCATGGTGGCCGGGCTCGGCCCGGCCACCGGCGCGGCCGATCTGCTGGTCGGGCTGGAGCACGGCGACGACGCCGCGGTCGTCCGGCTGGACGAGCGGACCGGGCTGGTCAGCACCGCCGACTTCTTCACCCCGGTGGTCGACGACGCGTACGACTGGGGCCGGATCGCCGCGGCCAACGCGCTCTCCGACGTGTACGCCATGGGTGGCACCCCGCTCGTCGCGCTCAACCTGCTCTGCTGGCCCCGGGACGTGCTGCCGCTGGAGCTGGCCCGGGAGGTGCTGCGCGGCGGCCAGGACGTGGCCCGGGAGGCCGGCTGCCACCTGGCCGGCGGGCACAGCGTGGACGACGACGGCCCGAAGTACGGCCTGGCCGTGACCGGTGTGGTCCGTCCGGAGGAGCTGATCACCCTCGACGCCGGCCGGGCCGGCCTGCCCCTGTCGCTGACCAAGCCGCTCGGCGTCGGGGTCCTGAACGCCCGGCACAAGCGAACCGGGGAGCGGTTCCCGGAGGCGGTCGCCTCGATGACCCGGCTCAACCGGGACGCGGCCCGTGCCGCGGTCGCCGCCGGCCTCCGCTGCGGCACCGACGTCACCGGCTTCGGGCTGCTCGGGCACGCCTCGAAGCTGGCCCGGGCCAGCCGGCTCACCGTCGCCGTCGACGCGGCGGCCGTGCCGTACCTGCCGGGGGCCCGGGAGGCGCTGCGCGACGGGTACGTCAGCGGCGGCACCCGGCGCAACCTCGACTGGGTGACCCCGTGGACGGACTTCAGCCGCGTCGACGAGGGGGAGCGGCTGCTGCTGGCCGACGCGCAGACCTCCGGTGGGCTGCTGGTCGCCGGCGAGGTGCCGGGCGGCACGGTGATCGGCGAGCTGCTGCCGCCGAGCGACCACCTGGTGCGGGTCCGCTGACCGTCAGGTCGCGCTCGCGAATCCGGCACGGCCCCGGTGATTCCCGCCGTGAGCGCGGCACCATACCCGATAAACTGTCATCTTCCCGCTACTCTGGGCAACATCAGCCGGAACAATTTTGCCCGGAATGGTCACAGACCGGTAACTTGCTCCCGGCTGAGGTCATATGCACCCCACCATCGTCAGTAAGGCCCGATCCGGAGGCCGGTGGGACGAGCACAGCGAGGAGGCGGCATGACCGAGCTGTGGAACTGGAGAATCGACGGTGCGGCGCCGGTGGAGGTCTACCCGGCGCTGGCCGAGGCGCTCGGCCGGGTGGTGATGCCCCTCGCCGTCGCCGACCCGGCCCGACTCCCCACGTACGCGGTGATCTGCGACGTCTGGGAGGCGCCCGGGGCGTACGGCACGATGGTCGACTGTTACGGGGTGCCCGAGGGCCTGCCCGAGCTGCCCAGCCTCGCGGCGCTGGCCCGGCTGCTGGACCGCAACTGCCTGATGGGCGACGACACCCTCGACGCCGGGCGGCACCTGCTGGTCGCGCCGGACGGCACGATCCGCCCGGTGCACTTCGACGTCGCCGAGACCGACGAGGGCGAGATGCTCAGCGGGCAGCGGCTCTGCACCCTGGCCCACCCCGGCTGCCGAGGCTGGTCGCAGTGCCACCGCTCGCGCTGGGCGCCCGACTCGGTCGCCCCGGCCCTCGCCGCCGCCTGACCGGCAGCGGCGCGGGCCGCCGGCCGGGTCAGGCCCGGGCCGCCGGCTGCTGACCGCGGACCACGAGCTGGTCCAGCAGCGTCGCGGTGGCGGCGGCCACCGCGTCCACCGCGGCGTCGAACGCGGCGGCGTTGTGGGCGGCCGGGGTACGGAACCCGGAGATCTTCCGGACGTACTGCAGCGCGGCCGCCCGGATGTCCTCCTCGGTGACCACCGGGACGTACGGCTCACGCAGGGTCTTGATGCTCCGGCACACGGCTCCTCCTCGTTCGTTCCGACCAGCTCGTCCCGGATACGCTGTCCGGGTCATGACTACCGCAGCCGCGGGCAGCCCGCGCACCTATCAGGTGCGCACGTACGGCTGCCAGATGAACGTGCACGACTCCGAGCGCATCTCCGGCCTGCTCGAACAGGCCGGCTACGTGCGCGCCGCCGAGGCCGACGATAACCCCGACGTGGTGGTGTTCAACACCTGCGCCGTCCGGGAGAACGCCGACAACCGGCTCTACGGCAACCTGGGTCATCTGCGCCCGGTGAAGGACAAGCACCCCGGGATGCAGATCGCGGTCGGCGGCTGCCTGGCCCAGAAGGACCGCGGCGAGATCGTCCGCAAGGCCCCCTGGGTGGACGTGGTGTTCGGCACGCACAACATCGGCTCGCTGCCGGTGCTGCTGGAGCGGGCCCGGCACAACGCCGCCGCCGAGGTGGAGATCCTCGAGTCCCTCGACGTGTTCCCCTCCACGCTGCCGACCCGGCGCGAGTCGACGTACGCCGGCTGGGTGTCGATCTCCGTCGGCTGCAACAACACCTGCACGTTCTGCATCGTGCCGTCCCTGCGCGGCAAGGAGAAGGACCGCCGCCCCGGCGACATCCTCTCCGAGGTGCGCGCCCTGGTCGACGAGGGCGTGCTGGAGGTGACCCTGCTCGGGCAGAACGTCAACTCCTACGGTGTCGAGTTCGGCGACCGGTACGCCTTCGGCAAGCTGCTGCGCGCCTGCGGCGACATCGAGGGGCTGGAGCGGGTCCGGTTCACCAGCCCGCACCCGAAGGACTTCACCGACGACGTGATCGCCGCGATGGCCGAGACGCCGAACGTCTGCCACTCGCTGCACATGCCGCTGCAGTCCGGCTCCGACGACGTGCTGCGGGCGATGCGCCGCTCGTACCGGTCGGAGAAGTACCTGGGGATCATCGAGAAGGTCCGGGCGGCGATGCCGGGCGCGGCGATCACCACCGACATCATCGTCGGCTTCCCCGGTGAGACCGATGCCGACTTCGACCAGACCCTCGACGTGGTCCGCGCGGCCCGGTTCTCCTCGGCGTTCACCTTCCAGTACTCCAAGCGCCCCGGCACCCCGGCCGCGACGATGGACGGCCAGCTCCCCAAGCAGGTCGTACAGGAGCGCTACGAGCGGCTGATCGCCACGGTCGAGGAGATCACCTGGGCGGAGAACCGGAAGCTGGTCGGCGAGACCGTCGAGGTGCTGGTCGCCGTCGGCGAGGGCCGCAAGGACGAGCGCACCGGCCGGATGTCCGGCCGGGCCCGGGACGGCCGCCTGGTCCACTTCGACGCGGGCAGCCTGGCCGGGCAGGTCCGCCCCGGCGACATCGTGCACACCACCGTCACGTACGCCGCCCCGCACCACCTCAACGCCGACGGCGAGCCGCGGTCGCACCGGCGCACCCGGGCCGGTGACGCCGCCGAGGCGGGGCGGGCGCCGCGTACCCCCGGGGTGCTGCTCGGGCTGCCCACCATCGGTGCGCCGGCCGCGGCGCCCGCGCCCGCCGGCGGCTGCGCCACCTGCTGAATGAGGAAGGGGCCCTTGTCAACGCCTGGCGTTGACAAGGGCCCCTTCCTTTCAGGTCAGCTGGCCTGCTCGGCCAGCTGGAGGAACTGCCGCTTGGAGGCGAGCGCCTGCTCGGCCTCCTTGATCCGCCGGGCGTCACCGGCGGCCTGGGCCCGGGTGAGCCGCTCCTCGGCCTCGGCGACCTGCGCCCGCATCTGGGCGAGCAGCGGGCTGTCCTCCTTGGTGGTGCGCCGCCACGCCGAGTCCATGACCTCGCGGACCTTGTCGTCCACGACGCGCAGCCGGCGCTCCAGCCCGGCGGCGGCCTCGCGGGGCACCCGGCCGGCCTCGTGCCACTGCGCCTGGATGTCCCGCAGCTTCGCCTGGGCGCCCTTCGGGTCGCCGTCGACGTCGAGGGCCTCGGCCTCGGCCAGCAGGGCCTGCTTGCGCTCCAGGTTGGCGCGCTGCTCGTTGTCCCGCGCCGAGAAGACCTCGCTGCGCCGGCTGAAGAACGCGTCCTGCGCCGCCCGGAACCGCTCCCAGAGCTTCTGCTCGGCCTCCTTGGACGCCCGCGGGGCGGCCTTCCACTGGGCCATCAGGTCCTTGAGCTGGTTGGCGGTGACGCCCCAGTCGGTGGAGTCCTTCAGCTTCTCGGCCTCGACGACCAGCTCCTCCTTGACCGACTGCGCCTGCTTGCGCTGCTGGTCCAGGGAGGCGAAGTGGGCGCCCCGGCGGCGGGTGAACGAGTCGCGGGCGGCGGCGAACCGCTTCCACAGCTCACCGTCGGTCTTCTTGTCGACGCCGCGGATGGTCTTCCACTCGTCGAGGATCTCCTTGAGCCGGTCTCCGGCGGTCTTCCAGCCGGTCGACTCGGCGGCCAGCTTCTCCGCCTCCTCCACCAGGGCGGTCTTGCGGGCCAGGGCCTCGCCGCGGGCGGCGTCCCGGGCCGCCTTGGCCTCGCCGGCCTTCTCCTCGGCCACGCCGGCCAGCTTGTCCAGGCGCGCGGCCAGCGCGTCGATGTCCCCGACCACGTGCGCCTCGGCCAGCGAGGCGCGGATCCGCCGGATCGTGGTCAGCGAGTGGCCGGCGTCCGCCGCGCCCGAGTTGAGCCGGGCCTCGGTCAGGTCCACCTCCGTCACCAGGTCGGCGAACCGCCGGGCGAAGTGGGCCAGCCCCTCCTCCGGAGCCCCCGCCTGCCAAGATCCGACCACCCGCTCGCCCTCGGCGGTCTTGACGTAGACGGTGCCGTCCTCGTCCACCCGTCCGAAGGCAGTCCAGTCGCTCATGTGCCCATCCTCGTTCTCCCGGCGTCGACGGGACTGCCCCCTCGATCGCCGCCACGGCGCAGCAAAGTACTCCCGGGCATTGTCACAGGTCCGACCCGGTCCGTGTCGAGCGCCTGTCGTCGACCGTGACCATACGGTGTCGTAGCGCCTCGATGACCGGATCGGCGCGGGAACGCACCCGGCGAGCCGGATAGGTTGAACGGGTGCCTCTGGTCGCCGCCGCCGTCTGCCCCCATCCGCCCCTGCTCGTACCCGAACTGGCCGGCGCCGCCGCGCCGGAGCTGGACGATCTCGGCGCCGCCGCCGACGCGGCCGTGGCCCGGCTGCTCGCCGCCGACCCCGGGGTGATCCTGCTGCTCGGCGCCGGGCCGGAGACGGAGCGATTCGGCACCGCCGACTACGGATCGCTGCTGCCCTTTGGGTTGCACCATTATGTCCGGATCTGGCACACCAACTGCGCGGGTGTCGAGGCCCTGCCGCTGAGCCTGACCATCGGCGCCTGGCTGGTGAACCGGTCCGGCACCGAGCTGCCGCGGCTGGCCCGGGCGGTGGCCGCCGACGCCTCCCCGGCCGACTGCGCCGCCCTCGGCGCGGACCTGGTCGCCGAGACGGACGGGCGGGTCGCGCTGCTGGTGCTGGGGGATGGGTCGGCCTGCCGGGGCGTCAAGGCGCCCGGCTACGACGACCCGCGCGCGCCCGCGTACGACGAGAGGGTGGCCCTGGCCCTGGCCGACGCGGACGCCGAGGCCCTGCTCGGCCTGGACCCCGTGCTGTCGGCGGAGCTGAAGGTGGCTGGGCGGGCCCCGTGGCAGGTGCTGGCCGGCGCGGTCCGCGCGGCGGGCGGCGACTGGCGCGGCGAGCTCAGCTACCACCAGGCCCCCTACGGCGTTTCCTATTTCGTGGCGAACTGGGCCTGCGCATGACCGGCACGGTGATCGCCGTGGTCGGGCCGACCGCGGCGGGGAAGTCGGCGCTGAGCATCGCCCTCGCGCACGCCCTCGACGGCGAGGTGGTCAACGCCGACTCGATGCAGCTCTACCGGGGCATGGACATCGGCACCGCCAAACTGACCCCGGCCGAGCGGGAGGGTGTGCCGCACCACCTGCTCGACATCTGGGCGGTGACTGAGCCGGCCAGCGTCGCCGAGTACCAGAAGGTGGCCCGCGCGGCGGTCGACGGCATCCTGGCCCGGGGCCGGGTGCCGCTGCTGGTCGGCGGCTCCGGGCTCTACGTGCGCGCGGTGCTGGAGCAGTTCGAGTTCCCCGGCACCGACCCGGCGGTGCGGGAGCGGCTGGAGGCGGAACTGGCCGCGACCGGCCCGGCCCCGCTGTACGCCCGACTCAGGGCGGCCGACCCGCTGGCGGCGGCCGGCATCCTGCCGACCAACGGGCGGCGGATCGTCCGGGCCCTGGAGGTGATCGAGCTGACCGGAGCGCCGTTCACCGCCTCGCTGCCCGAGCCGACGCCGTACTACCCGTCGGTGCAGCTCGGCGTGGACCTGGACACCGCGCTGCTGGACGAGCGGATCGCGCTGCGGGTGGACCGGATGTGGGCCGACGGCCTGGTCGCCGAGACGCAGACCCTGGTCGGCCGCGGCCTGCCCGGGGGGCGTACGGCCAGCCGGGCGCTCGGCTACCAGCAGGTGCTGCGCTTCCTGGCCGGGGAGCTGACCGAGGTCGAGGCGCACGACGAGACGATCCGGGCCACCCGGCGGTTCGTCCGCCGCCAGCGGTCCTGGTTCCGGCGCGACCCGCGGATCCACTGGCTGGACTCGTCCGCGCCGGACCTTGTCCCGACCGCGCTGCGGACGGTTGCCGCGAATCGGGAATGATGGGGGCGTGGAGTTCACCAAGGGCCACGGCACCGGCAACGACTTCGTCATCCTGCCCGACCCGGACGGCGCGCTCGGCCTGACGCCCGGCCTGGTCGCCGCGCTCTGTGACCGGCGTCGCGGGATCGGCGGAGACGGCGTGCTGCGCGTGGTGCGGGCCGCCAAGCACCCGGAGGGCGCCGCCTTGGCCGGCGAGGCCGAGTGGTTCATGGACTACTGGAACTCCGACGGCTCGTTCGCCGAGATGTGCGGCAACGGCGCCCGGGTCTTCGTCCGCTACCTGCTGGAGACCGGTCTGGCCACCCCGTCCGGCGCGGCGCTGCCGTTGGCCACCCGGGCCGGCGTCGTGCGCGCGCGGGTCGAGGGGGAGGCCGTCGCCGTCGAGATGCGCCGGCCCAGGCTGTACGACACGGCCACCGCGACCATCGGCGGACTGACCCTGACCGGCGCAGCGGTGGACGTCGGCAATCCGCACCTGGTCTGCGCCCTCCCCGCCGGGCTGGAACTGGCCGGCCTGGACCTCACCCGGGCACCCGACGTCGACCCGTCCGCCTTCCCGGCCGGGGTGAACGTCGAGTTCACCGCCCCGGGCGAGCCGGTGGACGGCACCGACGGGCACGTGCTGATGCGGGTCTACGAGCGGGGCTCCGCCGAGACGCTCTCCTGCGGCACCGGCGCCTGCGCGGTGGCCGCGGCGGCCCTGCGGGACGCCGGCCTGGACACCGGCTCGATGACGGTGGACGTCCCCGGCGGCCGCCTCACGGTGACGGTCACCGAGGACTCCTGCTGGCTCTCCGGCCCGGCGGTCCTGGTCGCCACCGGCGAGATCACCCTCCCCGCCCTCCTGCCCTGACCACCCGGCCGCGCCTCGCCTTGCGGGCCGGGCGGGTCGCGGCTGCGGACGGCACAAGACTCTTCACCGATATGCCGCTGAGACATAAATATGTCTCAGCGGCATATCGCTTTCAGGGCCTGTAAGGGGGTGGCCGCGACGCGCGAGGCCAGCGGGCACCAGGACGTGCGGCGGTGGGTCAGGGGGTGGCGCTGGCGTTGGCGGCGATCTCGGGGAGGTCGGCCGGGCCCGGGTCGGCGGCCGGGGGCGGGGTGGCGGCCGGGTTCTGGGCGGCGGCGCGGACCGCGGCGGCGACCGCCGGGGCGACCCGGGAGTCGAAGACGCTCGGCACGATCACCGTCGGGTTGATCTTGTCCTCGCCGACCACGTCCGCGATGGCCCGGGCCGCCGCGATCGCCATCTCCTCGGTGAACTCCTCGGCGTGCGCGTCGAGCATGCCCCGGAAGACGCCCGGGAAGGCGAGCACGTTGTTGATCTGGTTCGGCTGGTCGGAGCGGCCGGTGGCGACCACGGCGGCGTACTTGCGCGCCTCCCGCGGGTCCACCTCCGGGTCCGGGTTGGCCAGCGCGAAGACGATCGCGTCCTTGGCCATGGTGGCGATGTCCTCGCCGGTGAGCAGGTTCGGCGCGCTCACCCCGATGAACACGTCCGCGCCCCGCACGGCCCCGGGCAGGTCGCCGGAGTAGTTCTCCTTGTTGGTGTGGTCGGCCAGCCACTGCCAGGCCGGGTTGAGGTCGGTCAGCCCGCGGTGCAGGGCGCCCTGCCGGTCGTACGCGATGATGTCGCCCACACCCTGCCGGAGCAGCAGCTTCATGATCGCGGTGCCGGCCGCACCGGCGCCGGAGACCACCACCCGGACGTCCTCCAGCCGCTTGCCCACCACGCGCAGCGCGTTGGTCAGCGCGGCCAGCACGCAGATCGCGGTGCCGTGCTGGTCGTCGTGAAAGACCGGGATGTCCAGCGCCTCGCGCAGCCGGGCCTCGATCTCGAAGCAGCGCGGCGCGGCGATGTCCTCCAGGTTGATCCCGCCGTACGCCGGCGCGATCGCCTTGACGATCGACACGATCTCGTCGGTGTCCTGGGTGTCGAGCACCACCGGCCAGGCGTCCACCCCGCCGAAGCGCTTGAACAGCGCCGCCTTGCCCTCCATCACCGGCAGCGAGGCGGCCGGGCCGAGGTTGCCCAGGCCGAGCACGGCGGAGCCGTCGCTGACCACGGCGACCGTGTTGCGCTTGATGGTGAGCCGGCGGGCGTCGGCCGGGTTCTCGGCGATCGCCTGGCAGACCCGGGCCACGCCCGGCGTGTACGCGCGGGACAGCTCGTCGCGGGTACGCAGCGCGACCTTCGAGCTGACCTCGATCTTGCCGCCCAGGTGCAGCAGGAACGTCCGGTCGGAGACCTTGCGGACGTCCACCCCCTCGAGCGCGGTCAGCGCCTTCACCACCTGGTCGGCGTGGCCAGCGTCGGCGGTGTCGCAGGTGAGGTCGACGATCACGTGGGACGGGTCGGAGTCGACCACGTCGAGCGCGGTGACGATGGCGCCGGCCTCGCCTGCCGCGGTGGTCAGCCGTCCGATGGAGGAGGCGTCCGCGGGTACCGAGATCCGGATCGTGATCGAGAATCCGGCGCTCGGCAGTCGGGTGATGGCCACGAAAACTCCTCCGTCATCGCTGATCGGCTCGCCTGGCATTTGTACTCGCCCGCCCAGTCGGACCGGCATCCGACCCCACTACCAGTGGGTAGCGCCACGGGCATATAGCAGGTGCGTGGTGCGTTGTCACATGTCAGGATTGCTCGTACGCGCCGAAAATGCCTTGGCGATGGACATAACGGACAGGAGACGCAGTTTGCGAGAGCAGGAGACCTACCTCCCCTACGAGGACGACGAGCTCGAGGCCACCACCGGCGAGTTCGAGCTGTCGGAGCGGCAGGCGTTGCGGCGGGTCCCCGGCCTCTCGACCGAGCTCACCGACATCACCGAGGTCGAGTACCGCCAGCTCCGGCTGGAGCGGGTCGTCCTGGTGGGCGTCTGGACCGAGGGGACCCAGGAGGACGCGGAGAACAGCCTCACCGAGCTGGCGGCGCTGGCCGAGACGGCCGGCTCGCAGGTGCTGGAGGGGCTGATCCAGCGGCGCAACCGGCCCGACCCCGCCACGTACGTCGGTCGAGGCAAGGTCGACGACCTCGGCGCGGTGGTGCTCTCCACCGGAGCTGACACGGTGATCTGCGACGGTGAACTCTCGCCGTCCCAGCTGCGCAACCTGGAGCAGCGCACCAAGGTCAAGGTGGTCGACCGGACCGCGCTCATCCTCGACATCTTCGCCCAGCACGCCAAGAGCCGCGAAGGTAAGGCGCAGGTCGAGCTGGCCCAGCTCGAATACCTGCTGCCGCGGCTGCGCGGTTGGGGTGAAACGCTCTCCCGGCAGACCGGTGGTAGCGGCCGCGGCGGTGGCGCCGGCGGCGGTGTGGGTCTGCGCGGTCCCGGTGAGACGAAGCTCGAGACCGACCGGCGCCGGATCCGGCACCGGATCGCGCGGCTGCGCCGCGAGATCAAGAGCATGACGACGGTACGCCAGACCAAGCGGGCCCGCCGGACCCGCAACGCGGTGCCCGCGGTGGCCATCGCCGGCTACACCAACGCCGGCAAGTCCAGCCTGCTCAACCGGCTGACCGGGGCGGGCGTGCTGGTGGAGAACGCGCTGTTCGCCACCCTGGACCCGACCACCCGCAAGGCCACCACCTCCGACGGGCGGCTCTACACCCTCTCCGACACGGTCGGGTTCGTCCGGCACCTGCCGCACCAGATCGTCGAGGCGTTCCGCTCGACCCTGGAGGAGGTCGCCGACGCCGACCTGGTGGTGCACGTGGTCGACGGCACCCACCCGGACCCGGAGGAGCAGGTCCGGGCGGTCCGCGAGGTGCTCGCCGAGGTGGGCGCCGACCGGCTGCCCGAGCTGCTGGTGGTCAACAAGACCGACGCGGCCGACGAGGAGACGCTGCTGCGGCTCAAGCGGCTCTGGCCCGAGGCGATCTTCGCCTCCGCCCATTCCGGGCGCGGGATCGAGGGCCTGCGTGAGGCGATCGAGCAGCGGCTGCCGCGCCCGGCCGTCGAGGTTCGGGCCGTGCTCCCGTACGACCGGGGCGACCTGGTGGCCCGGGTGCACCGGCAGGGCGAGGTGCTGAGCACCGCCCACCTGCCCGAGGGCACGCTGCTGCACGTACGGGTCGGTGAGGCGCTCGCCGCCGAGCTGGCGCCGTACCGGGCGGGGGACCGGCTCACCGTGGACGAGCGGGTGGCCGTCGGGGGCTGAGCCTCCGGCGTCACCGCCCGCCACGCGGGTCGTGCGACACTTGGCGCCATGCGGCACGCTGTCTCCTCGGTCACGATCGCGCTCAGCCTCGTCGGCGCGGTCGTGGCGCCGGCCGGGACCGCCCTGGCGGCCCCCGCCGCGGCCCCCGCGCTGGCCGCGGCTCCCAAGAAGAAGTGCGCCGTCGAGGACAAGCGCCTACGGGAGCTGTCCGGCCTCGTCGCCACGAGCACCGGCTACGTCGTGATCAACGACGGCACCGATGACCCGAGCCGAAAGCGCGTCTTCTACCTCGACGCCAAGTGCAAGATCGCGAAGGACCCGGTCCGCTACTCGGGTGACGGACCCCTCGACACCGAGGACCTGGCCGTCGGGCCGGACAAGAAGACCCTCTGGATCGCTGACACCGGCGACAACGTCGAGAGCAAGACCCGGCGCCCGCGGGTCGCCGTCTGGACGATGCCGCTGAGCGGGTCCAAGCAGCCGGTGCTGCACCGGCTGGTGTACCCGGAGGGCAAGCCGCACGACGCCGAGGCGCTGCTGATCGGCGACGACAACCTGCCGCTGGTCATCACCAAGGACCTGTCCGGCAAGTCGGAGATCTTCACGCCCACGGCGAAGCTGAAGAGCGGCGGCGATCTCGAAGCGGTGCCGATGAAGAAGCTCGGCGAGGTCACGCTCCCCAAGACCAACACCGAGAACAAGCTGGGCGCGCCCGGCCGCATGCTGGTCACCGGCGCGGCCCGCTCGCCCGACGGCAGCAAGGTGGTCCTGCGCACCTACGCGGACGCCTTCGAGTTCGACGTGACCGGCGGCAACATTGTCGCGGCCCTCACCACCGGCAAGCCCCGGGTCACCCCGTTGGCCGACCCGTTCGGCGAGGCCATCTCCTACACGGCGGACGGCAAGTCCTTCGTCACCGTGTCCGACGGTGGTTCCCTCGACGCCGCCGACCCGATCGACATCCTCAGCTACACGCCGTCCGCTGCCGGCGTCGAGGCGCTGCCGAACGGCGGCAAGGAGGTGACGAAGCCGGCCGCGCAGAAGTCCTGGATCGAGGGGCTGACGCTCGACGAGATCACGTACCTGATCGCGGCGCTGGGCGTGATCGGCGCGCTGATGGTCTTCGCCGGCATCTTCGGCATCATGCGGGCCCGGCGCAAGCCGGCGCCGGCGGAGCCGGAGCGCCGCGACGAGTTCCCGGCGGACGGTGGCTTCTCCCCGCCGCCCGGCGGCCCGCGCGGCGGGGTCTACGGCGGAGCCCCCAGCGGCGGGGTGTACGGCGGGGACGCCCCGGGCCGACCGCCGGCCGGCGGGGTGTACGGCGGCGGCCGACCCCAGGGCGGCGGCGGGGTCTACGGCGGCGGCGCGCAGAGTGGTGGCCGTCCGCAGGGCGGTGCCTACGGCGGCGGCGCCCAGCAGGGCGGTGGCGGGTACGGCGGCGGCCAGCAGGGCGGGGGATCGTACGGCGGCGGGCGGGGCGAACCGCCGCGCCGTGAGCCCGACCACCGGGACCCGCGCGGTGGCCGTCGAGGCGACCACGGCTACGACGACCGGGGCCAGTACGGGCCGGTGTCGGATGGCCGGGAGTACCGGGGCGACCGCTACTGATCGACGAACCGGGCGACCGCCGCCAGGGCGGTCACCCGGACCGGCGTCGTCAGATCCGGCGCAGCACGGCGACCACGCGACCCATGATGGTGGCGTCGTCGCCGGGGATCGGGTCGAAGGCCGGGTTCTGCGGCATCAGCCAGACGTGCCCGTCGCGGCGTCGGTAGGTCTTCACCGTCGCCTCGCCGTCGAGCATGGCGGCGACGATGTCGCCAGCCTCGGCGGTCGGCTGCTGGCGGACGACCACCCAGTCGCCGTCGCAGATCGCCGCGTCGAGCATCGAGTCGCCCTTGACCTGGAGCATGAAGACCTCGCCCTCACCCACCAGCTCGCGGGGGAGCGGGAAGATGTCCTCCACCGCCTGCTCGGCCAGGATCGGGCCACCGGCGGCGATCCGACCGAGCATCGGCACGTAGGCCGGCGCGGGCCGCTGGGCGCGGGCCGCCTCGTCGTCGAGCACGTCGCCGGGGGCGCGGACGTCCACCGCGCGCGGCCGGTTCGGGTCGCGGCGCAGGAAGCCCTTCTTCTCCAACTCCTTGAGCTGGTAGGCGACGCTGGACGGAGAGACCAGGCCGACGGCCTCGCCGATCTCGCGCACGCTCGGCGGGTAGCCGTGCCGCTCCACCCAGGTCCGGATGAACTCCAGGATCCGGCGCTGCCGGGCGGTCAGGTCGACCGTGGTCGGGTCGGGGAAGCTGCTGACCACCGGCGTGACCGCGCGAACGGCGGGCTGGGCCGCCCGGCTGCGCGCGGTGCGGGGCCGACGGGTCGCCGGCGGACCCGCCCCGTCGATCGGTTGCGGGTTCTTCTGCCGGCTGGCCCGGTCCTCGGTCACGTCCGTCCTCCCTGGTCGGCGCTGGGTGCCTTGGCGGCTCGTGGTGCGTACGGGTGTTGCTGACCGGTCCGACGCGACACGCCGCGCCCGGTCGTTGTTGACCGTATAGGTGAGATCAGCCATTTTCAAACATCTGTACGACCTGTTGTCGGCGTGTCGCGCGGAAATCCTGGATTTCCGAACGCCTGTTCTGATAAATGGTACGTCGCTCTCGAACGAGTGTTCTATCGTCGTGCCCCGTGACCCGCGGGGTGGCCAACCGTTGGGCTCCTCGGTGACGGGTGGGAAGAGGTGGGGCGGGTGAGTGATTCTGATGACGCGCCGGACACGCCGGCCAACTTGACCTCGCTAGTGCGACGGCATACGGTCAACCCCTAGATGTAGTAGTCACACGGGCGTAACTCGCCTACAGGTTGGGTTCCACTACCGAACGCACTCCCGTACCGCCGACCCGGCGTCAGCCATCGAGTGATGGCGTCGTCGCGGCGGCGCGTGCCCGGGAGCCGGTCGGTGTGCCCACGGTCGATGAAGGAGGTCAGGCGATGCGGTGTCCGTACTGCCGGCACGCCGACTCCCGGGTCGTCGACTCGCGGGAGGCCGACGACGGCCAGCTCATCCGGCGGCGGCGGTCCTGCCCAGAGTGCGGCAAGCGGTTCACCACCGTCGAGGAGGCGGTGCTCGCGGTGGTCAAGCGCAGCGGGGTGACCGAGCCGTTCAGCCGCACGAAGATCATCGGCGGGGTGCGCAAGGCGTGCCAGGGCCGCCCGGTCGACGACGACTCGATCGCGCTGCTCGCGCAGAAGGTCGAGGAGACCGTGCGGGCCAAGGGGGCCGCCGAGATCCCCAGCCACGAGGTCGGGCTGGCCATCCTGGGGCCGCTGCGCGACCTGGATGAGGTGGCCTACCTGAGGTTCGCCAGCGTCTACCGGTCCTTCGACTCGCTCGCCGACTTCGAGCGAGAGATCGAGACGCTGCGGACCGCCGCGCGGGCCCGGGAGGGCGCCGGGGCCGAGGCGGTCGAGGCCGCCGGCGCGACCAGTTGAGTTTCGGATTTCTGACAGTTGACGAGGCGCGGTGGGTGACCGCGCCGACGAGGGGGGCGAGGGCGTGACGACCAGCAAGTCACGGAACAAGGCCGGGGCGGGGCTGAAGATCGAGCGCGTCTGGACGACCGAGGGGGTGCATCCCTACGACGAGGTCACCTGGGAGCGCCGCGACGTCGTGATGACGAACTGGCGGGACGGTTCGATCAACTTCGAGCAGCGCGGGGTGGAGTTCCCCGAGTCCTGGTCCGTCAATGCGGCCAACATCGTGACCACCAAGTACTTCCGGGGCGCGGTGGGGACCCCGGAGCGGGAGTGGTCGCTCAAGCAGCTCATCGACCGGGTGGTCGAGACCTACCGCACCGCCGGTGAGGAGTACGGCTACTTCGCCACCCCGGCCGACGCGGAGGTCTTCGCGCACGAGCTGACCTGGATGCTGCTGCACCAGGTGTTCAGCTTCAACTCGCCGGTCTGGTTCAACGTGGGCACGCCGTCGCCGCAGCAGGTCAGCGCGTGCTTCATCCTGGCCGTCGACGACTCGATGGACTCCATCCTTGACTGGTACAAGGAGGAGGGGCTGATCTTCCAGGGCGGCTCCGGCTCCGGCGCCAACCTGTCCCGGATCCGGTCCTCCAAGGAGCTGCTCTCCTCCGGCGGCACCGCCTCCGGCCCGGTCAGCTTCATGCGGGGCGCGGACGCCTCCGCCGGCACCATCAAGTCCGGCGGCGCCACCCGGCGCGCGGCCAAGATGGTCATCCTCGACGTGGACCACCCGGACATCGAGGAGTTCGTGCTCACCAAGGCGCGCGAGGAGGACAAGATCCGCGCGCTGCGGGACGCCGGTTTCGACATGGACCTGGGCGGCGCCGACATCGTCAGCGTGCAGTACCAGAACGCCAACAACTCGGTCCGGGTCTCCGACGAGTTCATGACCGCGGTGGAGAACGGCGGCAGCTTCGACCTGCGCGGCCGGCTCGACGGGCAGACCATCGAGACCGTTGACGCCAAGCAGCTCTTCCGCACCATCTCCCAGGCCGCCTGGGAGTGCGCCGACCCCGGCCTGCAGTACGACGACATCATCAACGACTGGCACACCTGCCCGGAGACCGGGCGGATCACCGCGTCGAACCCGTGCTCGGAGTACCTGCACCTGGACAACTCCTCGTGCAACCTGGCCTCGCTGAACCTGATGAAGTTCATGCGTGCCGACGGCAGCTTCGAGGTGGCGAAGTTCGTCAAGTCGGTCGAGTTCGTCATCACCGCGATGGACATCTCGATCTGCTTCGCCGACTTCCCGACCGAGAAGATCGGTGAGACCACCCGCGCCTACCGGCAGCTCGGGATCGGGTACGCCAACCTGGGCGCGCTGCTGATGGCCTCCGGCCTGCCGTACGACTCGGAGCAGGGCCGGGAGGTCGCCGCAGCGATCACCTCGCTGATGACCGGCACCGCCTACCGCCGCTCGGCCGAGCTGGCCGGCATCGTCGGCCCGTACGAGGGCTACGCCCGTAACGCCGAGGCGCACAAGCGGGTCATGCGCAAGCACGCCGCCGCCAACGACGAGATCAAGCCGTCGGGCACCGTGGCCACCGCCATCCAGCGGGAGGCCACCAAGCAGTGGACCCTCGGCAACAAGGTCGGTGACAAGAACGGCTGGCGGAACTCGCAGGCCAGCGTGCTCGCCCCGACCGGCACCATCGGCCTGATGATGGACTGCGACACCACCGGTGTCGAGCCGGACCTGGCCCTGGTCAAGTTCAAGAAGCTGGTCGGCGGCGGCTCGATGCAGATCGTCAACCAGACCGTGCCGCGCGCCCTGCGCAGCATCGGCTACCCCGAGGAGCAGGTCGAGGCGATCGTCGAGCACATCGCCGACCACGGCCACGTGGTCGACGCTCCCGGCCTCAGGCCCGAGCACTACCCGGTCTTCGACTGCGCCATGGGCGCGCGGTCCATCGCGCCGATGGGCCACGTGCGGATGATGGCGGCCGTCCAGCCGTTCATCTCCGGCGCCATCTCCAAGACGGTCAACATGCCGGAGCAGGCGACCGTCGAGGACGTCGAGAAGATCTACTTCGAGGGCTGGAAGCTCGGCCTCAAGGCCCTGGCGATCTACCGGGACAACTGCAAGGTCGGCCAGCCGCTGTCGGCCGCCAAGCCGAACAAGGCCGCCGGGACCCCGGCCGCCGAGGTCGAGAAGGTCGTGGAGAAGGTCGTCGAGTACCGGCCGGTGCGCAAGCGGCTGCCGAAGAAGCGCCCGTCGGAGACGATCTCCTTCTCGGTCGGCGGCGCGGAGGGCTACCTCACCGCCTCGTCGTACCCCGACGACGGCCTCGGCGAGGTCTTCCTCAAGATGTCGAAGCAGGGCTCGACCCTGGCCGGCGTGATGGACGCCTTCTCGGTGGCCATCTCCATCGGTCTCCAGTACGGCGTCCCGCTGGAGACGTACGTCAGCAAGTTCACCAACATGCGCTTCGAGCCGGCCGGCATGACCGACGACCCGGACGTGCGGATGGCGGCCTCGGTGATGGACTACATCTTCCGTCGCCTGGCCCTGGACTTCCTGCCGTACGAGCGCCGCGCGGAGCTGGGCATCTTCACCGCCAAGGAGCGGGCCGCCCAGCTTCAGGCCGAGGCGGAGGCGGAGGCGAGCGGTGCGGACCTCACCGCGATGGCCGCCTCCGCCCCGGTCGCGGCGCCCGAGCCGAAGGTCGGCGCGGTCATCCAGCCGAAGCAGGAGGTCGTGGACGTCGCCGTCGTCAAGCCGGCGCCGTCGGTGGGCTCCAGCACCGAGCTGCTGGAGGCCGTGATCGGCAAGGCCGCGGACGCGCCGCTCTGCTTCACCTGCGGTACGAAGATGCGGCCGGCCGGTAGCTGCTACGTCTGCGAGGGCTGCGGCTCCACCAGCGGCTGCAGCTGACGTTCCACCCGTCTCGCGAGCGCGGCAGGGATCCCCGGCCGCGCTCGCGGCGTTCTGTCGCTGGTGCGCCGGGCCGGCACCGCCGGCGGGCGCGGGAACGGGCTCGGCCGCCGGAGTTTGGTCGGAGTCCCATAGGCTGCCGTCATGGTGACCTCACCGCCGGTCGTGGCGGAGTTCGGCCAGGAACTCGCGGCGCTCGGCTGGGTCAGTGGACTGCTGGTCGCCGGATCGTTGGCGACCGGCGACTACCTCCCCGGCGTCAGCGACCTCGACCTGGTCGCCCTGGTCGGCGGCCCGGTCGACGCGGCCCGGCAGGCCGCACTCGCCGGGGTGCATCGTCGCCTCGACGCCGGCACCGGCTCGGGTCTCCACCTCGGCTGCGTCTACGTCGACACCGCGACGATGCTCGACGTCCAGGTGCGGCATCCGACCTGGACCCACCGGCAGCTCGTACAGCGCATCCTCTCCGGGATCACCCGGGCCGAGCTGGTGCGTCACGGGTACGCGATCTTCGGCCCCCCGCCCCGCGACGTGTTCCCCCCGATGAGCGCCGACGACGTACGCGCGGCGGCCCGTGCCGAACTCACCGGCTACTGGGCCTGGGCCGCCCGGCGTCCGTGGCTGTGGTGGGACCCCGTCATCGCCGACCTCGGTCTCACCTCGATGGCCCGGGGGCGCTACGCGCTCGGCACCGGCGAACTGCTCACCAAGTCCGAAGCCGTCAAGCAGGCCGTCGCCCCGGCCTGGCTGATCGACCAGCTCGCCGCCCGGCGCCGCGGGGAGAACGTCTCCTCGCCCCGGCTCCGCACCGCCCTGATCGCCTGGCGCGGTGCGCGCCGGACCGTCGCCCGGGCACGAAGGGAGGGGCCATGACCACCGCCGCCAGCTACGAGAGGTTCGGTGCCCGCGAGGCCCACGGTGTGTCACCCGCGTACGAGCGGCTGGCCCTGGCGGTGTCCCAGGACGACGAGCTGCTCGCCCTGCTGGAGGCGCTCGCACCCGCCAAGCGGCAGCCGAACCTGCTGTTCGCCGTGGTGCGCCTCCTCGGTGGGCCGGTCGAGGATCCGGCCGCGTTCCACGCCTACACCCTGGCGAACTGGCCGGCGGTCGAGGCCGAGATGCGGGTCCGGGCGACGCAGACCAACGAGGCCGGCCGGTGCGCCGTACTGCTGCCGGTGCTGGCCGCCCTCCCGCAGCCGCTCGCGTTGCTGGAGGTCGGCGCGTCCGCCGGGCTGTGCCTCTACCCCGACCGGTACGCCTACCGCTACGGCGACCATCGGATCGGCGCGGGTCAACCGGTCCTCGACTGCGTGATCACCGGCACGGCGGCACCGGCCCGCCTGCCCGAGGTGGTGTGGCGGGCCGGCCTGGACCTCAACCCGCTCGACGTGACCGACAGCGCCGACGTCGCGTGGCTGGACGCCCTCATCTGGCCTGAACACCGCCACCGCCGCGACCGGCTGCGGGCCGCGGCCGCCGTCGCCGCCGGCGAGCCGCCGCTGCTCGTCCGCGGTGACCTGGTGGACGATCTGCCGGCGCTGGCCGCGCGGGCACCGGCCGACGCGACGCTGGTGGTGTGCCATACCTCGGTGCTCTACCAGGTGCCTCCGCCCCGGCGGGACGCGTTCGCCGACGTGGTACGCGGGCTCCCAGGGCACTGGATCGCGAACGAGGCCCCCGACGTGCTGACCTACGCAGTGCTGCCGACGCCGCCGAGCGACGCGCACTACAACGTGCTCGCGCTGGACGGGACGCCGCTCGCCTGGACCCGGGGACACGGGCAGGCGATCACCTGGTTCGGGTAGCGCCCTCGACGCTCGAGGCGGGCGTGGATTGCCGGGAAGCCGAGGCAAGGCCCGTCGGCCACGATGAGCCACAGTGGATGAATCCGCTTGGCGGCGGTCTGGCATCATGCCGGCATGGCCTGGCCCCCGAAGCTGCGGTGGAAGTGGACTCCGGTCGCGGCGGTCCTGGTCAGCGCGCTCGTCGGCTGGGCACTGCTCGCCCTGCTGATGGGCGAGGCGTCGCTGGACCGGGCCGACAAGGCGGCCAGTGTCATCAGCATGCTGATCGGGCTGGGCGCCCTGGTCGTCGCCGTCGTCGAGGTCCCGCGACGCCTGGCTTCCGGGGAGCAGACGGAGCCCGAGGGCGAGCGGTCGACGTTGTTCAAGCGGCCCAGCGTGCTGCTGGCGCTCGGCACGATGGCCGGGGGTCTGCTGGTCGTCGTACTGGTGGGGGTGGCCGGCGAGGATGAGCCCCAAGCGGCCCTACCCACGGTGGCCCCGACCGAGATCGCCGACCCGACGAGCCCCAGCCCCGTCCTGCCCGGGACGACACCTGCGAAGCAGGAACGGTGCGCCTCACCGGCAGCCGACGGTGCTTCGCCGAGCGTGACCGCGTCCACCGAGGTGGTCCGCCACGACGGCCCGCTCGTGCTGTCGCCCGGCTTCTACGCCGACCTCGACTCGCTCTGCCCCGACTGGGACGTCACCGACGGGCTCGGTTCCCGGCAGGACCTCGGCAACGACGGGACGGGTCTGGCCCGCAGCTTCACCGCCGGCACCCAGATCGCCGTGGTGCAGAGCAAGGCTCCCGCGACCTACGCGATGTGCGCGGCGAACACCGACTACGTCTCGGAAACCCTCCGCTACCAGGATCTCGACAAGGGGAACCGGTACTGCGCGGTGACCGACACCGGCCGGCGCAGCCTGCTCACCGTCAAGCAGGTCGAGGTCGCCGGGAACCGGACGTCGGTGTTCCTGCAGGTGCGGACCTGGGCGCAGAAGCCTCCGGAGGAGAAGACCGACTACGGGCCGTGGATCCTCGGCGGGATCATCCTCCTGGTGCTGTTCGGGGGAGGCGCCAAGAAGGTGTCCGACGCGGGCAAGGAGGACTGAGCCCCTGCTGTCCCCGACTTAGTACGGCAGCCGCCGTTCGGGATCATGGTTGAAGTTCGAGGTTGAGCCGTCGGGTGTAGTGGGCTCGTCGAGCTCGGGCTTGGTGGCGCCG
>NZ_JBIAIL010000028.1:0-98515 GCF_042871425.1 Micromonospora sp. NPDC005806 | reverse complement strand
CCGGCCAGAGCGTCACCCTGAAGTTCACCGGCACGGAGGACATCTCGCTGCAGACCTCCTTCGTCATCGACGACACCGCGGTGAACGTCTCCTGACGTAGCCGCCGAACCCGGGGCCCGGCGGCCACCCCAGGCGGGTGGTCACCGGGCCCCGCCGCTATGGTCGGCCGGACCACGGGCGGAGGGGGAGACATGTCGGACGCGGAGCTGACCGTCACGGTGACCGGCCCGGTGGCGACCGTGGTGATTCGGAATCCGGCCCGCCGCAACGCGATGACTCCGGCCATGTGGCGCCAGCTCCCGGTGCTGCTCGACGGCCTGGAGGCGGACCCGGCAGTACACGCGTTGGTGCTCACCGGCGCCGACGGCACCTTCTGCGCCGGCGCCGACCTCGGCGACCTGGACGAACTGCTGGAGGCCGGCGACGGCAGCATCGCGGTGGCCGCCGAGGAGCGGCTCGCGGATTTCGCCAAGCCCACCGTGGCCGCCGTCCGGGGCGCCTGCGTCGGCGGCGGGTGTCAGCTCGCCGTCGCCTGCGACCTGCGGCTGGCCGCCGCGGACGCACGGTTCGGCGTACCCCCGGCGCGGCTCGGGCTGGTCTACCCGGCGCCGACGACCCGCAGGCTGGCCCGGCTGGTCGGGCCGTCCGCCGCCAAGCACCTGCTCTTCAGCAGCGAGCTGGTGGACGCCGAGCGGGCGCTGCGGATCGGCCTGGTCGACGAGGTGCTGCCGGCCGACGCGCTGGATGCCCGGGTGGCGGCGCTCACCGCCGCCATCGCCGAGCGCTCCCGTCTCACCGTGGCGGCGGCCAAGGAGATCATTGACGGCCGCGCCGATGGCGACCGGATCGCCTGGTGGCACGGGCAGGTCCGGGCCAGCGGCGAGGCCCGCGAGGGGGTGGCGGCGGCCAACGAGCGTCGGCCGCCGCGCTTCGGCTGGGCGCCACCCGGCCGTCCCTGACCGCCGTTCGACCGCCCTCCGTCGGTGGGCGTCGAAGCCTTCGACGGGGATTGGGGCGATCAGGAAGTCCGCCGGCAGAACGGCAGGGCCGCGAACCGGCGCCGCGCTGGGTCACAATCCGGTGGCCGCCCAGGCGAGGGCGTCGTCCAGGTCGCCAGCCACCGGGAACGACGACTGAGTGCCTGGGCGGGCCACGCTGGCGGTCGCGCACGCACAGCCCAGCCGTGCGGCGGCCGTGGGTGGGAGCCCGGCGGCGAGCCCGTACGAGAATGCGCCGACGAAGGCGTCCCCGGCGCCGGTGGTGTCCACCACCCTCGTCTTCGGCGGCGTGATCCGGACGACGGCTCCCGAAGCGTCGAGGACGGCGGCACCTGCCTCGCCGAGTGTCGCCACGAGTTTCACGCCGAAGCGCTGCGCCACCTCGGCGAGCGTCGCATCCGTCGGGGCGCTGCTGACATCTTCCGCCGCCCCGGCTCCGGCCAGGAAGCCGAACTCCACCTCGTTGGGGATGAGCCAGTCGGTGACAGCGAGCAGTTCGGTGCTGATCTCCGCGGCGGGCGCGGGGTTCAGGATGGTGATCGCGCCCCGCGCCTTGGCCGCTTGAAAGCCGGCGGCGGTCACGGCCTGGGGAACCTCGAACTGCCCGACGACGACGTCGACCCCGGGGACCGACTCGACCGCGGTCTTCGCTTGATCTTCGGTCATGTAGGCGTTCGCGCCCGGAACACAGACGATCCGGTTGTGCCCACCAGCCTCCACCCAGATCGGTGCCACCCCGCTGCTGGCCTCCGGCGTGCGCGTGACGTAGGTGGTGTCGATCCCAGCCGCGTGGAAGTTGTCCACGGTCATGTCGCCGAAGACGTCGGTGCCGAGGCAGCCGACCATCCAGACGTGCGCGCCGAGTCGTCGTGCCATGACCGCCTGGTTGGCTCCCTTGCCGCCGAAGCCGAGGGCGAACTGGTCACCGATCAGCGTCTCGCCCGCGTCCGGGACCCGCGGCATGTACGAAATCATGTCGATCATCGTGCTGCCGATGACGACGATGCGCGCCCCTTCGACAGTGCTCATGGCGTGCGGTTCCAGGCCGTGGGGTGGCTGCCCAAGCTCATGCGTTGTCTCTCCGCGAGGTCGGATCTCGGGGATCTCTTCCAGGTGCTTGACGGGGATGCTCGCACGGTTCTACGGTCCGGTGCAATCGATACCAGGTTTCGATTTCAGAGGACGGGTGACCCGCGATGTCTGACGCGACGATTGCCGACGTGGCGCGCCGTGCCGGCGTCTCCGCGACGACGGTCTCGCGGTTTCTCGCAGGTCAGTCGGTCCGCGCGGCCGACACGATCCGGGCGGCCGTCCAGGAGCTGGACTATCGTCCGAGCCCGGTTGCGCGCAGCTTGCGCTCGGGACGTACGAGGTCGATCGCGCTCGTCGTTCCCGACGTCACCAACCCGTTCTTCGCCGCCGTGGTGAAGGGCGCGGAGGCGGTGGCACGGCAGGACGACTACAACCTGTTCCTCTACAACACCGACGAGAACGTGGACCGGGAGGTTTCCGTCCTCGCGGATCTTGTCGGCCGCGTCGACGGGGTCATCCTGGCGCCGACGGTCGAGTCCGACGACGCGCCGTTGCGCGCGCATCAAGCCGGTCTGCCTGTCGTCTTCCTCGATCGCGAGATCGGTGGGTCCCCGATGTTCGACGCCGTGCTGGTCGACAACGCCGGAGGAAGTCGACGTGCCGCGGAGCATCTTCTGGATCTCGGCCATCGGCGGATCGCGATCGTCAACGGCACCCAGCACTCGACCCCCGGCCGACAGCGCCGCGAAGGCTTCCTCGAGACACTGAAGTCGCGGGGGGTGGAACCGCCCGAGGCCTACCACGAGCTTGGCGATTTCCGTGAGGAGGGCGGCTACCAGTCGGTGATGCGCCTCCTCGCGCTGGAGCACCCGCCGACCGCCATCTACGTCACGAACAATCTGATGACGATCGGGGCGCTGCGTGCTCTGCACGACCTCGGCGTCCGGGTGCCGGACCAGGTGTCCCTCGTCGGCTTCGACGATCTCCAGCTGGCGGCGTTGCTGCCGCCGCCCCTCACGGTCGTCGACCGCCCGATGGAAGAACAGGGGGCCCTGGCCATGCGGCTCCTCCTCGGACGACTGCAGGACAGCCAGGACTCGACGCCGCGTCGGATCGTGCTGGAGACCAAGCTGCTGGTCCGCGGATCGACCGCGCCACCCCGGGATCCAGCACCGATCGCGGCCACCGGAAGCGCAACGCCGGCGCCCAGGCACCCCTTCCACACCTCTCACCGACGCCCGACCTGATTGGACATCGACATGCCGACCACTCGCCGTGACTTCTTGTCCGCGACCGCGAAAATCCTCGGTGGCGGGGCGCTCCTGGCCGCAGCTGGCGGAACTCTCGCAGCCTGCGGCGGAGACCCGACCGAATCCACCTCCACGGGTGCCGCCCCGGTCACCTTCCAACTCGGCTGGCTCGCGAACGTCGAAAACATGGGCATCTTCATCGCGGACGACGCGGGCTACTTCGCGAAGGAGGGCCTGCAGACGACCATCGTCCCGGGCGGACCGTCGGTGTCCGTAGGGCCCCTGGTCGCCAGTGGGAAGGCGTTCGTCGGACTCGACTCGGTCGACACCGTCGCCCGGGCGCGTAAGGAGGGCGCCCCGCTGAAGATCGTCGGCGCCACCCTGCAGAAGAACCCCTCGGCCGTGATGTCCCTGGCCAAGAACCCCATCCGTACGCCGCAGGACCTGGTCGGCAAGCGGCTCGGCGTGCAGCAGTCCGGCATCGAGATCTACAACGCGTTCTTCAAGGCGAACGGGGTGGACCCCAAGTCGGTCAAGTACGTGCCGGTCCAGTTCGACCCGGCTCCCCTGGTCAACGGCGAGGTGGACGCCTTCGCCTCCTTCCTGACGTCTCAGCCCATCCAGCTCAAGCGTCAGGGGATCGAGGCGGAGGCCTTCCTGCTCGCGGACTTCGGCTACGGACTGTGGGCCGACGCCTTCGTCGTCAGCGAGGAAACGCTTGCCGACAAGCAGAAGCGAGCGCGGCTCGTCAAGCTGATGCGCGCCAGCGTGAAGGGCTGGCAGGACGCGGTTCAGGATCCTCAGCGCGGGGCGAAGCTCGCCGTCGAGAAGTACGGAAAGAGCCTTCAACTCAACTCCGCCGAGCAGTTGCTCACCGCTCAGGCATTCGTCCCGCTGATCTCGACGCCGGAGACGAAGACCAACGGTCTTCTCGCCATGTCGAAGGACGGCATCGAGTCCAACATCAAGACGATGGCGTCAGTGGGCATCACCACCTCGGCCGAAGACCTGTTCGACACGACGATCCTGGAAGACGTGTTCCAGGGAAAGACCACGGTGTAGGTCATGACGACCGGGGAGGAGAGCGGGTCCGTGCGGCAGTTCGATCCGTGGACCAAGGTCAGGACGCTGCACGACCTCGCGGCGGACGAGGTCATCTCGGCGTTCCAGAAGGCGGTCCGTCGCGGCGAGCTCGAGGAGGCGACACTGCTCGCCTACGAGATGTACGCGACCAGCGAGGAGCTGGAGGAGTGCCTCTGGCACCGGCTGCAGGTCATCTCCGTGGAAGACGTCGGTTCGGGATCCTTCCTCGAGCCGGTCATTGTGGATGCGGTCTATCGCATGCACGCGCGCGTGCCGCGCGGGCGCGGCGACCGGTTCCTCTTCGCCGTGCACGCCATCCGCGTGCTCGTCGGTAGCACCAAGGACCGGACGTCCGACGAACTGGCCAACTGGGCGGCGGGGGTTGTGCAGAACGGACAGCGACTGCCGCAGATCCCGGACCATGCGCTGGACATGCACACCCGACGTGGTCAGGAGATGGGCCGCGACCTGCTCCATTTCCTGGAGACGGGCGCATTCGTGAACAACGAGGTCCCGCACCGGGACACGACCTACCGCGAGTGGCTCCTCGCGGCGGCGAGAGCGGAGCGGAAATGAGCGAGGTTGCGGCGCCCATCGGCGCAGCGGCCACCCCGCCAGCAGCGCAGGGGCTGGTCGCCGCCGGCGTGACCAAGTCGTTCCGGATGGGCCGATCCACCGTACTGGCGCTGAACGAGGTCGACCTGACCACCGCCAGCGGTTCCTTCACCGCCCTCCTGGGCCCCTCGGGCTGCGGGAAGTCGACCCTCATGCGGATCTTCGCCGGCCTTGAGACCGCCACCTCAGGTCGCGTGCTCGTGCACGGCCAGGAACCCGATCGGGTACGTCGCGAGCACCGCGTCGGCGTCGCCTTCCAGGATTCCGCGCTGCTGCCGTGGCGCAGTGTCGAGGCCAACATTCGGCTCCCGTTCCAGGTCGCCGGCCGAAAGGCGGATCCAGCGGAGATCCGTGATCTCATCAAGCTGGTGGGGCTCAACGGCTTCGAGCAGGCACGTCCCGGCCAGCTCTCCGGGGGGATGCGTCAACGCGTGGCCATTGCCCGCACCCTGGCGATGAACCCCGACGTGCTCATGCTCGACGAGCCGTTCGGCGCGCTCGACGAGATGACGCGGCAGCGTCTCAACCTCGAACTCCAGCGGATCTGGCTGGAGCGCGCGACGACGACGCTGTTGGTGACCCATTCGATCGCGGAGGCCGTCTTCTTGGCCGACCGGGTCGTGGTCATGGCGCGGCGGCCGGGCCGGGTCCTGTCGACGGTCGATGTCGACCTTCCTCGACCCCGCACCCCGGAGATCCTGCGGAGCGCCGAATTCCACGCGCTCTGCGACCACCTGGGCGAGTTGCTCTTCACCCAGCAGTCCACCGAAGAGGCAGAGCTCTGATGAAACCGAACCCGGCGGTGCGAGCACCCGCCTCGTTGGCGCTTGCCCCTGCGCCTGCGTGGCTGCGACGGGCGCTGCCCGGCGCAGTCGGACTCGGCCTGGTGCTGCTCGTCTGGACCGCGCTCTCGAGCGGCCTCGCCGATCTGAAGGTCATCCCGGCTCCGCTCGACGTGGCGGTCAAGATCTGGCAGGACCGGTCCGCGCACGAAGCGAACATGGCCGTCACACTGCGGGAGGCCATGGTCGGGTACGTCTGGGGCAACCTGGCCGCGATCCTGCTGGCCGTGCTCTTCGTTCGCCTCCCGGCGGTCGAGCGCGTGCTGCTCCGCCTGGCCATCGCGAGCTACTGCGTCCCGCTCGTGGCCATCGCGCCGATCCTCGTGGTGGTGCTTCCCGGTGACGCGCCGAAGGAAGCCCTCGCGGCGCTGTCCGTGTTCTTCACGACGCTCGTTGCCACTGTCGTCGGCCTGCGCTCAAGCGACAAGGCCGCCGTGGACCTCGTCCACGCCTGCGGCGGGTCGGGCTGGCAGACCCTGCGGCTGGTGCGGATCCGTGCCGCGCTGCCGAGCCTCTTCGCCGGTCTCCGCATCGCGGCCCCGGCCGCACTGCTCGGGGCAATCATCGGGGAGTATCTCGGCGCGAGCCGTGGATTGGGTGTCGCGCTCGTCCAGGCCCAATCGTCGTTCGAGGTGGAGCGGACCTGGGGGATCGCACTGGTGATCTCGGCACTGGCCGGGCTGCTGTATGCCGCCACCGCCGTCGTCGCCCGGCTGTTGACGCCTTGGGTGGGCAAGCAGCTGGATGTGGGAGCGGGCACCGTCGACGCTGCCGACCGCCGCGGCGGCAGGATTTACCGAGCGCTCGAAACCGCCGGCTTCCTGCTGCTGTCCGTGGCCGTGACGCTGGTCGGATGGTATGCGCTGCTTCGGCTGTTCGACCTGAACGGCTACTTCGCCAAGACGCCGGTCGATGTCTTCCAGTATGTCGCAGCCGACCCGGACGCCGCGGCGCATCGCCACGAGCTGTGGGCGGCGCTCAGGGTCACGCTGCTGGACGCGGCCATCGGCTACCTCGTGGGCACGGTCGTCGCCGTGGTGATGGCGATCGTCGTGGTGACCATTCGCGCGGTGGAACAGACGATGATGCCGGTCGCCATCGTTCTCCGGTCGGTCCCGTTGGTAGCCATGGCGCCGCTGATCGCGCTCGTCTTCGGCCGCGGCCTGCTCGGTGTGTCGGTGATCGTCGCGCTGGTCGTCTTCTTCCCCACCCTGGTCAACCTCTCCGTCGGGCTGCGCGCGGCACCGCTGCCCGCCTGCGATCTGGTCACCTCGATGGGTGGTTCGCCGTTCCACACGGTGACCATGGTCCGCCTGCAGTACGCGCTGCCGGCGCTGTTCGCGTCGGCACGGATCGCCGTGCCTGCGGCGATCGGCGGTGCGACCCTGGCCGAATGGCTGGCGACCGGCGACGGCCTGGGCAGCCTGCTCGTCGTCGCCTACAGCAGCTCGCGCTTCGGCACCCTGTGGGCCGGAGCGGTACTCGTGGTCGTCGTCTCGGTCGGTCTCTACGCGTTGATCAGTGCGGTCGAGCGACCGGTGCTCCGGCGCTACACACCCCAGTACTCGACGCGATGAGGAGCAGTGCCTCGGTAGTTTCGGTCGCATGACTGATGACACTTTCCGCTCGGTGGACATCGAGCGCACCAGCGTCGGGCGGTACGTCGCCCGGAACGTACGCGGCGGCTCGATCTCGATCGGGATGGGCGACGACGACAGCTTCACGCCGGTGGAGCTGCTGTTGGCGGCCATCGGCGGCTGCACCGCAATCGATGTCGACCTCGTGACCAGCCGGCGCGCGGAGCCCAGCGAGTTCACCGTGAAGGTGACGGGCGACAAGATCCGGGACGAAGCCGGCGGAAACCGGATGGAGAACCTGAGGGTGGAGTTCGTCGTCGCGTTCCCGGACGGCGAAGCCGGCGACGCGGCGCGGGAAGTGTTGCCGCGCTCCGTGCAGATGTCACACGACCGGCTCTGCACGGTCTCGCGCACCGTCGAGCTCGGCAGCCCGGTGTCGACCGTCATCGTTCCCCGCCCCAGTTAGCCCGCCGACTCGGGAGGCAGACGGAGCGCTCCGGCCCGGGAGCTCGCCGTGGGCACGACCACGCTCAGGGCCGGCGGGCGCCGCGCCGGAGGCGTACCTCCGACGCGGCCCCCCGTGCCCGCCGGCCGGCCCGTCACCGCCCGGCGAGCGCCGCCCAGCTCGGCGTCACCGGCTCGCGCCGCAGCGGCATGCCCGCCTCGGCCGGCGTCCGGTCGCCCTTGCGCTGGTTGCACTCGTAGCAGGCGGCGGTGGTGTTCTTCCAGGTGTTCCGGCCGCCGCGCGAGCGGGGCAGGATGTGGTCGATCGTGCTGGCCGGGGCGTCGCAGTACGCGCAGCGCCGGGCATCGCGGCGCAGCACGCCGGCCCGGGACCAGGCCGGGCCGGCGCTGAACCGCCAGCGGGTGACCACGTACCGGACGAGGCGGACCACGCGCGGCATCGGGAACACCCCGATCACCTGGTCCGGCTCGGCCTCGTGGATCTCGGCGACCCGCCGGCAGAGCATCCGGATCGCGTGCTGGACGGTGACCCGGTGCAGCGGGCCGAGGTCGGCGTTGATGACGAGGACGGCGTCCACCGGGCTCTCCCTTCACGATCGGTGGTGCGGCAGCAAAAAGCCGCCCGGTCCACGGGACCGGGCGGCGACGACGCGGGTAGGCGTCAGTCGGGCCTCCCGGCGCGGGGACCTTCGGCTCGGTAACCATCGACAGGCAGCATTGGCGACCCGCACGTGACGTGCGACAACGACATGACATGCTCCCCGACGGGCTGGTTGACCTTGCGGGGATCACGGTAGGCGCGGGGCGCAGCGGCGGGCAACGCATTTCGATGCCCCTGCCGACAGCGCCGCCGACCGTGAGAAGGGCACCCTTCTCGACACCAGGCGTCAAGAAGGCGCCCTTCCTTACCGCCGGGCGAGCAGGCCGCGGGGGCGGACCGAGCGGACCGGCTCGGCCGCGGTGCCCTCGGCCCGCAGGATCTGGTTGGCGGCGAGGATCCCGGTCGCCGCCGACCGCTCCATCAGCGCGCTCGGAAACTCCGTGCGGATCCCGTCGCCAGCCAGGTAGAGGCCGTCGGCGTCGGTGCGTACGCCGGGCCGCCGGGCATGACTGCCCGGGGCGAACGCGGGGGCCTGCGCCGCAACCCGGGCGCGCAGTTCGCGGACTCGCAGTCCGGCCGCCTCCGGCCAGAGCGCGGTCAGCTCGACCCGCATCCGCTCGGCCAGCTCCTCCGCCGGCACGTCCGGCTCGCAGGCGTACGCGTGCAGCTCGACCACCGAGCCGCCGGTGCGCTCGGCCCAGCGGCGCGGCTCCCGCTCCAGCCGGTGGTAGAGGGTCACCGAGTCCAGCGTGGCCTGCCGGGACACCCCGCTGAAGGGTGCCCGGTCCGGCGCGACGTCCCCGTCCAGCCAGTAGCGCGCCACCGCGTACGGCGGACCGGGCTTGCCGAACGCGGGCATCCGCGCCACCAGCCGGGGCGCCGCCGCGACCAGGCCGGGGGACGCGGCGACCAGCGCGGCGGTCGCGGGCGGGTCGACGGCGAGCACCACGTGCCCGGCGTCGTGGGTGCCGCCGTCGGCGGTGGTCACCCGCCAGCCGCCCGGCGTCCGGTCCAGTCGAGCGGCGGGGGTGCCGGTGCGCACCCGGCCGCCGTGCTGCTCCACGTGCCGGGTCAACGGCTCCCAGATCGCCGTGGCGTAGTCCTCGTCCGGGCAGTCGAAGGCCAGCCCCTCCGGGTTGCCGAGCAGGTAGAAGTGGAACTGGGCGATCAGCTCGGCGGCCGACATCTCCGCCTCGTGGTTGAAGAACGAGTGGGAGAAGACTTCGAAGAGCATCGCCCGGGCCCGGTCCGGCAGCCGCAGCGAGGTGAGCAGCTCGTCGGCGGTCCGCCCGTCGAACTCGGCGTAGGTGCGTACCGGGTCGTAGCTGAGCAGCGGCAGCGCGGCGTCCCGGTCCATCGTGCGCAGGTCGGTCAGGCGCAGGCTCGGGCTGCGTAGCAGCAGGGCGAGCAGGTTGGCCGGCGGCGCCGGGGGAAGCCGGCCGAACTCCTCGGTCGGCCACTGCGCCGACAGGATCGGATAGCCGGAGACCGGCTTGAGGAAGCCCAGGTCGGGGTCGACCCGGCGGAGGACCGACCGCCAGTTGTAGTACTGCCGGAAGAACGCGTGGAAGCCGTGCTCGTTGCGCTGCGGGCCGTCCGGCAGCTCCTCCGGCCAGGCGCCCAGCCGGCCGCCCAGGGTGCGCGCGGCCTCCAGCACGGTCACGTCCACGCCGCGTTCGGCCAGCACCACCGCCGCCGACATGCCGGCGATGCCGCCGCCGACCACCACCGCCCGCACCGGGCGCGGCACACGGGGTGCACCACCACCGCCGGGGTCCACCACGTGCTCGCGTACGCCGATGAGCCGACCGAACACTCGCGACAGTGCCATGTGTACCTTCCCTGCCGAGAGGCCTCCAGTCTGCCGGCTCAGCCGTCCGGCGGCAGCAGGCAGCGCCGCTGCCGATCCGACGCGGGCCAGACGTATTCCAGGTCGGGCGGGACGTCGCCGAAGCGCGGGCCGTAGTGCGCCGGGTCCTTGCGCAGCAGGGACGAGCGGTGGCTGCGGTGCAGGTCCTCCCGCCCCAACCAGGGCGGCAGCTCACCGGCCTCGGCCAGCTCCGCCTGGGTGCGGATGGTCTCGATCCCGCAGGCGGTGGCGAGATCGGTGGTCATGGTCGCCGCGCAGGTGTCCGCCCGGCCCGGCTCGGACCACACGGCGCACATGTCCAGCCCGTACCGGGTCAGTGCCTCCTCGTACCCGGCCCACATCTTCACCGCCGGGTGGTTGCGCCAGCCGTAGTCCGGCCGGGTCAGCCCGCGCAGCACCTGGATGGTCTCCACCCGCTGCTTGCCCAGCCGCTTCTGGTCCAGCGCCCGGGCGCTCGCCAGAAAGTCCGGGTACGGGAGGAACGTCTGCATGCCGCTGCTCTACCCGTACCTGGGAACACCATGCGTTCATGATCAAAGGGGGCTGCGCGTACGGCGATCGACTGACTACGATCCGGGCATGGCCGAGCCCCTGCGCGACCGCGCGCGCCGCGCGACCGGTTGGCGGCTCCGGATGAACGGGGACACCCGCCCGCACTACGTGGTCTGCGGCTCCGACCCGCTCACCTACTGGGTGGTCCGGTCGCTACTGGCCACCGAGTCGCCCACCGGGCAGGTCCGGATCACCCTGGTCCTGCCCGAGCGTCGCCGCTCCGACGGACCGGACGGCCGGGACCTCGAGGGCGTACAGGTGGTCCTCGCCGACCGGCTCGACGAGGCCACCTTCCGCCGGGCCGGCCTGGCCGGCGCGGACGGGTTGGCCCTGCTGCACCAGGACGACGTGGGCAACATGCACGCAGCGCTCTGCGCCCAGGAGGTCGAGCCCCGGCTGCGCCTGGTGGTACGCATGTTCAACACCAGCCTCGCCAACGGCCTGCGGCAGCTCTTCCCCGACTCGGCGGTCCTCTCCGACGCCTCGATGGCCGCCCCGGCGTTCGTCGCCGCCGCGCTGGGCGAGCTGGCCCCCACCCACTTCCGGCACGCCGGCCGCACCCTCTACGTGGCCCGCCGTGCCGACGTACGCCCGCAGGACGTGCTCTGCGGGCTGGCCGTCACGACGGACCCGCAGCTGGTCCGGGTGCTGCCCGCCGACGAGCCGTCGGCCGACGTGGTGCTGGCCGAGGCGACCGGGCAGCCACCCGGCACCGAGCTGGCCGCCCGCCGGCTGGTCCGGGCCCGGCGCCGCCGGGAGCCCGTGCTGGTGCTGCTCCGAGCGGTCCGCAGCTTCGCCACCCGCAAGATCGGTATCGCGGTGCTGGTGCTGCTGGCTGTGATCGCCGTCCTCGGCTGGCTGAACGCCCGCGCGTCGGATCTGAACTGGTCCGAGGCGCTCTACCTCACCCTGGTCACCACGCTGAGCGGGCAGGATCCGGACGTCAACAAGCCGGTCGCCGCTCAGGTCATGCAGGTGGTGCTCAACCTGGCCGGGTTGGCGCTGATCCCGCTGATCACCGCCGCCGTGGTCGACGGCATCGTCAACGCCCGGCTCGCCCTGCACAATGGCCGGATCCAACCCGACCGCACCGGGCACGTGGTGGTGGTCGGGCTCGGCAACATCGGCACCCGGGTGATGGCCCAGCTGCACGACTTCGGGGTCGAGGTGGTCGCCATCGACAAGAACCCCGACGCGCGCGGTGCCGCCCTCGCCCACCGGCTCGGCGTACCGCTGATCGTCGGGGACGCCGGGCTGGAGGAGACCCTGCGGGCCGCCTCGGTGGCCACCTGCCAGGCGTTGGTGGTGGTCTCCACCGACGACGGCACCAACCTGCGCGCCGCGCTGAACGCCCGCAGCCTCGACCCCGACCTGCAGGTGGTGCTGCGCCTCTTCGACGGCGACTTCGCCGAACGGGTCCAGAAGGCGTTCGGCATCGGCATCTCGCGCAGCGTGTCGTACCTGGCCGCGCCCGCGTTCGCGGCGGCGCTGCTGGATCGCGCGGTCATCGCCACCATCCCGGTCGACCGGCACGCGCTGCTGGTCACCGAGGTGCCGGTGGTCGCCGGCTCCCCGCTGGACGGCCGCCCGCTCGCCGCGGTGGCCCGCCCCGGCGAGGTACGCCTGCTCGCGCACACCCGGGCCGGGCAGAAGACCGACTGGTCCACCGACCCGCGCATGGTGATCCAGGCCGGGGACCGGCTGACCGTGGTGGCCCGGCGGGCCGGGTTGAGCGCCCTGCTCCGGGAGACCGCCCCGATCTCGCCGGAGCCCACGGGTCTGCCGGTGCCGCGCCAGCCGGAGGACTGAATGCGAGACGTCCCCCGGCTGGTACGGCTGGCCATCGTGATCAGGGTGTCGACAGCGCACGGGACAGGACTTCCACGGTAGTGTGGATGTCGTGGGTGCGGTCTACGAAGAGCTTCCCTTCAGCGAGTTCCTCCACCGGCCGGCGGCTGCTGCCGACCGGCTCGACAAGGTGCGGGCCCTGCGCTTGCGCCGCCGTGACGCCGGGGACCTCGCGCTGACCCGGGCCGACCAGTTGGAGCGGGACGCGATCGTCGTTGACTTCACCGCCCGGCTCCTCGCCGGTCTGGTGCGGACCGAGCCGGCTGAGGTGGTTCGCCGGGTGCTGAACGAGGCGCTGCCGTGGGTGGCCTTCCTACCCGACGCGGACGTCGACCAGTTGCTTGCCGAACTGACCACGGTTGCCCAGGGCGCTGCATCGCTGGAGAACCTGTCGCCGGTTGCGGTCCTGCTGACCCAGTGGCGGCATACCGCCGAGATTCATGCCGACCCGACCCTGCTGGAGATCGTGACCAGGGAGCCCAGCGGCGACCTCGGCCCGGTGCCGATGCCGGGCGCGGAGCGATGAGTCCGAAGCGCGGCGACCGGGCAGCTCCGCCCGCGGTCGATGGTGAGTACGAGCTGCGCTTCGCCGACTCGGCGGCCGCCGACGGCTGGGAGCAACTCGCCCGGCAGGCGGCCACGAACCTGCGCCGCGCCTACGACCTACTGCGCGCCGACCCGAGGTCGAAGGCGAGCTCGGAATGCCATCACCGGCTCAAGGGCTCGCTGGCCACCGCTCAATGGAAGGGCCAGGCCCTGGAACGCTGGCAGTACGAGGTCACCGGTGGTGGTCGCATCTGGTACCTGATCGATGACGACCGCCGCACGGTGTGGTTGACATACGCGGGCACCGCCCATCCTCGGGAGACCGACTGACGATGTCGTCGGTGGACCGCCTGGGTGCGGCCGGCTTGCCTGTCCTTCAAGCGCCGTACGCCGCGCCGGGGCTGCCCTCGCGTGCGGCGGCCTGGCGGCCGGTGATCAGCTCGCTGACGCACGCCGCCTGTCGAGTCGGCCACGACGAGGAGGATGGGCCGGCCCGCCTGGAGCGGGAGTGGCGCCGCCTCCTGGTCGAGCATCGCGTGGTGAGCGACGACGGCAGACTGCTGGTGAGCCTGTCGGGCGCGGACGGCGACTGGGCGCTGGTCCGGCTGCCGGACGAGCCGGTACGACTCGGAGAGCTCGGGCCCTACCGGGGGGAGCCGGAGTTCGTGGCCATGTCGGTCGCCGGTGACGTCGTCTGCGGGGTGACCGTCGAGGAATACGACATGTGGATCATCTGCACCCGACCCGCGCCCGAGTAGCGGGCTCAGGCTGCCCCGACGGCGTGGCGGAGGGCGTACCAGAGGGCGCCGAGGGCGAGCACGCCGAAGCCGGCGAGCACGCTCGCCACCGGCAGGTTGACCGCCAGCACCAGGCAGCCGACCAGCCCGAGCGCGGCGAGCAACTGCACCGGGATCCTCCGGTCCCGGTCGCGGCCCAGGGTGAGCGATGAGGCGTTGGTGATCGCGTAGTAGACCAGCACCGTGCAGCTGGAGAAGCCGATCGCGCCGCGGACGCCGCCGAGGGCCACCACCACGATCACCACGGCGGCGACGGCCAGCTCGGCGCGGTGCGGCACCCGGGTGCGCGGGTGCACGGCGGCCAGCGCACCGGGCAGGTCTCGGCGGCGGGCCATCGCCAGGGTGGTCCGGCCGACCCCGGCGAGCAGGGAGAGCAGCACCCCGGTCACTGCCACGGTCGCGCCGGCCCGGACCAGCCAGGCCAGTCCGGGCAGCCCGGCGGCCCCGACCACGTCGGC
Organism: Micromonospora sp. NPDC005806; assembly: GCF_042871425.1. Taxonomy (NCBI): domain Bacteria; kingdom Bacillati; phylum Actinomycetota; class Actinomycetes; order Micromonosporales; family Micromonosporaceae; genus Micromonospora; species Micromonospora sp. NPDC005806. Next base: position 83,981 of record NZ_JBIAIL010000028.1, on the reverse strand, counting down.
CAGCGGCGCGGCCGAGCCGGCCAGCCGCTGCTCGCCCAGCACGCCGAGGGCGACCACGGCCAGCACCAGGTAGATCGCCAGCACGATGCCGAGGGCCACCGGCACCGCGCGCGGGATGGTCCGCTCCGGTTCGCGTACCTCCTCGCCGAGGGTGGCGATCCGGGCGTACCCGGCGAAGGCGAAGAAGAGCAGGCCGGCGGCGGTCAGCACGCCCCGGATCCCGGTGCCGGCCACACCGTCCAGCCGGTCGAGGGCGACGTGCGGCGCGCCGGTCACCGCGACCACGGCGAGGACGGTGAGCACGACGCCGACCAGGATCCGGGTGGCGGTGGCGGTCTTGCCGATACCGCGCAGGTTCACCGCGGTCACCGCCACCACCGCGAGGACCGCGACGAGCCGCGCCCGCCCCGGCCAGAGGTACGCCCCGATGGTCAGCGCCATCGCCGCGCAGCTCGCCGTCTTGCCGACCACGAACCCCCAGCCGGCGAGGAAGCCGGCGAACGGGTGCAGGCGTTCCCGGCCGTAGACGTAGGTGCCGCCGGACTCCGGGTAGCGGGCCGCCAGCCGGGCCGAGCTGGTCGCGTTGCAGAAGGCGATGAAGCCGGCCAGGGCCAACGCGACCAGCAGCCCGAAGCCGCCGGCCGCCGCCGCGGCCGGGGCGAAGACCACGAAGACGCCCGCGCCGAGCATCGATCCCAGACCGATGACCACCGCATCGGGTACGCCCAGCCGCCGCGTCAGATGATCCACGCCCGGACCCTAGGGGTACGAGGTGAACGGGCGGTCCCAGTTCCGCAACCGTTCCGGCAACGGCAGGCCGTCCCAGGGCACCCGGTGCAGCAACCGGTCCAGCAGCAACCCGAGCAGCAGCCCGGCGACCGAGTCGGTCAGCCAGTGCCAGCCGAGGTAGGTGGTGGTGCAGAGCACGATCAGCGGCGGCAGCACCCGGACCATGGTGGCCAGCCGGGGTGGCATGGTCCGGCCGAAGGTGCGTAGCAGCGGCGCCAGCAGCAGGGCGAGCACGCCGTACCAGACGATCGCGTTGGCCACGTGCCCCGACGGGTAGGACTGGGCGAAGCGCACCGGCAGCTCGTGCTGGAAGAGCGGCAGCGTCTGCTCCGGCGACAGGAACGGCTCCTTCATGCTGGCGCTGGGCGCCGGCCGGGCGGTCCACACCTTGAGCGGCCCGATCGTCAGGTAGGTGAGCACGAACGCGACCACTGGCGGCAGCACCGGACGGACCGAGCGGAGCCGGATCGCCAGCAGCACGCCGAGGCCGGCCGCAAGGAGCGTCAGCGGGGTGCCCTGACCCAGCAGGTTAAGGATCCGGGCGGTCCACTCGGCAACGGTGGGACGGTGGGCGTCGGCCCAGTCGGCGACCGCACGGTCGAGACCGAAGAGGTGGCCGGTGGCCAGCGCCACGGTCAGCCCGACGAGGACGGCGAGCAGCAGCCCGTCGAACCACCAGCCGGCCGGTCGGACGGGCCGGAGCCGCAGCTTCTCGCGTACCCCTGTGGTCTCCCGCACGCGACCACGCTACCGGCCGTCGGCGGCGCCGGACCGGCGCGGGCGCCGGCGGCTGTGTGCCGGTTCACGATGGGAAGCGCTCGCCGGGGGAAGCGGTCACACTTGTGGCCGTGCGGATCACCTCGGCCCTCGTCGACCCGGCGCTGCTCGACCTTCCCTGGTCGACCCCGCTGGAGGAGTGGCCTGCCCAGCACCTGGTCGCACTGCCCCAGGGCATCTCGCGGCACATCGTGCGTTTCGTCCGCCTCGGCGATTACGTGTACGCGGTGAAGGAGACCGGCGAACGGGTGGCCGAGCGGGAGTACGACCTGCTCCGGGCCCTGGAGCGGATCGACTTCCCGTCGGTCGAGGCGGTCGCGATCGTGGCCGACCGGCAGACCGAGGACGGCGAGCCGCTGGATCCGGTGCTGATCACCCGGCACCTCCAGTTCTCGCTGCCCTACCGCGCGCTCTTCTCCCGGACGCTGCGGCCGGAGACCATGAACCGGCTGCTCGACGCGCTGGCGGTGCTGCTGGTCCGGATGCACCTCACCGGCTTCTTCTGGGGCGACTGCTCGCTGTCCAATACGTTGTTCCGCCGGGACGCGGGCGCGTTCGCCGCCTACCTGGTGGACGCCGAGACCGGAGCGCTGCACCGCTCGCTCTCCAACGGCCAGCGCGGCGAGGACCTGGAGATCGCCCGGGTCAACATCTTCGGCGAGGCGTTGGACCTCCAGGCCGCCGGGCTGCTGCACGAGTCGATCGACCCGGAGGTGGTCTGCGAGGAGGTCGTGCAGCGGTACGAGCGGCTCTGGCACGAGATCACCTACGAGCAGCAGGTAGAGCGGGCGGCCCGGCACGACATCGAGAGCCGGATCCGACGCCTCAACGAGTTGGGCTTCGACGTCGCCGAGGTGGCCATGTCGACGGCGGACAACGGCCGGTACCTGGTCCGGCCCAAGGTTGTCGACGCCGGCTACCACACTCGCCGGCTGCTCCGGCTGACCGGCCTGGACGCCGAGGAGAACCAGGCCCGCAAGCTCCTCAACGACCTGGACGCGTACCGGGTGGAGAGCGACCTGGCCGACGAGCAGCAGGCCGCGCACCGCTGGCTGACCGAGGTTTTCGAGCCGGTGGTCCGGGCGGTGCCGGCGCACCTGCGGCGCAAGCTGGAGCCGCAGGAGCTGTTCGCGCAGATCATCGAGCACAAGTGGCTGCTCTCCGAGCAGGCCGGCCGGGACGTCGGCATGCGCCACGCGGTGCAGTCGTTCCTGGCGGACGTGCTGGTGCACCGTCCGGACGAGCAGGCCGTCCTCGGCGTCGAGGTCCCCACCGCCGGCTAGATGTACTGCCCAGGGCGTTGCTCGCCCCCGGCCACGCCGGCGGTAGGCCACCAGCCTTCGACAGGGTGACCTACCGCAGGCGCAACGTGGTCGAACGCCGCTTCAACAGGCTCAAGCAACGTCGCACCCACGTTCAGGCTGAGCTCAGTCGAACGATGGCCACAGGCCGGTGTTGGGCGTCCAGAGGCCGAAGCGGTCGTAGTTTCCGGTGTATTGGTAGGGGATGCCGGCCCAGGCCTCGCCGTGGTCGGCGTCGAGCGCCCAGATGTCGGAGGGCGTGGTGACCTGGACGCCGGAATAGCAGTCGGCGCGGTCCTTGAAGTAGCCGAGGTCCTTGCTGGAATTGCTGCCGTACTTGACCATTACCCGGAGAACGACGCCGCGGCCGTTGGCGAGCTCATCGTGGACACAGAGGGTGAGCATGCGCATGGTGCGCGGCGTGCTGCCGACCTCGGCCCACAGCTCGTACGAGCCGATGATCTGACCGCTGGAGTTCTTCACCCACATGCGGCCGGTTCCCGGTGGCTGGTTCTCCAGAAATCGCCGCTGGAGGTAGTCGCCTGACTTCAGGGTGGGCAGCGCGGCGTAGGCGGTCGGTGCGAGCAGGGCCAGGACGGCTACGAATACGCCTCCGACCACTGTGGTGCGCAGGAAGGTCTTCATGGCCGTCGATCTTGGTGGCGGCCGATCACGGGCCGCAACGTCTTTGCCCCCTGCGGAAAACACCCTGGTCCGACGATGCCGGCCCGGAGTCGGTCGTCGCGATCCGGTCGGCGGAACCGTGACGGCTGGACGGTTGTCAGACTGGACGCACGTCCAGCCGACCCGGGAACCGTCATGCTTCGGATTCACTTCACCGCTGCCGACCTCGCCCGCACCCGGATCGCCCGTGCGCCTGACCCGCTGTGGGAAAGCGTGCTCAGCATGCACTGGCTGCGGGTCCGGTGCCCGGATCCGCTGCTGGCCGGGTGGCGGCAACGAACGTTCGGGTTGCTGCATCAGCGCCACGGTCACCGGGCCGAGGTGGCGTTGCCGCTGTCGATCAACCCGCCGGCGGGCTACTTCCCGGACTTCCTCACCCCCATCGAGGCGACCGGCGGGTTCGAGCCGGGACTGGACGCCCTGCTGCGCACGCCCAAGGCCAGACTCGCCTCCGACCTGGCGACGCTCGGGTCGACGGGGGTCCGGCTCCCATCGGCCGTCGCGGATCTGGCGGCTGGCGACGTGACCGCCCTGCGCCAGCTCGGGGCGGGCCTCCAGCGCTACTACCGGCTCGCGATCCTGCCCCTGTGGAACGCGATCCACTCCGCGTTCGACGCCGACCGGGCGTTGCGGTCCCGACGGCTGCTGAACCAGGGCCTGTCGGCGCTGCTCAACGACCTGCACCCGACCGTCAGGTTCGACGGCGGCGTTCTGACGATCACCGACTACATCGCCGAGCGTGACCTCCACCTGGACGGGAGGGGGTTGCTGCTCGTGCCCTGCTACTTCAAGCGGCACGAGAAGCCGATGGTGCTCGCCGATCCGCTGCTGCCGCCGGTGCTGGTCTACCCCATCCATCCGCACGCCCGCACGGTGTCGACGGCGGCTGCGGCCGGATCCCTGTCGGCCCTGCTGGGCGGTACTCGGGCCGCCATCCTCGTGCTGGCCGCCGAAGGCGGAACCACGTCGGAGATCGCCCACCGGCTCCACATCAGCGTCCCGTCGGCGAGCAGGCACCTGACCGTGCTGCGCTCCACGGGCCTGGTCACCAGTGCCCGCGACCGCAACGCCGTGCACCACACGCTCACCCCGCTGGGCCTGGCGCTGCTCAACGGCGGATGATCCGGCAGTCCGCCCTGTCCTACCGGGCGATTCCGCCGCTGGGCGCTGCGGGCCGCGTCACTCCACCCAGGCGCCGGCGCGCATCACCCGGACCACGTTGAGGTCGTCGTCGAGCACGACCAGGTCGGCCCGGAGGCCGGTCTGGAGCGCACCGACCTGGTTGCCCAGGCCGATCGCGCGGGCCGGGGTGGTGGCGACCATCCGGGCGGCGTCGGGCAGGGCGACGCCGGCCCCGACGGCGTGCCGCAGGGCGGCGTCCATGGTCAGGGTGCTGCCGGCGATCGCGCCGTCCCGGCTGAGCCGGGCCACCCCTTCGGCCACGGTGACGGCCTGACCGCCCAGCTCGTACTCGCCGTCGGGCATGCCGGCGGCGGCCATCGCGTCGGTGATCAGGGCGGCCCGCTCCGGGCCGGCGACCGTGGTGGCGAAGCCGAGCATGCCGTCGTGCAGGTGCACCCCGTCGGCGACCAGCTCACAGACCACGTTGGGGGCGTCGAGCAGGGCCACCACCGGCCCGGGCTCCCGGTGGTGCAGCGGGCGCATCCCGTTGAACAGGTGGGTGCCGACGCTCGCCCCGGCCGCCACCGCCGCCCGGGTCTGCTCCCAGGTGGCGTCCGTGTGCCCCACCGCCGCGACCACGCCGTGCGAGACGAGCAGCTTGATGGCCTCCAGTGCGCCGTCCCGCTCCGGGGCCAGGGTGACCATACGGACCGTCCCGCCGCCCAGCTCGATCAGCTCCGCCAGCTCCGCGATGGACGGGTCGCGGAGGAACTCAGGGTTCTGCGCGCCGCAGCGGTCCGCGGACAGGTACGGTCCCTCGAAGTGGACGCCGGCCAGCACGCCGGAGGAGACCAGCGGGCGGAAGGCGGCGGTGGCGTCCCGCATCAGCTCGAACGGCGAGCTGACCAGGCTGGCCAGCAGCGTGGTGGTGCCGTGCCGCAGGTGGAACGCGGCCGCCTCGCGGGCCGAGTCGGCGTCCCCGGTGGTGAAGGTGTGCCCGCCCCCGCCGTGGGTGTGCATGTCCACGAAGCCCGGCACGATCCAGTGCCCGTCGCGCACCGACGGGTACTCGGCGACCCCACTGATCCGGTCAGCCCTGATTTCCACGCAGCCCTGCCGGATCACGCCGGTCGGGGTCACCACCTTGCCGGTCACGCGCAGGGTCATCGGCTCCTCATCTCCAGGGGGTCAGGCCCGGGCGTCCAGGGCGAGCAGGGCGGCACCGAGGCAGCCGGCCTCGTCGCCGAGGGCCGCCGCGACCAGGCGCGGCTCCCGGTGGAAGGTCAGGCGTTCGCGCAGTGCCGCGCGCAGCGGGTCGAGCAGCCGGGCACCGGCCTGGGCCAGCCCGCCGCCGAGCACGACGGTCTCCACGTCGAACAGCGCCTGGCCGGTGGCGAGGCCGTCGGCGAGCGCCTCGACCGCCTCCTGCCAGACCCGGCCGGCCAGCGGCTCGCCGGCCGCCGCCCGGTCCGCCACGTCGGCCGCGGTGGCCGGGGCGCCGGCCAGTTCGGCGTACCGGCGGCCGATCGCGGAGGCGGAGGCCACCGCCTCCAGGCAGCCGGGGCGGCCGCAGCCGCAGCGCGGGCCGTCGGGGCGTACCAGGATGTGGCCGATCTCGCCGGCGGCGCCGTGCGCGCCGGCGGCGGCCGACCCGTGGACCACGTGGGCGGCGGCGATGCCGGTGCCGATCGCGACGAAGAGCACATGGTCGGCGTCCCGCCCGGCACCCAGCCGGGCCTCCGCCAGGCCGCCCACCCGCACGTCGTGGCCGAGCGCCGTCGGCAGACCGAGCCGCGCCTGCGCCAGTTCCCGCAGCGGTACGTCCCGGAAGCCCACGTTCGCCGACCAGACCGCGACGCCGCGGGCCTCGTCGACCACCCCCGGTACGGCGATCCCGCAGGCCACCGCCGTCAGCCCGTCGGCGCGGGCCTTGCCGGCCAGCCCTTCGGCGACGTCCAGGATGGTGCCGACCACCGCCTCCGGACCGCGCGACGCCTCGGTGGCGTGCCGTTCGACGTGCACCGTGGTGCCGTCCGGACGGACCAGGGCGCACTTCATCCCGGTGCCGCCCACGTCCAGCGCGACGACGACCTCGCCGCTTGACGTCACGCGAGCACCACGGAGCGGGTCAGGTGCCGGGGTGCGTCGGGGTCGAGGCCGCGGCTGGTGGCCAGCGCGACGGCGAACCGCTGGGCGATGATCAGGTCGGCCATCGGGTCGACCGGGGTACGCCCGGCCGCCCAGCTGGTCAGCACCGTGTGGCAGCCGTGCGTACGGCTGTGCACGAAGGTGGCGCCGGTGGCGGCGACGTCCTCGGGCAGCCCGTCGGGGATCCCGCCGAACGCCCAGACCAGCCGGCCCGGGGCGCCGATCGAGATCGGGCCGTGCCGGTAGTCCATCGCCGGGTACGCCTCGGCCCAGAAGGTGGCCGCCTCCCGGCACTTCAGCGCGGCCTCCTGGGCCAGCCCGACAGTCCAGCCGCGACCCAGGAAGGTGACCTGCTCGATCCGGGCGGGGTCGATCGGCAGCGGCGCGCGGATGGCGACCTCCGCGTCGGCGGCCAGCCGGCCCAGGTCCTCGCCGAGGTGGGCGCGGAGCAGCGCGAGGGCGGTGGTGGCGAAGCGGGTCTGGACGACCGCGCGCTCGTCGGCGAAGGGCATGGTCACCGCGGCGTCGGCCAGCTCGACGGCCGGGGAGGCGGGGTCGCCGACCAGGACCGTGGTGGGGACCTGGCCGCGCAGCGCGCCGAGCAGCTCCAGCACCTCAGTGGTGGTGCCGGAGCGGGTGATCGCGATGAGCCGGTCGTAGCGGCGGCCGGTGGGGAACTCGCTGGCCTGGAAGGCGTCGGTCTCGCCCTGCCCGGCCTGCTCGCGCAGCCCGGCGTACGCCGTGGCCATGAACCACGACGTGCCGCAACCGACGACGGCGACCCGCTCGCCGGGGCGCGGCAGGCGGTCGGCGACGGTCGGGGCGAGCCGTGCCGCCTCCCGCCAGCAGTCGGGCTGGCTAGCGATCTCCGCGTGCACGTACGCCATGACAACTCCTCGCCAGGGGAGACCTTGCGCAATACGGCGCGATATAGCCGCCTTTCGCGCGCCATTCTGCGCGAACCCGGGTGGCCGTGGCAACCGTCTCTCAGATCGCGCAGGTCAGGGTTTTGCGCCTTGGTAGTTTCGCGCACTACTGTGCACGCAATCAATCACCCTTCGTGCAGAGTCAGTGGAGGCCCCCGCGGTGGACCGGTACGCCCGATGGAACGCGTTGCTCGAGATGCTGACCGACAACGGACGGGTCAGCGTCGAGGAGGCGGCCGAGCGCCTGGACGTCTCCCAGGCGACCATCCGGCGTGACTTCGACCAGCTCGCGCAGCAGCAGATGATCACGCGTACCCGGGGTGGGGCGGTCGCCAACGGCGTCTCGTACGACCTGCCGCTGCGCTACAAGACCGCCAAGCACTCGGCCGAGAAGCAGCGGATCGGGGCGGCCGCCGCCGCGCTGGTCTCCCCGGGCACCGTGGTCGGTCTCAACGGCGGCACCACCAGCACCGAGGTGGCGCGGGCCCTGGCCGTCCGGCCGGACCTCAACACCAGCGCCGAGGGCGCCCAGCTCACCGTGGTCACCAACGCCCTGAACATCGCCAACGAGCTGCTGGTCCGCTCGCGGATGAAGGTGGTGGTGGCCGGCGGCGTGGTCCGGCCCAAGTCGTTCGAGCTGGTCGGCCCGCTGGGCGGGGCGCTGCTGCGCGAGGTGACGCTGGATGTCGCCCTGCTCGGCGTGGACGCGATCGACCCGCAGCTCGGCGCCGCCGCCCACCACGAGGGCGAGGCGGCGATGAACAGCCTGATGGTGGCGCGGGCGAAGCGGGTCGTCGTGATCGCCGATTCGTCCAAGCTGGGCGGACACGCCTTCGCTCGGATCTGCCCGGTGGACCGGGTGGAGACGCTGGTGACCGACTCCGGCGCGTCCCCGGCCGTGGTGCAGGCGTTCCGGGACGCCGGCGTGCACGTCGTCTGCGCCTGAGGCACACCCGTCCGGCGCGTTCGACGCGATTTTCGGCGGAACCCGATGCATACGCGGTATTGTCTTCGCCTGCATACCGCGTATGGTGACCGCTGTCGCCTAACTCATCGGGGGAGGTCAGCTTGACGGCTGTCCTGGAGATCGAGGGTCTCCGTAAGACGTACCGGAGCCGGAGCCGGAGACGCGGGACACGCCACGCGCTCGACGGCTTCGACATGCGGGTCGAGGCCGGGCAGGTGCACGGCTTCCTCGGCCCCAACGGCTCTGGCAAGACCACCACGCTGCGGACGCTGCTCGGCCTGATCCAGCCGAACGGCGGACGGATGGCCATCCTGGGCCGGGAACTGCCGCAGGCGCTGCCGGCGGTCGCCGGCCAGGTCGGCGCCATCGTGGAGAGCCCGCAGTTCTTCCCGCACTTCTCCGCCCGCGACACCCTCGGCCTGCTCGCCCGGGCCGGCGAGCTGCCCCGGCAGCGGGTCGACGAGGTGCTGGAGCTGGTCGGGCTGCGGGACCGGGCCGGCGAGCGGGTGAAGACCTACTCGCTCGGCATGAAACAGCGGCTCGCGGTCGCCTCCGCGCTGCTGAAGAACCCGAAGCTGCTGATCCTGGACGAGCCCGCCAACGGCCTCGACCCGGGCGGCATCCGGGAGATGCGCACACTGATGCGGGACCTCGCCGCCGCCGACATGACCGTGGTGCTCTCCAGCCACATCCTCGGCGAGATCCAGCTCATCTGCGACTCGGTCACCATCATCTCGCTGGGCCGGCGGGTCGCGTTCGGGCCGGTCGAGCAGGTGCTCGCCGCGCACTCGCACGGCGCGGTCCGGGTCCGCCTGGAGGCGGCCACCGACCTGCCCCAGGCGGCCGACGCGCTGACCCGGGCCGGGATCCGGGTCGCCGCCGAGCCGGACCACCTGATGCTCTCCGGCGTCGACAAGCCGGCCACGGTCAGCCGTCTCCTCGCCGAGCAGGGCCTCTACGTCAGCGAGCTGACGCCCGTCGCGGTCGACCTGGAGAGCGTCTTCCTCGAACTGACCGCCACCGCGCCGGTCCCCGGCCAGCACCGGCAGGTCGACCAGTCCGCGAAGGTCGGTGAGCCGGGCACCGGCAGCACCGGAGGAGGTTGGGGCGCATGAGTTTGTACGTCACCGAGCTGCGCCGGCTGGCCAAGCGCCGGCTCACCCGGCTGCTGTTGGTCCTGCTGGTGCTCGGGCTGGCCGGGGTGGCCACCGCCTTCAGCTTCTCCAGCCACAAGCTGTCGAAGGAGGTCGTGGCCGAGGCGCAGGCGAAGGCCGATGCCGACTACCAGCGCGAGCTGGCGAACTGGCAGCGGAACGTCGCCGACTGCGATGCGGCCAAGGCGCGCGGGGACCAGAACACCGAGGACCGGTACGGACCGAACTGCGGCCGGGACTGGCAGCCGCAGCCGGAGATGTTCGATCCGAAGTGGAACCTGCCCTACCAGTTCGACTTCCGGGGCGAGTTCCCGATGTTCATCGCCGTCTTCGCCGGCGCGCTGGCGCTCTTCGCGTTCATCGTCGGCGCCTCCTTCGTCGGGGCGGAATGGAGCACCGGCGGGATGATGAACCTGCTGCTCTGGCGACCGAAACGGCTCGCCGTGCTGGGCACCAAGCTGGCCGCGCTGCTGACCACGGTGCTCGGGGTGAGCCTGGTGCTCGGCGCGTTCTGGACCCTGGCCTTCTGGCTCGTCGGCAGCTACCGGGGGACCACCGCCAAGGTGACCGCCGGGGTGTGGCGGTCGCTCGGGCTCGACGGCCTGCGGGCGGTCGGGATCATCCTGGCGGTCGGCGCGGTCGCCTTCGCGCTCGCCTCGCTCGGCCGGCACACCGCGATGGCGCTGGGCGCCGCCGTGGCGGTCTTCGCGATCAGCGAGATCGGCATCCGGATCGCGGTCGGCGTGCTCTCCGTCCCGTTCGGCGGGCGGTACGTCCTCTCCACGTACGCCCAGGCGTGGTTCATGAAGAAGGCGCAGCTGCTCGACTACCAGGCATGCGAGTTCACCAAGGGCCAGTGCCAGCCGGCCGAGCTGGTGCTCACCTGGCAGGACTCTGCGCTGGTGTTCGGCCTGGGCGGCGCGCTGGCGCTGGTCGCGGCCTTCTGGTCGATGCGCCGGCGGGACATCGCCTGACCGTCCGGCGCGGCTCGCCGCGCCACCGACCGGCCCGGACACCGCGTCCGATGCGGCCGGGGCGGGCCCTGGTTACGCTGGGGTCCCCCCGGCCGGTGGTCCCCGCGCCGGTTGTCCGCCCTCCCGAGGAGCGCCATGCCCGCCGACGCCTCCGCGGCCGCCACCGACCGGCCCGAGCCGTCCGGGCCCACCGACACCGCGCGCCGCGAGTCCGGCGTCACGGTCCCCCCGCCCCGGTCCGCTCCCGCCGTCGAGGCCGACCCCGCCCCGCACGCGTCCGACCCGGTCGCCGACGTCGCGACGGGCGCCGACGCGGGCGTCGCGGACGGTGGACCGGGTGAGCTGACCGAACGGGAGCGGCGGATCCTCGCCTTCGAGCAGCAGTGGTGGAAGCACGCCGGAGCCAAGGAGCAGGCGATCCGGGACACCTTCGGGCTCTCCGCGACCCGCTACTACCAGCTGCTCAACGCGCTGCTCGACCACCCGGCCGCGCTGGCCGCCGAGCCGGTGCTGATCGGCCGGCTGCGCCGGCTGCGCTCGTCCCGGACCCGCAACCGCCGACGCTGACCGGTTCAGTTCTCGTCGGTCCGTACGGCCACCGGCGGCATGGCGTCCGCCGGTCCGGGTAGGCGGGCGGCGACGGAGGGAGGACGGATGGGCGCACCAGATCGCCGGTACCCGACCGGGAGCCGGCCGGCGCGGCCGGTCGGGACGGCGCCGATGATGCGGGTACTTTCCGCCTCCGACCCGTCGCACGGCCGGCTGGAGAACGAGGACGTGGTCTTCGGCTTCGGCCCGCTGGTCGGCGTCCTCGACGGGGCCACCGTGCCGGGCGGCTACGACACCGGCTGCGTGCACGGGCCGGCCTGGTACGTCCGGCACCTGGCCGCCCGGATCGGCCTGGCCATCGCGGCCCGGCCGGCGGCGACGCTGATGAGCAGCCTCGCGGCAGCCATCCTGGCGGTCCGTGCCGACCACGGCGACGAGTGCGACCTCGATCATCCGGGTACCCCGTCGTCCACGGTGTGCCTGCTCCGGGAGGGCGGCGACCAGGTCGACTACCTGGTGCTCTGCGACAGTCCGTTGGTGCTGGACACCGGTGGCGAGGTCAGCGTGGTGTCCGACGAGCGGCTGGCCGCCGCCACGGCGGACCTGCGCCGGACCGCCCACACCCTGCCCGGCGACGACGTCGATCCGGCGACCCGGTTCCACCGGTCGGTGACCGTGCAGCGGGCGCAGATGAACCGGACCCACGGCTACTGGGCGGCCGCCAGCGACCCGGACGCGGCGTACCACGCGCTGACCGGGACGCTGCCGCTGCGCGGTCCCGGGGCGTTGCGGCGCGCCGCACTGCTCAGCGACGGCGCGTCCTGCGCGGTCGAGGAGTTCGGCCTCTTCGACTGGGCCGGGCTGCTGGACGTGGCGGCCGCGGAGGGGCCGGCGGGGCTGATCGGCCGGGTCCGGGCCGCCGAGCGGGACCATCCGGACCGGCTGCGCCGGCACAAGCGGACCGACGACGCCTCGGTGGTGCTCTGCGAGTTCGATTCGCCGGAGTGAGCACCCTCACCGAAGAACGACCGGTCGGCTGACAACTGAGCGTGAGGCGGAACACCCCGGGGGTACGACCGGCCGACACCCTCGGCCGGACCGGCAGTCTGCGCCCAAAGGGGTGGACTTGGGCCGGTACGGCGGGCAGACTGCGGCTCGTGACGGGTGCCGTACGACTGGAGCCGGTGGACGAGCGGAACCTCGAGCCGTTGCTCTCCGTAGCGGCCGCCGAGGCCGAGCCCGAGGACGTCATGCCCCCGATGGAGGCCCCGGCCGGGTGGTCGCTGGCCCGTCGGGAAGCGTTTCGCGAGTTCTACCGGGCGAGCTTCGGTGGGCTGGACGGCCCGACCCGCACCCGGATGTACGCGATCGTGGCCGGCGGCGAGGTGGTCGGCATGGTCCGGATGACCCGTTGCGACGAGCCGGGGACCGTGGAGACGGGCATGTGGCTGGGGCGTTCGGCCCGTGGTCAGGGCCTCGGCGCGGCCGCCCTGCGCGAGCTGCTGAATGCGGCCGCGGCGGCCGGGATGCGGACCGTGGTGGCCGAGACGACTCCGGACAACCTCGGTGCGATTTCCGTGCTGAAGAAATGCGGCGCGGAATTGCGCCCACAGGGCGGAAAGCTGCGTGCGGAAATGTGCCTAGATTCGGTGCTGCCGGCCCGCTGACGTTGTTGCTTACCTTCGTGTAATTATCTCCTTCTCCCTGCTCAGGACAGCCCGTCTGACCGCTTTGCGGGGGTATCTCCGGCACCCTCACCGCCTACCCGATTGCGCTGTGACCGAGGCGTCGGAATGGACGCGGAAATGTTTTGCGATTGGGGCCACGGGTACTGCCGGCCGGGTCCGCTGATTCGGGACGCCGGTCGCAGGCCCATTTCCCGCTGATCCCCGGTAGCTGTTTCCGGGCCTGCTCCACGCAAGAGGTGTCCGCTTCCGCCGGGGAGCGAAGGAGAACTGATGAAGAGTGGAGCCCGGATCGCCCTGGCGGTCGGTTTCGGCTATGTCCTCGGCCGCCGCAGGAAGTTGCGTACCGCCCTCACCCTGGCCGCCGCCGTGGCCGCGGGTCGGGCCAGCCAGAACCCCGGCGGCCTGCTGAAGTACGGCACAGATCTGCTGAACGCGCCCCAACTTGGCAACCTGACCAGGCTGGGCGGACCGCTGGCCACGGCCGGCAAGGCCGCGGCCACCGCCGCCGCCGGCAGTGGCATCGAGGCGTTGAGCGGCAAGGTGCGCGGCAGCGCCGACGCCCTGCGCCGGAAGTCGGCCGGTCGGGCCGGCGCGGAGCGGGAGCCGGCGGAGCGCTCGGCCCCGGACGAGGAGCCGGAGCTCGACGAGCAGCCCGAGGCGCCGGAGGACGAGGACCGGGCCGAGCGCCCGGTCGTCGCGCGTCGACAGCGGAGGCGGTGACATGGCGACCGAGAACCTCGCCGACAAGGCGCGCGACCAGCTCGGTGGCGAGCTGCGCAACCTCGCCGCCGCCATCGGGGAGCGAGCGGTGCAGGTCGTGACCGAGCGGATCACCGGTGCCACCGGCCGGCTCAGCGACTACGCCAAGCAGGGCGGCGGCCCCGGTCTGGTCGCCGCCGCCACCGGCGCGCAGAAGCTCGCCGAGGGCCACTCCCCGATGAGGGCCATGTTCCATGCCGGCCTGGCCGGCGGTAAGGAGAAGCTGATGTCGGCGTTCGGCGGCGGCGGCACGGGCGGCACGGGCGGCAAGGGCGGCAAGAAGCTCAAGCTCACCAACATCGTCGAGACGATCGAGGTCGGCGTGCCGGTCCAGGTCGCGTACAACCAGTGGACGACCTACGGCGACTTCCCGAGCTTCATGAAGAAGGTGGAGCAGGCCGACCGCGAGTCCGACGAGAAGATGACCTGGAAGGCGCAGGTCTTCTGGTCGCACCGGAGCTGGGAGTCGACCATCGTCCGGCAGATCCCGGACCGCCTGATCCACTGGCGGTCGAAGGGCGAGAAGGGTTCCGTCGACGGCACGGTCAGCTTCCACGAGGTCGGCCCCGAGCTGACCAGGATCCTGGTCGTCCTCGAGTACCACCCGCAGGGCCTGTTCGAGCGCACCGGCAACCTCTGGCGAGCCCAGGGCCGCCGGGTGCGGCTGGAGCTGAAGCACTTCGTCCGGCACGTGATGACCCACACCGTGCTCGCCCCAGACTCCGTCGAGGGCTGGCGCGGTGAGATCGAGGACTCCCAGGTGGTCAAGGACCACGAGACCGCGCTCCACGAGGAGCAGGAGGCCCGCGAGCGGCCGGAACAGGGTCGCGCCGAGGAGGCCGAGGAGGAGCGCGAGGAGGAGCCGGCGGAGGAGCGCCGGCCCGCCGAGCGCGGCCGCCGCCGGCCGCCGCAGCGCCGCCGTCCGCCCGAGGAGGAGGAGGAGTACGAGGCCTACGACGAGGGTGACGACTTCGACGACGACGAGTACGCCGAGGAACCCGAGGAGGAGCAGCCCTCGCCGCGCCGCCGGCAGCCCGAGCGGGCCCGCCGCCCGCAGCGCGAGGACCGGGAACCCCGCGAGGAGCGGGCCCGCCCGGTTCGCCGTACCCCCGAAACCCCCCGACGACCGGTGGTCCGCCGCCGGCGAGAGGAGCGTGACTGATGACGATCGCCTCGACATCGTCTCAACCCGGCAGCGCCCTGGAACGGACCGGCGGCGGGGCAGGTGGCACCCTCGCCGACGTCGTCGAGACGGTGCTGGACAAGGGCGTGGTGATCGACGCGCAGGTGTCGGTCGCCGTGGTCGGCATCCAGCTGCTGGAGATCAACGCTCGGATCGTGATCGCGAGCGTCGAGACGTACCTCCAGTTCGCCCAGACGGTCGACCGGCTGAGCATCGTGCCGAAGGGCACCAAGGGCCTGCCGGACATCGTGGGTGACACCGCCAGTGGGGCCGCCAAGGGCAGGGCCCTGTCCGGCCTCGGCCAGGCGGCCAAAGAGATCACCGGGGTGGTGGTCGACTCCCTCGGTGACCGGGACGGCGACCGCCCCCGGCAGCGCCGCAGCTGGGATGAGGAGCGCTGAGATGGCTCAGGAAAACGGACTGTTCATCTACGGCATCGTGCCGGCCGACGTGGAGCCGACCCCCGACGCGGAGGGGGTGGGCAACCCGCCGGGTGAGGTCACCGCGATTCGGCACGGGGACCTCGCCGCGCTGGTCAGCGAGGTCGGGCTGGAGGAGCCGATGGGCCGGCCGGCCGACCTCACCGCGTACGAGCGGCTGGTGGACGGCACGGCGGCGGTCGCGCCGGTGCTGCCGGTCCGGTTCGGCACGGTGGTGACCGGCGCGGACGCGGTGGAGGACCTGCTGGAGGCGCACCACGATCGGTTCGCCGCCGCCCTGGCCGAGCTGGAGGACCGCGTCCAGTACACCGTGCACGGGCGCTTCGACGAACGGGAGTTCATCGGCGGCTTCCTGGCGGAGGACGCCTCCGCCGCCGCGCTCGCCGACCAGGTGCGCGGCCGGCCGGAGGTGGAGAGCCGAGAGCAGCGGATCCGGCTCGGCGAGATGATCGGCCAGGCGGTGGAGCTGCGCCGGGAGGCGGAGAACCGCGACCTGATCGACGTGGTGGGCCGGCTCGCGGTGGCGAACGTCCCACGCCAGCCCAGCCACGAGATGGACGCGGTGAACGTCGCCTTCCTGGTCGCCGTGGACGACGAGGACGAGTTCGTCCAGGCGGTGGAGGACTTCGCCGAGCAGCGCCGGGACCTGATCCGGATGCGGCTGATCGGGCCGCTCGCCGCGTACGACTTCGTCAGCGCGCACCAGTTGGTGGAGTGAGCCGTGGACATCCTCTGGGGGCTGCTGACTCTGCCGTACGCCCCGGTGCGCGGGCTCACCGTCGTGCTCAAGGTGGTTGCCCGGGAGGCGGAGTGGCAGCAGCACAACCCGGTCAACATCCGGCGGGAGCTGGAGGATCTGGACCGGGCGGCGGAGGCCGGCGAGATCAGCCCGCAGGAGCGGGATCGGGCCCAGCAGCAGGTGCTGGACCGGCTGACCACGCCGGCCGCCGTCCCCGGTCGGACCCCGTCCCGGGAGACGGGCGCCGGCCGGCGGCGGCAGCGGCCCGTCCGCTGGCGGACCGCCGGTCGACGCGGTGAGCAGCATCGCGGACGAGGGAGATGACATGGCACCAGGACGCACCCGCGGCGATGGCGACCGCGAGCGCTGGCGCGACCGCGACGTCCGCGACAACGACTCGTACGCCGAAGAGGAGGAGTACGAGGAGGTGTCGGCGGCCGAGGCGGCTCGGGAGGGGCTGCGCCAGATCGTCGAGCTGACCGGCAAGGACCCGCTCGGGATCACCTCGATCCAGCCCACCGACGACGGCTGGCTGGTCGGGGTGGAGCTGGTCGAGGACCATCGGATCCCGGCGTCGACCGACCTGCTCGGCCTCTACGAGGTGGAGCTGGACCTGGCCGGCAGCCTGCTCGGTTACCAGCGGAAGCGCCGCTACCAGCGCGGCAAGGGGGACTGAGATGACCATTGGACGGAGTCCGTCGGTGGTGCAGAACTCCGGTCAGGTGCTGCCGGCCGGGCACGAGCCGGCGAACCTCGGCGACATCCTCGAACGGGTCCTCGACCGAGGCATCGTCATCGCCGGTGACATCCGGGTCAGCCTGCTCGACATCGAGTTGTTGACCCTGAAGCTGCGGCTGGTCATCGCCTCCGTGGACACCGCGCGGCAGATCGGCATCGACTGGTGGGAGCACGACCCGTGGCTCAGCTCCCGGGCCCGCCCACCCGTCGAGCCGGGCCCGCGCGACCCGGAGGAGGTCGAGGCGTCCCGGCGGCCGCGGGTCGCCGCCCGGGCGGAGAGGGAGGAATGGGATGAGTACGACCGCTGAGCCGGCTGCGGCGATCGAGAGCGGCGTCTGGCTGCACGGGGTGGCCGCCGAGGTCGCCCCGGCGACGCTGGCCGGGATCACCGGGATCGCCGGCACGCCGGCCCGGGCGGTGACCGCCGCCGGCCTGGTCGCCGTGGTCAGCGACGCCCCGCTGGCCGAGTACGGCGAGGAGGCGCTGCGCCGCAACCTGGAGGACCTGGCCTGGCTGGAGCGGGCCGCCCGGGCGCACCACGCGGTGGTGGACGCGCTGTCCCGGTCCGGCGCGGTGGTGCCGGCCCGGCTCGCCACCGTGCACCGGGACGACGACCGGGTGACCCGGGTGCTGGTCGAGCGGCACGACGAGCTGGCCGGCACGCTGACCCGGCTCACCGGCCGCGAGGAGTGGGGCGTCAAGGGGTACGTCGTACCGGGTGCGACGCCGCCCACCGGGGAACCGGCCGGTGGGGGTGGGGCCGGCGTGGCGTACCTGCGACGACGGAAGGCCCAGCTCACCGCCCGGGAGGAGGGGCAGCGGATCACCGCCGACGCGGCGGCCGCCGTGCACGCCGCCCTCGCCGGGTACGCGGCCGCCGCCCGGCGGCACGCCCCGCAGGACCGGCGCCTCTCCGGCGCGCCCACGGCGATGGCGCTCAACGGCGCGTACCTGGTCGACCGGGACCGCCTGGACGGCTTCGCCGTGCTGGTACGCGAGCTGGCAGAGCGGCACCCGGAGATCCGGCTGGAGCCGACCGGCCCCTGGCCGCCGTACTCCTTCGTGGCGGAACCCTCGGCGGAGCCGGCATGGGCGTGACCACGCTGGCGCCCAGCAGCGCCGACGACCCGCTGGCCTACCGGCCGGTGGCCCTGGTCGACCTGCTCGACCGGGTGCTCGCCACCGGCGTGGTGATCACCGGCGACATCACCCTGGCCATCGCCGACATCGACCTGGTCCGCGTCTCGTTGCGCGCGTTGATCGCGTCGGTCGGTGCGCTCGCCCCGGACCCGTCCGACGTGGAGGTGACGTCATGACCGGGCGCGACGAAGCGGCCGAGCTGGCGGCGGCGCTGGGGGAGCCGCGGTGGCAGGCGCCCCAGGTCCGGCCGCTGGACCGCCGGCTCACCGTGGACCAGGACTCCGTCGAGCGGGGGCTGGCCAGCCTGGTGCTCACCGTCATCGAGCTGCTGCGCCAACTCATGGAACGGCAGGCGCTGCGCCGGGTCGACCTCGGTGACCTCACCGAGGAGCAGGTCGAGCGGATCGGCACCACGCTGATGGCGCTGGAGGAGCAGATGACCCAGCTCCGCGAGTACTTCGGCCTCGCCCCCGAGGACCTCAACCTCGACCTCGGGCCCCTCGGCCCGCTACTCCCCACCGACTGACCCGGTCAGCGGTGGCGGGCCGCGTAGGACGCCAGCCAGGCGACCTGGGTGGGGTCGAGGGAGGGGCCGACCCGGGTGCGGGCGGTCGCCACGTGGGCGGCGGTGACGGTGCTGGCGGTCAGCGACTCGCGCATCGCAGCGAGGGCTGACTCGCGGACCAGGGCGGTGCAGTCGGCGGCGGAGAAGCCGTCCAGCTCCTCGCCGAGCGCGACCAGGTCCACGTCGGGCGCGAGCGGGACGTCCCGGGCGGCCGCGCGAAGGATCTCCGCCCGGGCCGGGCCGTCCGGCGGCGGCACGTACACCAGGCGTTCCAGCCGGCCCGGCCGGAGCAGCGCCGGGTCGACCAGGTCCGGCCGGTTCGTCGCGCCGACCACCACCACGTTGCGCAGCGCCTCCACCCCGTCCAGCTCGGTGAGCAGGGCGGCGACCACCCGGTCGGTCGTACCCCCGTCGGTGGCCTGGCCGCGGACCGGGGCGAGCGCGTCGACCTCGTCCAGGAAGACCAGCGTGGGCGCGGCCTCGCGGGCGCGGCGGAACAGCTCGCGGACCGCGCGTTCGCTCTCGCCCACCCACTTGGAGAGCAGCTCCGCGCCCTTCACCGACAGCACGTTGGCCCGTCCGGACCCGGCCAGCGCGGTCACCAGGTAGGTCTTGCCGCAGCCGGGCGGCCCGTAGAGCAGCACCCCGCGCGGCGGCGTCACGCCCAGCCGGGCGAAGGTGTCCGGGTAGGTCAGCGGCCAGAGCACCGACTCGGTCAAGGTCTCCTTGACCTCGTGCAGGCCCCCCACGTCGTCCAGGGTCACCGAGGCCAGCTCCAGGGTGGACGCCGCCATCGTGGTGGGCCGGACCACCTCCAGCGCGGCGGTGAAGTCGGCCATCGCCACGGTGGGCGTCTCGGCCGCCTTCTGCCGCAGCGCCGCGCGCACCCCGGCCTCGCGGACCAGCGCGGCCAGGTCGGCGGCCACGAACCCGGGGGTACGCCCGGCCACCTCGTCCAGGCGGACGTCCCCGGCGAGCGGCACCTGCCGGGTGAGCACGGTCAGCTGCTCCCGCCGCAGCGCCTGATCCGGCAGGGGGACGGTGATCCGCAGCGCGAGCAGGTCCGGGCCGCGCAGTCCCGGGTCCACCGCCTCGGGCCGGCCGGTGGTGCAGACCACGGCCGCCCCGGCGCGGACCGTCTCGGCGACGACCTGCCGGAACACGGTGGCCACCGGACCCGGCTCGTCGGCGGGGGCCAGCGCCTCCACGTCGGTGACCAGCAGGACGGCGGGTCCGCCGGCGCGTACCGCCGCGGCGGCCTCGCGGAGCCGGCCGGCGGCCGCGTCGTTGCTCAGCGCGGCCAGCTCAGGGGCCCAGATCGGGCAGACCCGGGCGCGTACCCGGGCGGCGACCGCGCGGACCAGCGCCGACTTGCCCGAGCCGGCCGGCCCGCTGAGCAGGACGCCCAGCGAGATCGTGGTGCCGAGCCGGCCCAGCACCTCCCGGTGGTGGAAGCCCAGGTCGAGCAGCTCGGTCAGCTCCTCGGCCTGCGGGCGCAGCCCGGGCAACTCGTCCACGTCGGGCGCGTCCTCGGGGCCGACCAGGCCGGCGGTCGCCGGCGCCACGCCGGTCCCACCGGCCGCCCGGGAAGCGCCGCCGACGGTCGGGCCCGTCCCCGGGGCGAATCCGGTGGGGGAGGCCGCGGGCCTACCGGCCGGGCCGGGCGTCCCGCCCGGGGCGCCGGCGGTGAGCCGACCGGTCGCGTCCTGGCCGACCGGGCCCGAGCCGCGGGTGGCCGGACCGTGCTCCCAGCCGACCACGCTGTCCATGGTGACCAGCCCGCCGGCCGCGGGCTCGGCCGCGACCACGGTGAGCAGGGTGCTGGTCCAGGCGTACCCGACGGTGTTGGCGAGGCTGCGCCGGGCGGCCTCGACCAGGCCGCGGGCGGCGGCGTCGGGGAGCACGTCCTGGGGCAGCAGCGAGACATCGTCCCCGGCGGTGACCACCTTGCCGAGCAGGGCGAGGCGGAGCATCTCCGGCGAGACCGCGACGACGATACCGACCGGGCCGGCCAGGGTCACCCCACGGGCCGGGGTGACCGGCAGCGGGCTCACCGTCACCTGCCCGCCGTCGCGGACGCCGAGGTTGCCCAGGAGCAGGTCGTCGGCGTAGAGCAGGGCGGTGCTCGCGGTCGGCTCGGCCGGGGCCGCGATGCCGGCGGTCACCCGCCGGCCGGCCAGCCGCACCGGGTCGCCGGGGCGCAGCGCCAGCGCGGTCAGCACCTCGGGGTGCAGGCGGACGACGCCGCGCCGGGCGTCCAGCGCCGCCGGCCGCAGGCTCGCGGTGAGGGTCAGGTCCGGTTCGGCCACCCGCCCGACAGTAGCCGCCGGCACCCACGTGGTGCCCGTGGCGCGTCCCGCCGGATCATTGCGGGTCGGTGTCCTCCAGCAGGGACGGGTCGCGCCGGATCATCTCGGCCAGCCGGGCGGCCGGGTCGGGGACCATCGCGTCCTGCCCGGGGGCGGGCACCGTCTTGGCCGACATCGGCCAGGCCGGTGGGGGAGTCGGGTCCGGCGCCGGCGTGACCGTCACCTCCGGCCCCGACCAGGAGACCCGCAGCGGGTACGCCTGCCCGCCGTGCTCCACCTGCAGGTTGACCGCCAGTCCGGGATGTTCGGCCACCACTTGGCGTACCGCCTCGGCGACCTCCTCGAGCGGATTCCGCCGCTCCGGTCCGGGCGCCCCGCGCAGCCGGTAAGCACCGTACCCCTCCCGCGTCACCGGTCCGGTCTCGTCCGCCTCCTCGCCCGGAGCCGGCCCCCGGCGGCGCTGCGCCTCCTCGCGGCGCGCGAGCCGGGCCAGTGTCTCGTCCAGATCACCTCGCATCGCGTCCACCCCTTTCGTGAAACGGCTACTACCCAGCGGCCGGCTCAGAACCCCTCTCGCGGGTCGCCCGGTCCAGCGCCCGGTCCAGCACGACCAGCAGGGCGTCCCG
Source organism: Micromonospora sp. NPDC005806 (assembly GCF_042871425.1). NCBI lineage: Bacteria > Bacillati > Actinomycetota > Actinomycetes > Micromonosporales > Micromonosporaceae > Micromonospora > Micromonospora sp. NPDC005806. Next base: position 62,403 of record NZ_JBIAIL010000028.1, on the reverse strand, counting down.
GACGGAGAGCCGGTCCCGGGCGTCGAACTGCACCAGCGGCACGTGCTCGCCGATCGCCAGCGCCCAGCGGATCGAGGGCAGGTCGAGCGCCGACCGGCCGTCGAAGGCGTTCACCCCGACCGCGAACGGCAGCCCGGCCCGCTCGAAGAAGTCGATCGCCGGATAGCAGTCGTCCAACCGGGCGCCGTCCACCACCACCAGCGCGCCGAGCGCCCCCCGGGCCAGGTCGTCCCACATGAAGCCGAAGCGGGCCTGGCCGGGCGTGCCGAAGAGGTAGAGCTTGAGGCTGCGGTCGATGGTCACGCAGCCGAAGTCCATCGCCACCGTGGTGGCGGTCTTCGCGGAGTCGGCACCCGGGTCGTCCACGCCGATGCCGGCGCTGGTCATCTCCGCCTCGGTGGTCAGCGGGGCGATCTCCGAGATCGCGCCCACGGTGGTGGTCTTGCCCACCCCGAAGCCGCCGGCGATGAGGACCTTCACCGGGATCGGCGCCCGGGTGGTCGCGGTCCGGGTCGGAGCCGACGCGCCGGCCACCGGCGGCCGGTACGGCCGCGGCGCGGCCGGCGGTATCGCGCCGGTGACCGGGTCCGGGGCGGCCGGACCGCCGTACCGGGCGGCGGCGCTGTTCGCGGCCGGTCCGCCCATGGCGGCGGCCGGCCAGTCAGGAGATCGCACGGAGTCCATCAATCACTCGCACGATGACGTCGGGGTCGACGTCCTCGTCGGCGTCGTCGGCGTGCACGTCGAGGTGACCGGCGGCCCGCAGGTCGCCGATCAGTACCCGGGTCACGCCGAAGTGCATCCGGGTCCGGGCGGAGATCTCCGCGACCGAGATCGGGTCGGCGCAGAGCGCGACGATCGCGGCCAGTTCCGGGGCGAGCCGGGCGCTGACCGCCCACGAGCCGCTCTCCGGCCGCGCGCTCACCTGGGTCTCCAGGCCGATCGCCGGGTCACCGGCCCGGCCGGCGGTCAGCACGAACGGTCGCGGGCGCGGCGGTTCGGCGTCGGCCTCGTCCAGCTCCTCGCCCGGGGACGGCGAGCGCAGGTAGGGGCGGATCCGGACCTCGGGTTCCGGGTCCGCATCGTCGCCGGCCGCCTCCGGCGTCATTGCTGTACGGCGTTCTTCAGCTCGGCGATCAGCCGCGGGCTGAGGGTGCCCCCGGCCCGGCCGGCGAAGAGCGTCATCTCGTACGCCACGGTGCCGAGGTTCGCCGAGCGGTCGGCGACCACCCCGAGCACCGAACCGCTGCTGATCGCGCTGATCAGCAGGTAGCCCTCGGCCATGTCCACGATCACCCGGTTGAGGCCGCCCAGCGCGTACCAGCTCGCGGCGCCGCCGGCGAGGCTGGTCATGCCGGAGACGACCGCGGCGAGCCGTTCCGCGTTGGACTTGTCCCTGATGGCCGACATGGCCATCAGCAGCCCGTCGGAGGAGACGGCGATCGCCTCGATGACCCCGGCCGTGCTGGAGGTGAACGAGTCGAGCAGCCAGTTGAACGTGCGCGCCTCGGGGCTGAGCCCGCCGGTGGAGTTCTGGTCGACGTTGTCGTGCAGGAAGGGGCTGGTCACCGTGATGCGTCCTCTTCGTAGCGGCGGTCTGGACTGACTTCGCGCAGAGCACGGGCGACGCCCGCCTCGAACTCGGTGATGAGGTCGCGGACCTCGGCCGGGTCTCCGGGGTGCTGGCTGGCCGGCGGGGTGGCCGGCAGCGGGGAGGCGAGCAGGTTCGCGCCCGGCACCCGCCGGCTGAGCTGCGGCCGCCCAGGGGTGGGCGCGACGCGGTCCGCGTCGCCCTCGGCCCGGCGTACGCCGTCCTGGAACGCCTCGACCAGCGCGCGGACCGTGGCCGGGTGCGCGGTGGTGCCGTCCACCGGCCCGACGGCCGGCGTGCGGGCCGGCAGGCTCGCCCCGGGCACCCGCTGTCGGATCACCGGCCGTAGCTCGGACCGCCCGGTCGGCACGTCGACGGCCGGAGGGACCGCCGATTCGACCGTGCCGGTCCCGGCGGCCGAGGGCTCGGACCCGGCGCCGAAGGCGTTCCAGGGCACCCCGGACTCGATGCTGAGGGTGGCCCGGCTCAGCAGCACCGGGTCGAATCCGGGGCGCTCCTCGGCGGGGGGCGCCGCCGGCGTCCGGACCGGCTCGGGCAGCGCGCGCCGCTCCCGGGGCGGCACGGCGGCCCGCGCCACGGTGGCGCCGGGCCGCGCGGGCCGGCGGACCACCAGCAGGGCGGCGGGGATCTCCAGCCGGGCGGTCACGCCGCCACCCGCGGTCGGTGCCAGGCCGACCGTCCAGCCGTGCCGGCGGGCCAGCCGGCCCACCACGAACAGCCCGAGCACCTCGGTCGGGGCCAGGTCGAGCCGCTCCCGGCGGGTGAGCCGGGCGTTCTCCTCGGCCAGGCGTTTCTCGGTCATGCCGATGCCCCGGTCCACCACGGTGAGCCGGCCGCCGCCGTCGGTCAGCTCGCCGGACACCGTCACCCGGGCGTGCGGCGGGGAGAATACGGTGGCGTTCTCCATCAGCTCGGCGAGGGCCAGCACCAGGTCGCCCGCGATCGCGGGCGCGGCGGACACCCCGGGCGGGACCTTGACATCGACCCGGGTGTAGTCCTCGATCTCGCCGAGCGCGAGCCGCACCACGTCGGCCAGCGGCACCGGCGCGACGTGCCCGTCCGTGCCGCGGGCACCGGAGAGCACCACCAGGCTGCCGGCGTTGCGGCGCAGCCGACTGGAGATGTGGTCGAGCCGGTACAGGTGCTCCAGCCGGCCCGGGTCGGTCTCCTGCCGTTCCAGCCGGTCGATCAGCGCGATCTGCCGGCCGACCAGGTTCTGCGTACGCCGGCCGACGTGGCCGAACATCTGCGCCACGTTGCGCCGGCCGGCCACCTGGCGTTCGACCAGCCGGGCGGCGGTGCGCTGCACCCGCTCGAACGCCCGGGCCAGGTCGCCGATCTCGTCCCGGGCTTCGACGTCCACCGGGTCGAGGCGGACCGGCTGGACGGACTCGGCCTCGTCGTCGACCACCCGGGTCAGCTCGGCCTCGGCGACCCGGGCGACCCGGTCGGCGGAGCGGGTGAGCCGGGTCAGCGGCCGGGCCACTGTACGGGCCACGGCCATGCTGAGCAGCACCACGATCAGCAGGATCAGGGCGGCCGCCGCGCCGACCAGCCAGGCGGCGGTGAGCGCCTCCCGGTGGTCGGTGGCGGTCTCGGCGATGACGTCCGCGACGATCTTCTTCGCCACGAACTGGCCGAGGGCGATCATCGAGCGGACCGAGGGGAAGAGCGCGTCCAGCGGCACGGCCGCGATCGCCGCCACCGGGTCCTGCACGCTGTCGGCGAGGAAGGTCGGGCTGGTCCGGGCCGCCACCGCCGCGTCGTCCAGCATGGCCAGCTGGTACTGCTCGGCGGTGATCAGCTTGCGGAACCGCTGGTTGTCCACCTGGAGCGCGGCCACGCAGGCGATGTAGGCGGTGGACGCCGTCGGGTCGCCGGTCGCCTTGACCAGCACGATCAGGGTGGCGCAGGCGCCCAGCCCCTCGTCGGCGCGGAGCAGCGCGTCCAGTGCCAGCACCTGCCGCCCGGCCGAGGTGTTGGTGTCCACCTGGAGCGGCAACCGCAGCGCATCGATCAGCGCCAGGTCGACCGCGCCGAACGCCGCCATGATCCGGTCCGGTGTCGCGGTCCCGGCGAGCACCGCGGTCCGCAGGTCGGCCAGCGTGTGTACGCCGTCGAGGGCGGCGGCAACCGGGGCCGGCAGCGACTCGGCCCGCAGGTCGGCGACCCGGTCGTCCACGGCCGTGGACTGCTGGATCAGCTCGGTCCGGGTCACCCGGCCGAGCAGCAGCCCCACCGAGAGCAGCCGTTCCTGCTGTAGGTCCTGCACCAGGCTGCCGATCCGGCTGGCCGTCCGGACGGTCTGCGCGGTGTCGGCGGCCCGCTGGGCGGCGGCGACCCGGTCGAGGACGACCGGCACGGCCAGCCCGACCATGCTGAGCAGCGGGATGATCACCAGCAGGGCGAGTTTGCCCCGGATCCGGAGCCTACCGAGCAGCATCGAACGGCCCCCACCGCTCGGCTTCGCCGCCTCGGCCCACCCCGACCGGCTGCAGCTGCCCGCCCGCGGTCGACGGGAGCTGGTCCGCCCCGGCCGGGGCGAACGCCCCCGGCGACCGGCCGGCCCCCGCGGACTCGGGGCTTTCCTCGGCGGCCCCGCGGCGGGCCCGGCGCAGCGCGGCGAGCAGTGTCCCGGCCAGCACGACGAGCAGCACGGCGGCCACGGCCACGGCGGCCACGGCCAGCAGCCGGTCCCGGTCGAGCCGGTCCCGCCGCTCCTTCAGCAGCGTGTCGAGCTGGTCGAGGATCACCTGCCGGAGCTGCCTGGCGGCCCCCTGCGCGCTGAGCCGGGCGGCGGAGAGCTGGCCCGGGTCGGGCCCCGCCTGCCCGGTCGACACGGAGTGCGCCGCGAGTGCCTCGACCGAGCGCTGGTAGGTGTCCAGCGGCGTGAGCACGTTGGGGCCCAGGTCGGCGCTCTCCGAGCTGTCCACGGCCGCCCGCAGGTCGGCGACCAGGTTGGTGGCGGACCCGAGTGCGCCCACCCGGAGCTCGGCCAGCTCGGCGGCCGTCGTGCCGGCCCGGGTTGCGGGCCGCCGGGGGGCGAGCGCGGCCAGATCGGCGAGCCGGCCGGTGGCCACCACCGCCTGGGGCAGGTCCCCGCCGATGCCGTCCTGGAGGAAGAACGAGTCCGACCGCGCATCGCGGACCAGGCCGGAGCTCTCCCGCACCTTGCGGTGCAGCGCCAGCAGCAGGTCGGTGACCTCCCCGTACGCCAGGTAGGCCGCCTCGGGGTCGGTGAGCTCCCGGTCCGGCAGGGCCTCCAGCTTGGCCCGGAGCCCGGCCCAGCGTTCGTGGCTGCGCAGCTCGTCGTCGACCGCGCTGTCCACCTCCGCTGCCCGCGCGACGGCGGCGGTGAGCGCCTCCCGGGAGACCGGCCGCCCGGCGACCGCGGCGGACTGGGCGTCGACCAGCGCGTCGGTGACCGGCCCGAGGGCCCGCAGGTAGCGCACGCCGAGCCGTTCCCGGACCGCCAGGTCGCGGTCGTCGCCGGTGTGCCGATGGGTCTGCAGGAAGAGCAGGCCCAGCGGGGCGAGCAGCGCCATCACCAGCAGCAGGGGCAGGGCACGGCCCGGTGCGGAGGGCCGTCGACGGACCCGCGGTGCGGGGACTGGCATGGTCTGTCTCCTCCGGCGACGGCGGGGGACGCTGCGGTGCCGGGATCGCCGTGCGCGGTCCCGTTCACCGGACCGGAAAGTATCCGAACCACGCGCAGGGCGTGACCGTTCGGTGAGTCAGCTTCACGTCATTTCGGGCCAGGTCACGTCTGGTTGACCTGGTGGACACGCAGCGTCCGGAGTGGCCGGCGAGATGGTCGGATCGAGGCGATTCGCGAGCGTAGATGTGAATTCGCGGGATTCGAATTCATCCCGCTGAGATACCTCTGGACCTTCGGCGGTCGACGAACCTCGCGCACCGAACGGTGCAGCCGGACGGACGTACGGCGGATCTCAGGCGGCGCTCAGGTTCCGGGCCGTACCGTGTGCCGCATGAGATCACCGCTCTCCGCCGCGCGGCTCCGGCGTGCCCTGGCCACCCGCCGCCGTCGGGTCGTCGCGGCGGTGGTGGCGGTCGTGCTGGTGGCCGCCGCGGTCCTCTGGGCCGCCCGGCCGCAGCGGCCGGACTTCCGGACCGAGTCGGCCCTGGTGACCGTCCGCTCCGGACCGGACGGCGACCAGGCGGTAGACCTGGACACCACGCTCTACCTGCCCCGGGACGCCTCGGCCCGGCACCGCGTCCCGGCCGTGCTGCTGGCGCACGGCTTCGGCGGCACCAAGGAGTCGGTCCGCTCCGACGCCGAGGACCTGGCCGCCCGGGGGTACGCCGTGCTCACCTGGACCGCCCGGGGCTTCGGCCGCAGCGGCGGCGAGATCCACCTGGACAGCCCGGACTACGAGGTGCGGGACGCGTCCCGCCTGCTCGACCGGCTGGCCGCGCGGCCGGACATCCGGCTCGACGCGGCCGGCGACCCCCGGGTCGGCGTCGTCGGCGGCTCGTACGGTGGCGGCCTGGCCCTGCTGTTGGCCGCCCAGGACCGCCGGGTCGACGCGATCGTCCCGATGATCACGTGGAACGACCTGTCCCGGGCGTTCCTGCCGGAGAGCACCGGCAAGGGGCCCACCGACGGCGTGTTCAAGAAGGGCTGGGCCGGCATCTTCTTCGGTGGCGGCGGGAGCGCCGGCTCCGGCCCGGCCGGCGTCTCCGGCAGCACCGCCGGCCGGCCCGAGGGCGCTCCCGCGTCGGCCGGTGCACCCAGCCCGCAGCCCGGCGCCGGCCCCGGCACGGGTTCGGGGCGCGCCCCGGGCGGCGCCGCCGACCCGTCCTGCGGTCGGTTCGCCGCCGACGTCTGCGCCACGTACCTGCGGATCGCCACCACCGGACGGGCCGACGCCGCCGCGGTCGACCTGCTGCGCCGCTCCTCGCCGGCCGGAGTGCTCGACCGGATCACGGCGCCCACCCTGCTGGTGCAGGGGGAGGCGGACACCCTCTTCCCGCTCACCGAGGCGGACGCGAACGCGCGGGGCATCGCCGCCGCCGGCACCCCGGTCCGGGTCGCCTGGTTCACCGGCGGCCACGACGGCGGCGAGGGGCCCACGTCCGACTCCGACCGGGTGAAGTTCCTGACCGCGCAGTGGCTCGACCACTACGTCAAGGGCGAGGGGTCGGCGCCCGGCGAGGTCTTCACCTTCTCCCGGATCGCCGGCTTCGACGCGCTCGACCGGGGGCTGGTGGCCACCGGCTACCGCACCGCCGACTACCCCGGGGTCACCGGGACGGGCCGCCGCGAGGTCGCGCTCGCCGGGCCACCCCAGTCGATCGCCAATCCGCCCAACGGCAACCCGGCCGCGATCAGCGCGGTGCCGTTCGCCGGGGCGCTCGGCTCGCTGCTCAACGGGGTGGCCGGTGACATTCCCGGCCAGCACGCCCGGTTCGAGTCCGCGCCGTTGGACGAGCCGGTCGACGTGGCCGGTGCGCCCACCGTACGGATCCGGGCGGCCTCGCCGACCGGCGAGGCGGTGCTCTTCGTCAAGCTCTACGACGTCGACCCGAAGGGCGCGGCCACCCTGCCCGACGGCCTGGTCGCCCCGATCCGGCTGACCGGCCTGCCGAAGACCGTCGACGCCGCCCAGCCGGTCACGGTGACCCTGCCGGCAATCGTCCGTCGGATCGAGGCCGGACACCGACTGCGGGTCGTGGTGGCCACCTCCGACCAGGCGTACGCCACGCCGGCCGAGCCGGCGGTCCACACCGTCGCCCTCGGCGAGGGCCCGCTGGTCCTGCCCACGGTCGACGCCGCGCCGATCCCCACCACCGCCACGGTGTGGCGCTGGGTGCTGGCCGGCCTGCTCGCCGCCATCGCGGTCGGGCTCGTGGTGGTCGTCCTGGTCGCCCGCCGCCGGCACCGCCGGCAGGACAGCTCCGTCCATCCGGAGTACGCGGGCGTCCCGCTCGCCGTCCGGGCGCTCCGCAAGGAGTACGCGGACGGCTTCGTCGCCGTCTCCAACGTGGACTTCGAGGTGCACCCCGGCCAGGTGGTCGGCCTGCTCGGACCGAACGGCGCCGGCAAGACCACCACCCTGCGGGTGCTGATGGGGCTCACCCAGCCCACCGCCGGCGAGATCTACGTCTTCGGGCACCGGCTGGTGCCCGGTTCGCCGGTGCTCTCCCGGATCGGTGCTCTGGTGGAGGGACCCGGCTTCCTGCCGCACCTGTCCGGCCTGGACAACCTCAAGGCGTACTGGCGGGCGACCGGCCGGCCGTGGGCGGACGCGCACTTCGACCAGGCGCTGGAGATCGCCGGGCTGGGCGCCTCGGTGCACCGACGGACGAAGAACTACAGCCACGGCATGCGGCAGCGGCTCGCCATCGCGCAGGCCATGCTCGGTCTGCCCGAGCTGCTGGTGCTCGACGAGCCGACGGACGGCCTGGACCCGCCGCAGATCGCCGAGATGCGCCGGGTGCTCCAGCGGTACGCCACCGACGGCCGGGCGGTGCTGGTCTCCAGCCACCTGCTGGCCGAGGTGGAGCAGACCTGCACCCACGCGGTGGTGGTGAACAAGGGGCGGATCGTGGCCTCCGGCCCGGTCGAGGAGATCGTCGGCGAGTCGCCGAGCGTGCTGTTCGACGTGAGCGACCCGGACGCGGCGCGCGACGTGCTCGACCGGCTGGGCGGCGTACGGGTGCTGCCCGACGGTGACGGCGGGCTGGTGGTGGACACCAACGGCACGGCCCGCAGCGAGGTGGTGGCCGAGCTGGTCCGGGCCGGCATCGGGGTGGACCGGGTGGTGCCCCGGCGCCGCCTGGAGGACGCGTTCCTCGCCCTGGTGGGCGAGAACTCTCGGGGAAGCGGGGACCGGTGATGGGGCAGTCATCAGCCGTGGACACGGCGGTACGCGCCGGGGCGGCGGCCGGGTACCGGCCGTCGGCCACCCTGCCGTTCCTGGCGGAGTTCCGGCGGCAGGCGTCGCGGCGGCGTACTCAGCTCGCGCTGGGGTTCATGGTGCTGCTGCCGCTGATCATCCTGGTCGCGTTCCAGTTCAACAGCGGCAACGAGGACCGGAACCGGAACAACGAGTTCGGCAGCCTGGTCGACCTGGCCATCTCGGGCGGGTTGAACTTCACCCTCTTCTCGATCTTCGTGTCCTCGTCGTTCCTGCTGGTCGTGGTGGTGGCGCTGTTCTGCGGGGACACGGTGGCCAGCGAGGCGAGCTGGGGGAGCCTGCGCTACCTGCTGGCGATTCCGGTGCCGCGGGCCCGGCTGCTCACCGTGAAGCTCCTGGTCGCGCTCGCGTACTCGGCGCTGGCCCTGCTGCTGCTCGCCGGCACCGCCCTGCTCGCCGGCACCCTCCGGTACGGCTGGTCCCCGCTGCGTAGCCAGGTCTCCGCCGAGCTGGCCCCGGGCGACGGGCTGGTCCGCCTGCTCGCGGTGCTCGGCTACCTGGCGGTCGTCCTGCTGGTGGTGGCCGGCCTGGCGTTCCTGCTCTCGGTGACCACGGACGCCGCGCTCGGCGCGGTCGGCGGGGCGGTGCTGCTCTGGATCCTCTCCAGCATCCTGGACCAGATCACCGCGCTGGGCGGGCTGCGCGCGCTGCTGCCGACCCACTACAGCACCGCCTGGCTGGGCCTGCTCTCCACCCCGGTGCAGACCGACGACCTGGTCCGCGGCATCGTCTCGGCGGTCGTCTACGCCACCGGATTCTGGGGTCTGGCCTTCTGGCGCTTCACCCGCAAGGACGTCACGAGCTGACCCGGTCGCCGAGCGGCCGACGACAGCGGCTGCAGCCGGAGGGCGGGCTCAGGAGCCGGTGGGTGCGGCGAGCACCGCGTCCAGCAGGCCCGGGTAGAGGCGGTCCAACTCCTCCCGGCGCAGCCGGACATACCGGCTGGTGCCGGCGGCCCGGGTGCGGGTCAGGCCGGCCTCGCGCAGCACCTTGAGGTGGTGGCTGCGGGTGGCCTTGGAGACGCCGAACTCGAAGGTGCCGCAGGCGTATTCCCCGCCCTCGGCGAGGGCGCGCACGATCTGCAGCCGCACCTCGTCGGCCAGGGCCGCCAGCACGGCGGTGACCGGTACCTCCCGCAGCTCGGGTTCGCGCAGCTCCATGTGACCAGAGTAACCCATGTTCGACATTCGTCGAACAACCTCCTAACGTCGATGCCGTTGGTTCGATGGTTCTCGAACGTAGGAGCTGTGTTGCGATCTCGTCACGCCGCCTTCCCGCTCTTCGCCGTACTGAGCTGGGGCGTCATGTTCCCGGTCCTGGCCAGCGCGCTCACCCGGGTGGACGCGCTCAACCTGACCACCGCCCGGTACGTGCTCGCCACGGCCGTGCTGCTCGCCTTGCTGCTGGCCAGGGAGGGGCTGGCCGCCCTCCGGGCGGACGGGCGCGGCGGCGAGGTGGCGTTGCTCGGCGTGGTCGGGTTCGCCGGCTTCAACGTGCTCACCAACCTCGCGCTCGGGCACGCCGCCCCCCAGCAGATCGCCCTCTTCGTCGCCACCACTCCGCTGGTCACCCAGCTCGTCAGGTGGGCGCGGGACGGCGTACGCCCCCGGCCGGCGCTGCTCGGCCTGTCGCTGGTCGCCCTGGTCGGCGTGGGTCTGGTGATCACCCGAGGCCGGCCCGACGGGCTGGGCCAGTTCGGCGTCGGCGGGCTGCTCATGATCGGCGCCGTGCTCAGCTGGGCGATCTACACCCACGGCGCCAGCCGCTTCCCCGAGCACTCCGCGCTGCGGTACACCACGCTGACCGCCGTCGCCGGCACGCTCGCCATGCTGGCCGCCAGCGCCGTCGCGGACCTCACCGGACTCCAGCACGCGCCGGCCGTCGCCGCCCTCGTCGCGGTCGCCCCGCAGCTCGCATACGCGGTGCTGGTCGCCGCGGTGCTCGCGGTGCTCGCCTGGAACACCGGCGTACGCCGGCTCGGTGCGGCCGACGCGGCGCTCTTCATGAACCTGGTCCCGATGACCACGTTCGTGGTGCAGATCCTGCGCGGCTACCGGCCCGGCGAGGTGGAGCTGGTCGGCGCCGCGCTGACCATCGCCGCCCTGGTCGCCGCGAACCTGGCCACCCGGACCCGGAAGGCGCCCGCCACCCCCGCCCCGGCCGCGGTGGTCGACCACCCCGCGGTGGTCGAGCCCGTCGCCGTCGTCGCCCGCTGACTCGGCCGGGCGCTCACTGCGTGGGAAGCCCAGGTGGCGGTCGCGGGGGCTCGGCATAGACTCGGCGGCACAACTGCATACCTCATCCAGAGGGGCTGAGGGATACGGCCCGACGACGCCCCGGCAACCACCCGCGCGCTCGACGACGAGCGACGCCGGGCAGGTGCCAATTCCGTCCCCGCCGCGCGAGGCGATGCGGGGAAAGATGAGAGGACTCCTCGACATGACGTCGACGCTTCCCGCCACCTCCGGCATCGACACCACCCTGAGCCCGGCCCGGGCCCTGGTCTGTCGCGCCTGTTCGGCGCGCTACCCGCTCGCCGCGCAGCACGCCTGCTACGAGTGCTTCGGCCCGCTGGAGGTCGACTACGACACGGCCGCCCTGGCCAGCGTCACCCGCGAGCAGATCGAGGCCGGCCCGAAGAACCTCTGGCGGTATGCCGCCCTGCTCCCGGCCGGCCAGGACCCGGGCACCCGGGTGACCCTCGACCCCGGGCTGACCCCGCTGGTCGCCGCCCCGCACCTTGCCGCCGAACTCGGCATCAGCGCCCCGCTCTGGGTCAAGGACGACAGCGGCAACCCGACCCACTCGTTCAAGGACCGGGTGGTCTCGGTGGCGCTGACCGCCGCCCGGGCGCTCGGCTTCACCCGGTACGCCTGCGCCTCCACCGGCAACCTGGCCAACTCGGTGGCCGCCCACGCGGCCCGGGCCGGCGTGCCCTCGGTGGTCTTCATCCCCGGCGACCTGGAGCAGGGCAAGGTGGTGACCACCGCCGTCTACGGCGGTGACCTGGTCGCCGTCGACGGCTCGTACGACGACGTGAACCGGCTCTGCGGCGAGCTGGTGGAGACCGACGAGTTCGAGGACACCGCCTTCGTCAACGTCAACGTCCGGCCGTACTACGCCGAGGGCTCCAAGACCCTCGGCTACGAGGTCGCCGAGCAGCTCGGCTGGCGGATCCCCGCCCAGGTGGTCATCCCGATGGCCAGCGGCGAGCTGCTCACGAAGATCGACAAGGCGTTCTCCGAACTGGTCGAGATCGGCCTGGTCGAGGCGCCGGCCGGGGGCTGGAAGGTGTTCGGCGCGCAGTCCGCCGGCTGCAACCCGATCGCCACCGCGCTGCACACCGACAGCGACACCATCGTCCCGGTCAAGCCGACCGGCATCGCCAAGTCGCTCAACATCGGCGACCCGGCCGCCGGGCTCTACGCGCTGGAGGCGGTCCGGCGCACCGGTGGCTGGATGGAGTACGCCGACGACGACGAGATCCGCGCCGGGATCCGGCTGCTCGCCCGGACCGCCGGGGTCTTCGCCGAGACCGCCGGCGGCGTCACCGTGGCGGTCCTGCGCAAGCTGGTCGAGTCCGGAAAGCTCGACCCGGCGGCCGAGACCGTCGTCTTCAACACCGGCGAGGGCCTGAAGACCCTCGACGCGGTGGCTCCCCAGGTCGGCCCCACCCACCGGATCAAGCCCTCGCTCCGCGCCGCCCGCGACGCCGGCCTCCTCGGCTGACCCTCCCTGGGACTGTTGATCAATTCATGCTTCCGGGGGAGGGGCGGATCGCCCGGGTGGGGGATCGGGGAGATCCGGTGGGTAACTGGCTTTTCGCTGTGAGTGTGGAAAACCCGCCGACAAGGACTTGACGGCAGGAACCGGACGGCGCAAGATGCTCCGTGCGGGAGGGCTTCCGCCGGAGACTTTTCAAGTTCTTGCGACCCAACGCCGGAGGCGTTGTGCGGACGTCCCTCCCGACCAACGTCCCGATCGGGCCAGCGTAAATCGCTGGCCCGATCGGCGTATCCGGGGCCACCCTCGGGGGCATGGGCATCACGATCGCGCCGTTCGACGCCGCCGACCAGGCCGCGATCGATGAGGCGTACCGGATCGGCGCGGCGGCCAACGACGCCGACCTGCCGGACTTCCCGCCGTTCTGCCGGCAGCGGTTCACCGCCGCCGTCCGGCATCCGATGCCGGGCAGCCTCCGGCTCTGGACGCTGGCCCGGCTCGACGGAGAACCGGCCGGATACCTGGCGCTCGACCTGCCGCAGCTCGACAACACCGACAACGCCGACGCCGAGCTGGTGGTGCATCCCGGGTACCGACGTCGGGGCGTCGGGCGGGCGCTGCACGAGCACGGCCTGCGCCTGCTGCGCGCGCACGGCCGCAAGCGGGTCATCGCGGTGACCGTGTCGGCGCTGCCCGGGGGAGTGGCCCGGCCGGAGGCGGGCAACGCCTTCGCCGCCGCGACGGGTGCCCGGCCGGCGCTCGCCGAGGTGCGCCGCCGGCTGGACACCGGCCGGCTGGACCTCGCGGCCCTCGACACCCTGGCCGCGGGCGCACGGGCGCACGCGACCGGTTACCGCACCGTCCGCTGGCGGGGCGCCACCCCCGAGGAGTACGCCGCCGACGTGGCCTACCTCGACGGCCGGCTGATGGCCGACGCGCCCCTCGGGGACCTGGAGTGGGAGCCCGAGCAGGTCGACGTCGAGCGGCTACGCGGCCGGGAGCGGGCGCTGCACGCCCGGGGCCGTCGCGGGTATCACCACGCGGCGGTGCACGAGGCGTCCGGCCGGGTGGTCGCGTGGACCCTGATCGACCTGGGCCCGAGCGCCGACTGGCACGCCTGGCAGCAGATCACCATCGTCGACCCGGCGCACCGGGGGCACCGGCTCGGCCTGCTCGTCAAGATCGAGAACCTGCGGTACGTGCTCGACCACGAATCGGCCCTGCGGGCGATCGACACCTGGAACGCCGCCGAGAACCAGCACATGGTCGCGATCAACGAGCAGCTGGGCTTCCGGCCGGTGGACGCCTGGACGGACTGGCAGCTCACCCTCTGAGCCCGCCGTCGCCGGGGCCGGCCGAATGCAGTCGCCCCACCAGCTCACCGACCGCCCAGTTGAAGTCGTCCGGTTTGAACCGGTGCCCGCCGATCTCCGGCGGAACCGTGTCCCCGGCCGGGATCAGCAGCCCCGTCGGGTCGCGTACCTGGCGGTCCACCCGGACGGCGGGATTGTCGCGATCCTTGTCGTCGGCCTCGAAGACCGGCCCGCCGACCGAGTCGGTCCGCCGCCACAGGTTGATCCACCGCCAGTCCAGTCGGTCACCGATCTCCCGCAGCACGTCCGGCCCGATGTAGGCGGGGAAGATCCGGCTGTTGAGCCCCCCCAGCGGGGTGCCGTAGGTCAACAGCGCCACCCGGGCGCGGGAGGATTCCGGCAGTTGGAGAACGGTCACCGCGGCTAGCACGCTGCCGTGGCTCTGCCCGGAGAGCACGACCGCGTCCCCGCCGGCGGTGAGGTGGGCGATTCGGCGGGTGAGGTCCGGCACGGCGCGCTCGGCGTAGCACGGGGCGGCCAGCGGATGCGCCGCGCGCGGCCAGAAGGTGGCGAGTTCCCAGAGCACGCTGACCATCCGCATGGCGGACGACCGGTACGCGAACAGGCCCGCCCCGAACAGGAACAGCGCGAACAGTCCGACCAGCAGGCCGCCCAGGTCGGTCACGAAGATCACCGGACGGGCCAGCGGCGGCCCACCCAGTCGCCGGGCAAGGTTCTCCGGCCCCTGACCCAGCACCGACAACCCGGCCGCGCCGAAGCTCAGCGCGGCCAGCAGCGCGTACGCCGCCAGGAGCAACGGGGCGAGCCGGTCCGCGGCCCGGGCCCGGATGATCTTGTTGACCACTGCCCGTACCCGTTCCGGAGCCGCCCGGGGCGCTTCCGGATACTCCCGCTGGACGGTCTCCTCCGCCGTCCGTCGATGCCGGGTTCGCTGGTAACGGCCGACCAGCGCGGCCACGGCGACGGCGAACAGCAGCGCCGCCGAGACACCCAGGGCCGCCCAGCGGTAGGCGGCCGGTGGGGAGAGCGGCGGGGCGCCCGGCGGCAGCGGACGAGCCGGCGTTGGGCTGGAACCCCGGTCCAGGTACTCGGCGATGCCGAAGCTCAGCCCCGAGGAGTACGACACGGCCAGCCCGATCGCGATCGAGACCACGACCGGCGCGGCGAGACCCAGCAGCGCCGATCGACCCTGGCCCGGCCGCCGCGCCAGGACAAGGGCGGCCAGCGCCAGGAGCAGCACCATCTGGGTGGCGAACAGGCCGGCGACCAGCACGTCGTACCTCGGCAGGCCACCCACGGCGGACCAGGGCGCCCGCGGCGCCGCGGCGTACGCCAGGGTCAGCCCGGTCAACGTGATCATCGCCCAGCGGAAGAGGCGGCCCGCGCGACGCGACCACCGGGCGGCCGGATGTTCGAGCTGGGGCAGGCAGAGCGCCACCAACGCGGCGGCGAGCAGGCCGGCGGACGCGGCGAGCAGCGCGTAGCCGGGGAGCCCGCGGTGGTGCGGGGCCACCGCCAGCAGCAGGGCCAGGTCGAGCGTCGCCAGCGAGATCCCCACGTGCAGCGACCGCAGTCGGAGCAGCAGCGCCCGGTTGTCCCAGAAGGCCGGGGTGTCGAGCCGGTCCGCGCCGAGCTCCGGCGGCGTCGACGTGGTGTCCTCCGGAAGCTGCCAGGTTCGGCCACTGAGCCGCCACATCAGGGCGATCCCGAGGATCGGCAGCAGGGCGAGCAGGGCCAGACGCCGCCCGGGCAGCACGCCGCCCAGCCAGGAGATCTCCCGGCGACCCTCCAGGCACCGCGCGTACTCCGCGCACTGCCAGGCGAGCAGGTCGAGGGCGACCCCCACGATCGACAGCACGTACATCGCGGTGAGGGTCGCGGCGAGCAGCCGGCAGAGCGCCTTGCCGGCCGCGCCCACGCGGCCGCCGGGCGGCAGCATCCAGATGGCGATGTTGGCGAGCATGAAGGGCAGGAGCAGGACCAGCGAGAAGGTCCGGGTGGCGGTTCCCCCGGTGAGACCGCTCCAGTGGTACGCCTCCAGTCTGGTGCCTTCGGCGCCGTGCGGATCCCCGTAGCCCGGGCATACCTGGTAGAAACCGGCGTCCCGGTCTCCGGCCACCCGGCTCACGATCGGCCGGTTCAGCGTCGCCTCCGGGCCGCGGTCGGCGACCCCGTGCACCCGGATCTCGGTGGTTCCCACCCGTGACCGTCCCCTCCTCGTCGCCGGCCGCGCGGTTACCCGGAGCCGGTCCGGTCATACCGCGCCCGAGCGGCGGGCGGCGATCTGACTTGTGACAGGCCCCTACTGATCTGGTGGGTTGCTGTTGCATGATGGCGGGCATGACGGAGACCCCGCACCCCCTGTACGACAGGCACGCCGACACCCTCAACCGGGCGCTGACCGCAATCACGGAGCGCGGGTACTGGTCCGCCTATCCCGAGTCGCCCAGCCCCCGCGTGTACGGCGAGACCGCCGCCGCCGACGGCAAGGCGGCCTTCGAGGCGTACCTGAACGCCGACTTCCCCCTCGACCAGACGGGTGACGGTGGGACCGTCGCCACCGAGGTCAGCCCGTTCGGCGTGGAGCTGAACGTGCGCTACCCGCACGCCGCCCCCGACCAGCTGGTGGCCGCCGCCACCGCCGCCCTGCCCGCCTGGCGCGACGCCGGCCCGCAGGCCCGGGCGGGGGTCTGCCTGGAGATCCTCGACCGGCTGCACCGCAACGTCTTCGAGCTGGCGAACGCGGTGCAGTTCACCAGCGGTCAGGCGTTCGTGATGGCCTTCCAGGCCGGCGGCGCGCACGCGCTGGACCGGGCGCTGGAGGCGATCGCCTACGCGTACGCCGAGATGACCCGCCACCCGGGGACGGCCGGCTGGGAGAAGGCCGCCGGCAAGGGCGACCCGCTGCGGATGAGCAAGACCTTCCACGTGGTGCCGCGCGGCGTGGCGCTGGTGATCGGCTGCAACACCTTCCCGACCTGGAACTCGTACCCGGGGCTCTTCGCCTCGCTGGCCACCGGCAACCCGGTGATCGTCAAGCCGCACCCGCGCGCGGTGCTGCCGCTGGCCATCACCGTGAAGTACGCCCGGCAGGTGCTCGCCGAGGCCGGTTTCGACCCGAACCTGGTGCAGCTCGCGCCGGAGGCGGCGGGCGAGAAGCTCGCCTCCACCCTGGCCCTGCACCCGGCCGTCAAGATCGTCGACTTCACCGGCTCCACCGAGTACGGCGACTGGCTGGAGGCCAACGCCCGGCAGGCCGCCGTCTACACCGAGAAGGCCGGCCTGAACACGGTGGTGATCGACTCCACCGACGACTTCGCCGGGCTGTGCCGCAACCTGGGCTTCACCCTCACCCTGTACAGCGGTCAGATGTGCACCACCTCGCAGAACCTGCTGATCCCCCGGGGCGGCATCGAGACCGACCAGGGACACAAGAGCTTCGACGAGGTGGCCGCCGGGATCGCCGCGGCGGTCGGCAAGCTCACCGCCGACCCGGCCCGGGGCGTCGAGCTGACCGGGGCGATCGTCAACGACGGCGTGCTGGAGCGGCTGGATGAGGTCAGCAAGGTCGGCGCGCCGGTGCTGGAGTCGCGGACGGTCGAGCACCCGTCGTTCCCGGGCGCGGTGGTGCGTACGCCGACCATCGTGAAGCTGGACGCCACCGACACCGCGACCTACTCGCGGGAGTGGTTCGGGCCGATCTCGTTCGCCATCGCCACCAACTCCACCGCGCACAGCCTGGAGATCCTGCGGACGACGGTGGGGGACAAGGGCGCGCTCACCGCGGGCGTCTACGCCACGGACGAGGCGGTGCTGGACGCGGCCGAGGCGGCGGCGATCGACGCCGGCGTGCACCTGTCCTGCAACCTGACCGGTGGGGTCTTCGTCAACCAGTCGGCGGCGTTCTCCGACTTCCACGGCTCGGGGGCGAACCCGGCAGCCAACTCGGCGCTCACTGACGGGGCGTACGTGGCCAACCGGTTCCGGATCGTGCAGTCGCGTCGCCACGTCTGAGGTGACAGGAGGGGCCCCTCCTCACCGTTTCCGGTAGCGAAGGGGCCCCTCCTCACGCCGCTCGGCGCATCTGGAGTTCGTTGAGGGCGGGGATCGTGGGGTGCGGGACGCGGATGCCGGTGTCCACGAAGCCCAGCTTCTGGTACGCCCGGTAGGCGCGGTCGTTGCCGACCACCACCTCCATCATCAGCTCCGGCCGGCCGCAGGCCCGGGACCAGGCGGCCACCTCGTCCACCAGCGCGCCGAGCAGCCCGCTGCCCCGCCAGGCCGGCGTGACGTAGACGGCGTAGATGAGGGTCAGCCCCGGCTCCTCCGGGGCGACCGTGCCGCCGGCGTGGCCGACCAGGCGACCGCCCGGGTCGGCGACGAACTGGGCGGTGGCATCGCCGCGGGAGACCGCGGCGACCCGGGCCGCGTAGTCGGCGTGTGGACGGGCGGCGGCCTCCGCCACCGTCTCCAGGAACGCCAGCGGCGAATCGGCGAGCATCTCCAACCGGAGCGCCCGCATCCGGGCGGCGTCCTCCGGGCGGACCCGGCGGACGGTCGTGGTCGTGGTGGGCGCGCTGGTCACCTCGCATGCATACCGGAGTGTGGCTGGCCGCGTCCGACCGGGTCGGATGTCGGCCGAACTATGCCCGATTTGTGGTCGTGCGCCGTCGTCACTCCTCGTGTAGCGTGCGATTTCGGTCACCGATTCAGCGTCGCCGATCGCCGAACCGGTGGTCCACCGGTGCCGGTCCGCCGGCCTCCGGGTTGTGGAACGCCGCGCAGAGTGAGGAAGTGCACCGTGGCACAGGGCACCGTCAAGTGGTTCAACGCCGAGAAGGGCTACGGCTTCATCGCCGTCGACGGCGGGCAGGACGTCTTCGTCCACTTCTCCGCGATCGAGATGGACGGCTACAAGGCGCTGGACGACGGCCAGCGGGTCGAGTTCGAGATCGCCCAGGGCCAGAAGGGGCCGCAGGCGGAGCGGGTTCGCGTCATCGCCTGATCCCGTCGCCGCCCGTTCGGCGGCGTTTTACCCCGACCTGGGGGCTGCGCTGCGGGCGCGCACCAGGGAAGATCGTGAGCCGTTCCAGCCATCGCCGCTGAGGAGGGTTCATGTCCGACCAGCCCCCGTCGGGTTCCACCGAGCCGGTGCCCCCGGCGTCGTCCGGTGTCCCGGCCGACCCGGCCGCGCCGTGGCAGCCCGCCTACCCGCCGGTGCCGGGCCATCCGATCTATCCGGGCGGGCCCGGTCAGCCTGCGTACCCGGTGCCCGGTCAGCCCGGGTTCGCCGCGCCGAGCGGCCCCGGGCAGCCCTGGGGACCGTACCCGGGGGACCCGGCGGGCCATCCGCAGGGCTGGGTGTGGCCGGCGCCGGGGGCGTATCCCGGACAGCCGATGCCCGGCTACGGCTACGGCTGGTACCCGGGCCTCGACCCCGGCGACCCGCTGGTCACGCCCCCGCAGGCCGGGGTCGGCGGCTGGTTCGCCCGGTGCTCCGGCGCGCTGCGTCGCGGCTGGCGGCAGCTGCTGCCGATCGTCCTGATCACCCAGGGGGTGCCGGCCGCGGTGATCGCGGTCGTCTCCCTCGCCCTGGCCCCGACGGGCCAGCCCGTCGCCGGCCCGGACGGCACCCCGGTCCTGCCCGACGGCTATTTCACCGACTTCTTCGCCTTCTACGGCGTGCTGATCCTGGCCGCGCTGATGTTCGGCCCGCTGCAGAGCGCGGGTTGGGCCGCCGGCGCCTGGGTGATCACCCGCCAGGCGGCCGGCGAGCCGGCCGGCGTCGGGGCCGCCTGGCGGTACGGGTGGCGCCGGGCGCTCGGTCTCTGGGGCTGGACCATCGTCGTCACGCTGCTGATCACCGTCGGTGTCTGTGCCTGCGTGCTGCCCGGGGTCTACGCGGCCTTCGCGGTCGCCCTGTTCGGCCCGGTCTACCTGTTCGAACGGCAGGAGCCGATCAGCCGCGCGTTCCGCCTCTTCCACCAGCGGTTCGGGATGGTGCTGGGTCGGGTCGCGCTGGTCGTGGCCGCGCTGTTCGTCGCCACCCTGCTCAACGGCGTGGTGGAGACGGTCAACCGGCTGATCTTCGGCGAGCACCCGCTGAACGCCCCGGGCACCGGTGCGGGCGCCGTGCTGCTGGCCGTGGCGGGCATCCTGCTGGTCACCCCGGCCTACCTGGCGCAGCTGATCGGGCTGGTCGTCACGTACGCCGAACAGCGGGCCCACGAAGGTCCGGTGAACGCCGCCCGACTCGCCGCGGAACTCGGCTGAGCGGGGGCATCGTGCTTGCACTCGGCTAGGGAGAGTGCTAAACAGGTCATTGGCACTCGCGTATGGTGAGTGCCAATGGTCGGGGCGGTAGGGCCACGGCCGCGCCGGTGTCTAGATGGCGCCGGGGCGGCACGGGGCCGGTCGTCGCGGGCTGTCCGGCCCGACCGAGGAGACGTCGCCGTCGCCAGGTGGCGACGTCCCCAAGGTGCGTACACCAGGCGGCCCATCCGGGGACACTCCCGGGTGGCCCGTGAGTGTCCAGGAGGACAACGCCGTATGGCCAAGATGATCGCGTTCGACGAAGAGGCGCGCCGCGGCCTCGAGCGGGGCATGAACCAGCTCGCCGACGCCGTGAAGGTGACCCTCGGCCCCAAGGGCCGCAACGTCGTGCTCGAGAAGAAGTGGGGTGCCCCCACCATCACCAACGATGGTGTGAGCATCGCCAAGGAGATCGAGCTCGAGGACCCGTACGAGAAGATCGGCGCCGAGCTGGTCAAGGAGGTCGCGAAGAAGACCGACGACGTGGCCGGTGACGGCACGACGACGGCGACCGTCCTGGCCCAGGCCCTGGTTCGCGAGGGCCTGCGCAACGTGGCTGCGGGCGCCAACCCGATGGCCCTGAAGCGGGGCATCGAGGCCGCCGTGGCCAGCGTCTCGGAGGAGCTGCTCAAGCTCGCCAAGGACGTGGAGACCAAGGAGCAGATCGCCTCCACCGCCTCCATCTCGGCTGGTGACACCAGCGTCGGCGAGATCATCGCCGAGGCGATGGACAAGGTCGGCAAGGAAGGCGTCATCACCGTCGAGGAGAGCAACACCTTCGGGCTGGAGCTGGAGCTCACCGAGGGTATGCGCTTCGACAAGGGCTACATCTCCGCGTACTTCATGACCGACCCGGAGCGTATGGAGGCCGTCTTCGACGACCCGTACCTCCTGATCGTCAACAGCAAGATCTCGTCGGTGAAGGACCTGCTCCCGATCCTGGAGAAGGTCATGCAGTCGGGCAAGCCGCTGTTGATCATCTCCGAGGACATCGAGGGCGAGGCCCTGGCCACCCTGGTCGTCAACAAGGTGCGGGGCACCTTCAAGTCGGTCGCCGTCAAGGCGCCGGGCTTCGGTGACCGCCGCAAGGCCATGCTGGCCGACATCGCCATCCTCACCGGTGGCCAGGTCATCAGCGAGGAGGTCGGCCTCAAGCTGGACGCCGTCGGCCTCGACATGCTGGGCCGCGCCCGCAAGGTCGTGGTGACCAAGGACGAGACGACCATCGTCGACGGTGCCGGTGACGCCGACCAGATCCAGGGTCGGGTCAACCAGATCCGGGCCGAGATCGAGAAGAGCGACTCCGACTACGACCGGGAGAAGCTGCAGGAGCGCCTGGCCAAGCTGGCCGGCGGTGTTGCGGTGATCAAGGTCGGCGCGGCCACCGAGGTCGAGCTCAAGGAGCGCAAGCACCGCATCGAGGACGCCGTCCGCAACGCGAAGGCCGCCGTCGAGGAGGGCATCGTCCCGGGTGGTGGCGTCGCGCTGGTGCAGGCCGGCAAGACCGCCTTCGACAAGCTGGACCTGACCGGCGACGAGGCGACCGGCACCCAGATCGTCAAGATCGCGCTGGACGCCCCGCTGCGGCAGATCGCCGTCAACGCCGGCCTGGAGGGTGGCGTCGTCGTCGAGCACGTCCGCAACCTCGAGCCGGGTCACGGCCTCAACGCCGCGACCGGCGAGTACGTCGACCTGCTCGCGTCGGGCATCATCGACCCGGCCAAGGTGACCCGTTCCGCGCTGCAGAACGCGTCGTCGATCGCCGCGCTGTTCCTCACCACCGAGGCGGTCGTGGCGGACAAGCCGGAGAAGACCCCGGCCGCCCCGGCTGGCCCGGGTGGCGGGGAGATGGACTTCTGAGTCCAGCTCCACCAGCACGCCGAAAGGGGGCGGGCCGCGTCAGCGGTCCGCCCCCTTTTCGTACGCTCAGGTCGGCAGCGGCCGCTGGTTGCGCCGTTTGTGCGCCCGGTCGTACGGCGGTGGGATCCGGATCGGCTCGTCCACCAGTTGCAGCGGTTCCTCGGCGGGAGGTTCACCGGTGTCGGCCATCTCCGCCAGTTGCTCGGCGTCGCCGTAGTCGAGCCGATCCAACGGCAGTTGCCCGGGGAGTTCGCCGGCCGGACGCCAGCTCGCGGGCTGTTCGTCGGTCCGTTCGTCATCCGTGGTCATGGCTGCCTCCTCTACGCCCCGACGGTAGGCGGCCGTCAATGACCGGGAGGGGTGAATGGCAATATAAACGTCTATGTAACTTACATTACTTATGTCCGGTCGAGGTCCTTCCGGTACAGGAAGAACACCCGCTCGATCCGCGCGCCCGCCGCCCCGGAATAGAACGGCACCGGACCCACCCAGCCGATCTGCGCCGCGCCGATCCCCGCCGCCGCCTGGTCGCGCAGGCACCGCCGGAGCAGCACCCCGCCGATCCCCGAGCCCTCGGCCGCCGGTGCCGTGCCCATCGGGCCGAACCAACTCGGCCGGGACGAGCCGTACGCGGCGAAGCCGAGGATCTCGCCGTCCCGCTCCGCCAGGTGCGCGCCCGCGTCGGGCCGGCCCAGCGACCCGGCCAGCTCGTCGTCCCACGCCCCGCCGAAGGTGGCGCGGGCGAACGCGGCCAGCGCCGGCAGGTCCCCCGGCTCGGCCCGGCGTACCGTCGCGCCCGCGTCGGCCAGCCGGCGCTCGGTGGCCTCCGTGGACCGCACCGCGGGGGAGCCCTCGGCCAGGTCCGCCGTCATGTTCCACGCCGTACGGTCCTGCCGGTAACCGAGGCGCAGCGCGGCGCAGACCGCCGGGGTGTACCGCACGTCGATGCCCGGCCAGGCGTAGTGCGGCGGGTTCCCGGCGAGCAGCAGTTCGGCCGCGCCGAGTCCGGCGAGCCGCCGTTCCGCCTCGGCCAGCAGCGCCCGACCGACACCCCGGCGTCGTTCCTCCGGGGCCACCGCCAGCAGGTCGACGTGGCCGAGCTGGGGATCCCGGCCCGACAGCGAGCCGACCAGCACCCCGATCAGCTCGTCGCCGCGAACCGCGCCGAGCCGCAGCACCGGCCGGTCGGCGGCCGCGCGGGCGGCCAGGGTGTCGACGACGGCCGGCGCCTCGGCCGCGTCCTCCGGCAGGTCGAGCGCCCGGCGGCACAGGTCGACGACCGCGGGCAGGCGGTCGGGCTCCAGCTCGATGATCTCCGCGTCCATGGTCGCCGACCCTAGGCCATTCGCCGCCCGACCGACAGGGTTGTTAACAGTCAGGCGGAGGGTGCGGCCTGCTTCGCGGCGCGGACCGCGGCGTACGCGTCCACCAGGCCCGCGCCGACCAGGTCGGGCTCGCCACCGCAGCGGTCCCCGACCCGGGATACGCCGGCCGGACCGGCCGTGTCGAGGAGGATCCGCCGGGTCCGCGCCAGGTCGCCGACGAGCGCCGGGTTCGCCGACCACATCAGTGCCACCACCCCCGCCACCTGCGGCGTGGCCATCGAGGTGCCGTCCAGGGTGGCGTAGCCGCCCCCGGGGTACGCCGACAGCACGCCCGCCCCCGGCGCGACCAGGTCCGGCTTGGCGACGCCGCCGGCGGCCGGGCCCCGGCTGGAGAACCGGGTGAGCTGCCGGTCCCGGTCCACCGCACCGACCGTCAGCACGTCCGGGTACGGGGCCGGCGGATCGGCCACCGAGCCGCAGTACGGGCCGGTGTTGCCGGCGGCGGCCACCACCAGGATGCCGGCCGCGGCCAGCGCGGCGGTCGCCGGCCGCAACGCCCCCGGGTCGCAGCCCTCGATCGGCGGGCAGCCCCACGAGTTGGTCAACACGTCCGGCGCGCGCTGAGGCCGACCGTCGGTGAACGGGTCCCCGCCGGGCGGGAACGGGGCCAGCATGAACTGCAGGCAGTCCAGGTAGTGGGCCGGGCTGCCCAGGTTGCGGTCCAGGTTGACGCAGCCGACCCAGCGCGCGCCGGGCGCCACGCCGATCCCGTCCCGGCCCACCGCGCTGCCCACCGTGTGGGTGCCGTGACCACCCCGGTCGTGCGGGGTACGGGTGTGCTCCCACGGGTCGTACCAGGAGTCGTCGCCGCCCCGGAAACCGGTGGCCAGGGCCGGGTGCCGGACGTCCACCCCGGAGTCGGAGCTGCCGACCACCACGCCCGCGCCGGTCACGCCCAGTTCGGACCAGACCCGGTCCGCGCCGATCAGTGCGACGTTCCACGCCGGGCGGGTCGGCGGGGCCGCGGTGCCACGCGCCGGGGGCGCCGCCGCCGGCAGGGGACGCAGCCGCTGGCTGACCAGCACCCGGGCCACCTCCGGCCGACCGGAGAGCCAGGCCCGCACCTCCGGCCCGCCGTCCGTCTCGATCGCGTTGACCAGGTAGTACGGCGTGGGGTGCAGGCGCAGCCGGGTCAGCTCGCCGCGCAGGTCGCGCTGTGTCCGGTCGGCGGTGGCCACCAGGCGCCGGTAGACCTCGGCCGCCCGGGCGTCCCGCCCGGCCCGGCCGGGCGCCCCGACGGGGATCCCCGTCAGGTCGGCCTGCTCGCGCAGCACCACGAGCAGTCGATCGCCGTACAGTCCGGGCTGGCCGGGGACGAGGTACACCACGGCCACGGCGGCGAGCAGGGCCGCGGCGGTCAGCCCGGCCACCCCGCGCCGGGGCGCGCCGGCACGGGGGCGGGCCAGCAGCACGCCGTACCCGAGGGCGAGCAGGACCGCGACGGCGAACCCGAGCGCGCTCGCGACCGCGACCCAGAGCGGCACGTCGCGGCTGGTCGCCAGCAGGACGGTGATCTCCTCCGGGTCGGTGAACGCGAGCGGCCCGAGGAGCGCGAGACCGACCAGCCAGCGGACCGGGGCCCGGCCGGCCGGGACGCCGGAGCGGCGGGCCGCGGCCGCCAGCGCCCCCAGCGCGAACCCGAGCGGCGGTAGCAGGAACAGGGCGGGCAGTTGCGCCCCGGACTGCCCGGTCCCGGCGGCCAGCAGCACCAGGGTGACCCCGGCGACCAGGCCGCCGACCAGCACCAGCCGGGCCGGCCGGGGCGGCTCCCCGACCGCGAACCGGGCCCAGAACGCGGGGTCGAGCAGCGCCCCGGCGAGCGCGCCGACCGCGGCCGCGGCGAGGACGGCGAGCAGCGTCTCCAGGGCGCCGCCGAGCGCGCCCACCCAGGCCCAGGGCAGCAGCGACGCCAGCCCGGCGGCGATCGCGAGCAGGGTGACCCTCCCGAACCCCCGCCCGCCGGCCGCCGCCTCGTCCGCGCCCGGCGTCGCGTCGGCTGCGGTGCCGCCCGGACCGGCGGCCGCACGCGGCGCGGGCGGCACGACGGGGGGCGCGGCGGCCGCGCGGCGCCGGGACAGCCGACCCAGGACCAGCACGAGCAGGGCGGCGGTGACGGCCAGCGTGGCCAGGTACGCCTCCTCGTGCACCGGCGGCAGGGTCCGGAGCAGGGTCAGCGCGCCGAGCGCCACGGTGCCGGCGAACCAGGCGCGACCAGTGGCCCGGACCGCCGGGGACCGGGGCAGCAGCGCGAGCGCCAGCGTGGGCGTGCCCACCAGCAGGACCGTGGCCAGCGCGACCACCGGCCAGGCCGGCACCGCCCGGTCCAGGCCGGCGACCAGCACCGCCTGGTCGACCGCCCAGCCGCCGAGCTGCCCCACCACGGTGACCAGCACCGCCCAGACGCCGGTGAGCGCGGCCGCGACCACCGGCCACGGACCGGTCCCCCGGGGACCGGGAACCGGTGGTGCGACCGGGGCTGCGGGGGGACCGACCGTCATGACCAACACGGTACGGGCGGGCAGCAGATGCCGCCGGAGCGCCGGGACGGTTACCGTGGACGGGTGCGCGACCCCAACGTGTCCCGATCCGTGGCCGGTCAGCTCTCCATCGAGCGCCGCGCCGACGACCTGCGCAAACTTCGCGCCGAGCGGTTCGACGTGCTGGTCATCGGCGGTGGCGTGACCGGGGCGGGCACCGCGCTGGACGCCGCCTCCCGCGGGCTGAAGGTGGCCCTGGTGGAGGCGCGGGACTACGCCGCCGGCACGTCCAGCCGGTCCAGCAAGCTGATCCACGGCGGCCTGCGCTACCTGGAGCAGTTGGAGTTCCACCTGGTCCACGAGGCGTTGACCGAGCGCGGCCTGCTCGCCACCCGGCTCGCCCCGCACCTGGTGCGCCCGGTGCCGTTCCTGGTCCCGCTGCCCGCCGAGGATGGGCTGCGCGACCTGCCGCGACGCTTCTTCCGCCGCTCCTACTACGGCGCTGGGGTGGCCGCCTACGACGCCTTCGCCGGGATCTTCGGCGGCGGTCGCGGCATGCCGCTGCACGGGCACCTGACCCGCGAGGGCGCCCGCCGGGTCTTCCCGAGCCTGCGCACCGACAAGCTGGCCGGGGCGATCCGCTACTACGACGGCCAGGTCGACGACGCCCGCCTGGTGGCGACGCTGGCCCGCACGGCGGCCAGCCTCGGGGCGACCGTGGTGACCAGCGCCCGGGCGGTCGGGCTGATCCGGCAGGCCCGCGAGGTCACCGGGGTCCGGGTCCGCGACCTGGAGGCGCCCGCCGGATCGCCCGACGCCGAGTTCGAGGTACGCGCCCGCACCGTGATCGCCGCGACCGGTGTATGGAGCGACGACATGTCCCGGATGCTGAACGATGTCGGGCTGCGGCCCGGCGTACGGGTCCGGGCCTCCAAGGGCGTCCACCTGGTGGTGCCCCGCTCGGCGATCACCGGCGAGACCGGCCTGATCCTGCGTACGGCCACCAGCGTGCTCTTCGTCATCCCGTGGGGCGGCCACTGGATCATCGGCACCACGGACACCGACTGGCGGCTCGACCGGTCCCACCCGGCGGCCACCGCCAAGGACATCGACTACCTGCTGGCGCAGGTCAACACGGTGCTGGACCGGCCGCTGACCACCGACGACATCGAGGGCGTCTACGCCGGGCTGCGCCCGCTGCTGGCCGGCGAGGCCGACTCCACCTCCAAGCTCTCCCGGGAGCACGCGGTGGTCGAGCCGATGCTCGGGCTGCTGCTGGTGGCCGGCGGCAAGTACACGACGTACCGGGTGATGGCGTCGGACGTGGTCGACCGGGCGGTCCACCGGCTCGGCTGGACCCGGCCGTCGCGTACCGCCGACCTGCCGCTGCTCGGCGCCGACGGGTACGCGGCGATGTGGCGGGACCGGGCCGACCTGGCCCGCCGGCACGGCATGCCGGTCGGCGTGGTCGAGCACCTGCTGGAGCGGTACGGCACGCTCACCCGCGACCTGCTCGCCCTGATCGAGGCCGACCCGCTGCTCGGCTCCCCGCTCGCCGGCGCCCCGGAGTACCTGGCCGCCGAGGTGACGTACGCGGCCCGCGCCGAGGGAGCGCTGCACCTGGAGGACGTGCTGACCCGGCGTACCCGGATCTCCTTCGAGACCAGCCACCGGGGCCTGGAGTCGGCCGAGCACGCCGCGGAGCTGATGGGCGCGGTGCTGGGCTGGGACGAGGCGACCCGCGCCCGTGAGGTCGCCCACTACCGGGCCCGGGTCGAGGCGGAGCGGCTGTCGCAGGCGATGCCCGACGACGTGGCCGCCGACGCGGCCCGGCTGGGCGCCCCGGACGTGCGCGGTTTCGCGGCCGACCGGGGTGCCGACGGCGACAGCGCCGAGCTGCCGACCTCCCGGTGACCGGCCGGTAACGTCGTCCGGAGGATACCGGGCGCTACCTACGGAAGTGTAGGTTTCCGTGCGTGGTTCGCCCAACATGGTCGCGCGTCGTCCCGCTGGCCGCCGGCGTCCTGCTGGCGGTCGCTCTGACCGGCTGTTCCCTGTTCGACCGGGCCGAGGGCTCCACCACACCGAGGCAGCCGGCCGGGGACCCGACAGCCGGGGCGGGGCGCCGGGTCTCCCTGGTGCAGCAGGTCGGCCCGGAGGGCTTGCCCCGAAACCTCGACGTGGACCCGAGCGGGCGGTGGCAGTGCCGGGACTGCGCCGGCGACGGGGTCGACTCGACCGGCCAGCTCACCGCCGAGCAGACCCACCGGTTGCAGCGGATGCTCGCCGACCCGGCCCTGGCCAGCGAGACCGACGAGGCCCGCCAGTACAAGCAGGGCTGCATCGACGCGTTGACCTCCACCCTGCTGATCCCGCCGGGGCTGACCATCACCTCGCAGGACTGCCCGGGCGAGGAGCGGCCGCCGGTGGGCTACCAGATCCTGCTGCTGCTCACCCAGGCCACCCCAGCCGAGGACAGGGGGTGAACGTCAGAACACCTTGCCGGGGTTGAGCAGCCCCGCCGGGTCGAGGGCGGCCTTGATCGCCTGGTGCACGCGCACCCCCACCGGGCCGATCTCCCGGGCCAGCCAGTCGCGTTTGAGCAGCCCGACGCCGTGCTCGCCGGTGCAGGTGCCGCCGAGCTCCAGCCCGAGTCGCATGATCTCGTCGAAGGCCCGCCGGCCGCGCGCCACGCTGGCCGGGTCGGCCCGGTCGACCACGATGTTCGGATGCATGTTGCCGTCGCCGGCGTGCCCCACCACGCCGATCGGCACAGCGCACTCCTCGGCGATCCGGGCCACCCCGTCCAGCAGCGCCGCGAGCGCCCCGCGGGGCACCGCCACGTCGTCGATGACCAGGCCACCGTTGCCGTCGGGGAAGGTCTCGGCGGCGAACTTCTCCATCGCCGGGTGGGCGAGCCGGCGGGCCTGGAGCAGGGCGGCCGCCTCGGCGGCGTCGGTGGCCGCGTAGACCTCGTCGGCGCCGGCCGCCTCGCACACCTCGGCGAGCCGGGCCAGGTCGCCGGCCGCCCGGGCCCCGGTGTCCACGGCCGCCAGCAGCAGCGCCTGCGCGTCGGTGCGCAGCCCCATCGGCCGGTACGCCTCGATGGCCCGCAGGTGGGTCCGGTCCAGCAGCTCCAGCAGGCTCGGGGTGAGCCCGCGTTCGGCGATCCCGGCGACCGCCGTGCCGGCCGTCGCCGTGGTGGGGAAGACGGCGACCAGGGTCAGCGACTCCTCCGGCGCCGGCCGCAGCGAGACGGTCACCTCGGTGATCACCCCGAGGGTGCCCTCGGAGCCGACGAAGAGCCGGGTCAGGTCGTATCCGGCGACCCCCTTGGCGGTGCGGCGGCCGGTGCGCAGCACCTCGCCGGAGGCGAGCACCACCTCCAGGCCGAGCACGTACTCCGTGGTGACGCCGTACTTGACGCAGCACATCCCGCCGGCGTTGGTGGCGACGTTGCCGCCGATGGTGGAGGACTCCCAGGAGCCCGGGTCCGGCGGATACCACAGCCCGTGCTTCGCCACCTCCCCGGCCAGCGTCGCGTTGACCACGCCGGGCTGCGTCACGGCGATCCGGCTCACCGGGTCGATCTCCAGGATCCGGTCCATCGCCACGGTGCTCAGCAACACCGCGCCGTCGACCGCGTTCGCCGCGCCGGCCAGCCCGGTCCGCGCCCCCTGCGGCACCACCGGTACGCCGTGCCGGCCCGCCGCCCGGACCACCACCGCGACCTCCTCGGTGGTCCGCGGGCGCACCACCACCAGTGGAGTGCCGGCGTCGCAGAGGTCGGCCTCGTCCCGTTCGTGGATACGGAGCAGGTCCGGGTCGGTGAGCACGGCGGCGTCACCGAGCGCGGCCCGCAGTTCGGCGAGGAGGGGGTTGGCGGCCATGCCGGGAAGGCTAGGCCGTGCCGATCGTGATCATCAACCGGGCGTACCGTTGGTCGTCGTGCTCTACCTGGACCGCCCCTCGGTGCCCTGGCGGGGCCGGCTCTGGTCGCACCTGATCAGCGACGTCTCCTACGCCGAACTGCACGCGTTCGCCGAGGCGCTGGGTGCGCCCCGGCGCGGCTTCGACCGGGACCACTACGACCTACCCGCCGAACGCTTCCCGATGGCCGTCTGGCTCGGCGCCCGAGTCGTGCCCTCCCGCGAGATCGTCCGCCTCCTCCGCACCGCCGGCCTCCGCCGCCCCAAACACCTCCACCACCCCGTCCCCACGCCGCGCGCGCCTGCCCGTCGGGTGGGCCATTCGGGCTGATCTGCGCCCTCTCCCGGCACCCAAGGTGCAAGATCGCCGGGGTCAGGTCAGGGAGCGGAGCTCCCGGGTGAGGTTGGCGCGGGCGGGGGCCTCCCAGCGGGCGTGCGGCTCGGGGAGCCGGTAGAGGGCGGGCAGCGCCAGGAGGGCCGCCAGGACCCGGGCCCGGCCGGCGCGGAAGTCCGGGTCGGGGACGTGGGCGTACTCGTGGCGGACGGCGGCGGCGTAGCCGTCGTAGTCCCCGGGCGGGGCGGCCAGGATCGCCAGGTCGGCGTCGCAGAGCAGGGCGCCGTCCGGATCGTCGACCGGCACCATGTGCCCGGCGGTGAGCAGCACCAGCCGGCGCACCTCGGTCACCACCTCCGCCGGCAGCCCGGCGTCCGCGAGCAGTGCGCCGGCCAGGTCGGCGCTGGCCCGCTCGTTGGCGTCCGCGCCGGCCCGCGGGTCGTAGACCGCGTCGTGGCACCACGCCGCCAGCCGGACCAGTTCCGGGCGGCGGGCCGACCCGGCGTACGCGTCGACGACGTCCAGCACCGCCCGCAGGTGCGGCACCGCGTGGTAGTGCCGGTGCGGCTCCCGCCAGGCGGCCAGCAGCCGTGCCCCGGCCCGCTCGACGCCGGCCGGGTCGGCCGCCCCCGCCCCGCGGGCCGTGTCCCGCCACCGCTCGATCAGCTCGTCCACCCGGTGCAGTCTGCCGCACCGCCGCCGGACGGGAGGATTCACCGGGGGCGGGACGGGTAGTCCCGGCCATGGCCGTGGCCCGGGACCGACGACCGCCGTTCCTGCGGCGTGCCCCCCTGCGCGAAGGGTTGGTCGACCTCGACGGGCCCCGAATCGCCGAGGCGATGGACGAACTCCGGAACCGCAGCAAGGCCACCCTGCACGACCGCGTGCACCGGGTGCGTACGGCTGCCGGCCTGGCGGTCCAGGCGGGCCTCGCCGCCGGGCTGGCCTATCTGGTCTCCCACCGGTTGCTCAACAACCCGCAACCGGTGTTCGCGCCGATCTCCGCGGTCGGCACCCTGGCCGCCTCGGTCGGCCAGCGGTTCCGCCGGACGGTCGAGCTGATCATCGGGGTGGCGGTCGGGGTGGCCGTCGGCGACTTCCTGATCTACCTCCTCGGCACCGGGGCCTGGCAGCTCGGCCTGGTGGTGACCGCGGCCATCCTGCTGACCATCTTCGCCGGGGCGAGCGTGGCCATCGTGATCCAGGCGGCGGCCACCGCCGTGCTGATCGTGACGCTCAGCCCGTCCACGCAGAACATTGAGTTCCCACGCTTCGTGGACGCGTTCATCGGCGGTGGCATCGCCCTGGTGGTGACCGCGATCCTCTTGCCGCTCAACCCGTTGCGCGTGATCAACCGGGCCGCGCGGCCGGCGCTGGACCTGCTCGCCGGGCAGCTCGACGTCTGCGCCGAGGCGCTGCGGAGACGGGACCGGAGCGCGCTGCAGCAGGCGCTGCACCGGCTGCGGGAGAACAAGGAGGAGCTGGCCGCGCTCTCCGAGGCGATCGAGGGCGCCAAGGAGACCATCACCATCTCGCCGGCCCGCTGGCACCGGCGCAGCGAGCTGACCCACTATGCCGAGGCGGCCGACCCGATCGACCGGGCGATGCGGAACAGCGGCACGCTGATCCGGCGCTCCGTCACCATGATCGAGGACGAGGAGCCCATCCCCGAACCGATGCCCGACTCCATCGCCCACCTCGCCGAGGCGGTACGCCTGCTCCGGCACGAGTTCGCGGCCGGTGAGGAGCCGGACGACGCCCGGGAGCGGTCGCTGCGCGCGGTCAGCGAGGCCGGCCGGGCGTACGCCGAGGGCGTCGGCTTCTCCGGCAGCGTGGTGATCGCCCAGGTGCGTACCACCGCCAGCGACCTGCTGGTGGCCTCCGGGATCGACCAGGAGGAGGCGAACCGGCTGGTCCGGCAGGCGTTCGGCGAAAAGGAGCAGCGCACCGGCGAGACCACCGAGCAGAGCCCCGCCCCCAAACCCCCCACCGCACCCCCCGTCGGCTGACCCCTCCCGATCGCGCCGCAGGTGCGGGTCAGGCGAGGGTGGCGAGGGCGGTGAGGAGGGCGTCCACGTCGGCCCGGGTGGTGCCGAGGCCGAGGCTGGCGCGGAGCGCGGTGGGCGGCAGGTCGCCCCGGCCGCTGCGGGCCGCCGCCTCGGCCAGCAGTCGCCGGGCCAGCGGGTGGGCGCAGAAGAGCCCGTCGCGTACCCCGATCCGGTGATCGGCCGCCAGCCGCGCCGCGACCTCGGCGGAGTCCCGACCGGCGACCACGAAGGAGACGATGCCCACCCGGGGCGCGTCCGGCCCGAAGGTCCGCAGCTCCACCACGTGCGGCAGGGCGGCGATCCCGTCCCGCAGCCGAGCCAGCAGCGCCTGCTCCCAGGCGTGCAGTGCGTCCCGGTCGGCCTCGGCGAGCGCGGCGCAGACCGCCGCGAGGGCCACCGCGCCGAGCAGGTTCGGGGTGCCCGCCTCGTGCCGGGCCGGCCCGGTGGCCCAGCGCACCTCGTGGGTGGCCGCGCCGACGTGGCTGGTGGCCCCGCCCCCCGCCAGGTACGGCGGGGCCGCGTCCAGCCAGTCGCCGCGCCCGACCAGCACACCCGCGCCGAACGGGGCGTACAGCTTGTGACCGGAGAGGGCCAGGTAGTCCACGTCCAGCGCGGCCAGGTCCACCGGGGCGTGCGGGGCGAGCTGGGCGGCGTCCACCAGGATCCGGGCACCGTGCCGGCGGGCCACCCGGGCCAGCTCGGCCACCGGCCAGCGCTCCCCGGTCACGTTGCTCGCGCCGGTCACCGCGACCAGCACGGGCAGGCCGGGCCGGGCGTCGCGGGACAGCTCGGCGAGGGCGGCGTCGAGGGCGCGGACCGCCCCGCCCGGGCTGTCGGGGACCGGGAGCCGGACCGAGCCGCGCGGCCAGGGCAGCAGGTTGGCGTGGTGCTCGCCGGCGAAGGTGACCACGGTGGTGCCGGCGGGCAGCGCCCGGGCCAGCAGGTTGACCGCGTCGGTGGTGTTCCGGGTGAAGATCACCTGGTCGTCCGGCCGGGCGCCGAGGAAGTCGCCGACCGTCTGCCGGGCCCGTTCGTACGCCAGCGTGCAGCGCCGCGACAGCGCCCCGGCGCCGCGGTGCACGCTCGCGTACCAGGGCAGCAGCTCGGCCACCGCGTCGGCCGCGGCCCGCGCGCACGGCGCGCTGGCGGCGAGGTCCAGGTTGATCTCCCCCGGTACGCCGAGGACGCCGAGCGGGTCCGGCCGGGTCGGCGCCGGCAGCGTGGGCAGCGAGGGTACGAGGGTGACGGTCATGCCGGAACCTCCCGGGTCCAGGGGGACCCCGGGGTATGGGCACCGGGACGGGGTCCGCGCTTGCCCAGCACGCGGTTCGGGCTGGGCCCGGTCATCACCCGGGGCACCCCACCGCGAACTCGACGAGGGTTGCCGGCCAGCAAGCCGGGGCTTGACGCTGGCGCTCGTGACCTGCCCCGGAGCATAGCGGGCGTGATGCGGCCGGACCAGAGGGCCGCGGGTGACTACGCTGACCGCATGGCCGACACCCCGCCCGGCGGAGCCCTGCCGCCGCCGCCGACCGCGCCCGCCGCCGCTCCGCCGGGGTCGCCGACCCCCCGGATGCCACTGCGCCGGCTCGGCTGGCGACGCGTCGTGGTGCTTGCCGTGGTGGTGCTGGTAATCGCCAGCGGGGCGATCTTCATGCTCTACACGCTCGGCTCCAACCTCGGGGCGGAGGCCCTGCTGGTCGGCGTCGTGGCGGCGATCCTGCCGGTGCCGGTGCTGGTCTCCTGCTTCCTCTGGCTGGACCGGTACGAGCCGGAGCCGGTCCTGTACCTGATCTTCTGCTTTGTCTGGGGCGCGTTCGTCTCCACCGCCGTCTCGCTGCTCGTCAACGAGGCCGGCGCCCGGCTGTTCAAGGGCTGGGGGCTGCCCACGGCGCTGACCGCGGTGCTGGTCGCCCCGTTCATCGAGGAGTTGACCAAGGCGGCCGGCCCGATCCTGCTGCTGATCTTCCGGCGCCGGGAGTTCTCCGGGATCACCGACGCGCTGGTCTACTGCGGGCTCTCCGCGATCGGCTTCGCCATGGTGGAGAACATCCTCTACCTGGGCGGTTACGGCTACCGCACCGGCGTCGAGGAGTACGGCCCGGCCACCGGCGCCCAGCAGGTGATCGCCATCTTCATCGTCCGGATCCTGCTCTTCGGCTTCGCCCACCCGCTGTTCACCTCGATGACCGGGGTGGGGCTGGGCATCGCTGCCCGCACCGCCGACCGGCGGGTACGCGTCCTCGCTCCGATCGCCGGCCTGCTGCTGGCGATGATGCTGCACGGCACCTGGAACCTGCTGCCCTCGCTGGCCGTGGCCACCGGGCAGCCGGTGATCGTCCTGTACGGCTACATCGGCGTGATGGTGCCGATCTTCTTCGGCATGGTCGGGCTGGCGATCTGGCTGCGGGCCTGGGAGGGGCGGCTCACCGAGCGCACCCTGCCGGACTACGTCCGGGCCGGCTGGCTCACCCCGCCCGAGGTGGCCGCGCTGGGCAGCCTCGGGCGGCGGCACGCCGCGCGTACCTGGGCCCGGCGGGTGGCCGGTGACGGCGGGGTGAAGGCAATGCGCGGATACCAGTTCGCGGCCACCCGGTTGGCGCTGCTGCGGGACGGGATGCGCCGGGGGTTGGACCGCAAACCGGCCGAACGGGACCGGACGGCGCGGGAGGAACGGGAGCTGCTGGACGCGATCGGCGCGTACCGGGCGTTCTTCGTGGGCCGCGATCCGCAGGCGCCGGTCGGGGTGTGGGACGGGCAGCGCTATCACCTGCGGTTCCCCGACGGGTCGCAGCGGGCGGTCGAGGCGCCGGACGAGCCGGTGGTGCCGATCCCGGTGGTGCTGGCCCCGCCGCCGCCCCCGGCGTTCCCGGCCCCCTACGGCCCGCCCGGCTGGTACGGCCCGCGCCCGGCCGCCCCCTGGCCCCCCGGCACCTGACGGCGGCCCGCAGGGCCGGCCCGCGCCCGCACCCTCCCGCGGGGATCAGGTCATCACACCGGTCATGAAGTCGCCGAGGCCCTGGAAGATGGCCATCAGGCCCGCCCCGAGGCCCTTGAACATCTGCGCCGCGCCGTCCGGCCGGAAGGCCATGAAGTAGATCAGGAACGCCAGGAATCCCCAGGCGAGAATCTTCTTGATGACTACCGGCATGATCCCCTCCCCAGGGCGCTGAGGTGCCTGGGCTTCCCGCCGGGCGGCGGTGCAAACGGCGCCCGGGGGCGGGGGAGGTGTCCTAGAGGTAGAGGCCGGTCGAGCCGGTCGACTCCTTCTCCACCCGCTCGGCGGCGACGGCGTGCACGTCCCGCTCGCGCAGCAGCACGTACGCCCGGCCGTGCAGCTCGACCTCGGAGCGCTCGTCCGGGTCGAAGAGCACCCGGTCGCCGGCGACGATGGAGCGCACGTGCGGGCCCACCCCCACGGCGGTGGCCCAGGCCAGCCGCTTGCCCACCGCCGCGGTGGCCGGGATGACGATGCCGGCGGTGGATCGGCGCTCACCCTCGCCGTTCTCCGTACGCACCAGCACGCGGTCATGCAGCAGACGAATCGGCAGCCCGGAGTCGAGGTTCTGGTCGGCGGTCACGCGAAGACGCTACCCCGTGCGCCGTGGTCGATCGCGTGGTGGTTGACCGGAACCGCACCCGGGCAATGTGTGGCGACGTCGCCCTAGGGTGGGACCGACAGACGTATCCTGTCCCCCCTGTTACCTGGGCGGGCGAAGTTTGCGGGAGGTGCGCTTGAGCCGCTTCGAGGCGATACGCGGACGGCTCCGCCGGGCGTACGAGTCCGGCCGCGATTCGGCGCGGGCCAACCGGGCCGACCCGGAGAACGCGCCGGGGGAGTCGGGGGTGGCCTCGCCCTCCTCGCCGGGTCCGGCGGCCCCGGCCGCGGCGACGGTGGTCGGCGCGGAGCCGCCTGCCGTCACGCACGCCACGACCACCAGCCGGGACGACGCCGAGGTGCCGCACGCGCTGCGGATCGCCGCGGCCTGGTCCTGGCGGCTGATCGTCGTCGGCATCGTGACCTGGTCGCTGCTCAGGATCGTCGGCACGATCCGCATCGTGATCATCCCACTGGCGGTCGCGCTGCTGCTCTCGGCGCTGCTCGCCCCGGCGGTCGGCTGGCTGCTCAAGGCCCGCTTCCCCCGGTCGCTGGCGACCGGCGTGGTGCTGGTCGGCGGTCTGGCCGCGGTGATCGGCACGCTGACCCTGGTGGTGAACGAGTTCATCCAGGGCGTGCCGGAGCTGAGCAACAAGTCGTCGCAGGGCGTACGGCAGATCCAGAACTGGCTCAAGACCGGCCCGCTGCACCTCTCCGACCGCCAGCTCAACCGGTACATCGACGAGGCGCAGGGCTGGATCAACGGAAACACGGAGAAGTTCACCAGCGGGGCGTTGTCCACCGCGGCCACCCTGGCCGAGGTGCTCACCGGCACCATCCTGGTGCTCTTCGCGACGTTCTTCTTCCTTCGCGACGGCAACAAGATCTGGCGCTTCCTGGTCCGGCTGCTGCCGGTGGCCGCCCGCTGGAAGGTCGACGACGCCGGCCGGGCCTCCTGGTCGACGCTCGGGGCGTACGTCCGGGCCACCGTGCTGGTCGCCTTCATCGACGCGGTCGGTATCGGGATCGTCCTCGTCATCTTCGACATCCCGTTCGCGTTCCCGCTGGCCGCGCTGGTGTTCCTCGGGGCGTTCATCCCGATCGTCGGGGCCGCGCTCTCCGGCGGCGTCGCCGTGCTGGTGGCGTTGGTCGACAGCGGCCCGGTGACCGCGTTGATCATCCTGGGCGCGGTGATCGGCGTGCAGCAGCTCGAAGGGCATGTGCTCCAGCCGCTGATCATGGGCCGGGCGGTGGCCATCCACCCGCTCGCCGTGATCATCGGCATCGCCGCCGGGGTGGTGCTCGCCGGGATCGCCGGGGCGCTGGTCTCGGTGCCGCTGATCGCGGTGCTCAACACCGCCGTCCGCCGGCTCGCCGCCCGTACCGTGCCGGACACCCCGCCGGACGCCGTGGTGGTCGCCTCCCAGGCGCCCTGAGCGCGACCGTGCCGACGCCCGCGCGACCCGGGAGGGTGCGCGGGCGTCGCGCGCTTAGCTCTTCCCGAGCCGTTCCAGCGCGCCCCGGGCCACGTCCGGACGGGTGGTGTACCAGAACGGCGGCAGGCTGCGCCGCAGGAACGGGCCGTAGCCGCGGGCGGTCTCCAGCCGGGAGTCGAGCACCGCGACCACGCCCCGGTCGCCGGTGGCCCGGATCAACCGGCCGACGCCCTGGGCCAGCCGGACGGCGGCGATCGGCACGCTGACCGCCGCGAAGCCGGAACCGCCGTTGGCGTCCACCGCCGCCGCGCGGGCCGCGGCCAGCGGCTCGTCCGGCCGGGGGAAGGGCAGCCGGTCGATCACCACGAGCTGGCAGGAGTCGCCCGGCACGTCCACCCCCTGCCAGAGCGACATCACCCCGAACAGGCAGCTCTCCCGTTCCTCCCGGAACCGGCGGACCAGCAGCGGCAGCGCCTCCTCGCCCTGGAGCAGCACCGGCAGGTCGGTCCGCGCGCGAAGCAGCTCCGCGGCCTGCTGTGCGGCCCGTCGCGAGGAGAAGAGCCCGAGGGTACGGCCACCGAGCGCGCCGACCAGCGCCAGCAGCTCCTCGCCGGCCGGCCCGGGCAGCCCCGAGACGCTCGGCCGGGGCAGGTGCGCGGCGACGTAGAGGATGCCCTGCCGGGCGTAGTCGAACGGCGAACCGACGTCGAGCGAGCTCCACCCCGGCCCCTCGGTGGCCGGCACGGTGCCGACCGCGGCCCGGCTGCCCTCGGTGCTCGCCACCGGGGCGGTGGCCACGGCGGTCGCCCGGCCGGCGGCGGCCGCGGTGGCCAGCGCGGCGGCGGCCGGGGACGGCGGGGTGGGCGGCGGCGCCTCCAGCCCCAGCGCCCGGGCCACCGTGTCGAAACGACCGCCCAGCGCCAGGGTGGCCGAGGTGGCGACCACGGTCCGCTCGTCGTACAGGTGGGTGGCGAGGGTGCCGGCGACCGAGAGCGGCGCGACCACCAGCGCCCGGCGGTTGCCGTTCTCCGGCTTCTCCACCCAGGCCACGTCGTGGTCGGCCTCCTCCAGCAGGCGCTGCGCGGTGGTGGAGAGCTCGTCCAGCACCGCCTTCGCCTGCTGCTTGCGGACCGGGTCCGGGTCGTCGGCCTTGATCTCGCCGATCCCCTCCAGAGCGGCCCGGGTCGCCGAGTCGAGCAGTGTGCACGCCTCGCGCAGCGCGGGCGGCAGGCCGGCGGTGAGCCGTCCGGCCGGCGCCTCGGCGAGCCCCACGGCGAGCGCGTCGCCGGCCTCGGTGAGCCGCTCGGCGACCTCCGGGCGGAGCAGCGGGCGGGCCCGGCGGGCGGACCGGTCGATCAGCTCGGGGACCAGCTCGGCCTGCGCCGCCGAGGAGACCCGGTCGGCCAGCTCGTGCGCCTCGTCGACGACGAGCAGTTTGTGCGGCGGCACGATGTGCCGGCCGGCGAGCATGTCGACGGCGAGCAGGCTGTGGTTGGTGACCACGATGTCCGCCTCGCGCGCCCGGGCCCGGGAGGCCTCGGCGAAGCATTCCTGCCCGAACGGGCAGCGGCTGGCGCCCACGCACTCCCGCGCCGGCATCGAGACGGTCCGCCAGACCTGGTCGTCGACCCCCGGGTCGAGCTCGTCCCGGTCGCCGGTGGCGGTCTCCTCCGCCCAGTCGCGGACCCGCTGGATCTGCTTGCCCAGCCGGCCCGCCTCGCCCAGCCATTTCGTGCCGCCGCCGGGGCGGGGCGCGTCGAAGAGGGTGTCCTCCGGCTCCTCCTCGGTGGAGCTGTCCAGCCGGGCCAGGCAGAGGTAGTGGTGCCGTCCCTTCAGCACCGCGAAGGTGGGGCGGCGGCCGAGCAGCGGCTCCACCGCGTCGGCCAGCCGGGGCAGGTCGTGGTCGACGAGCTGGGACTGCAGGGCCAGGGTGGCGGTGGAGACCACCACCGGCCCGTCCACGGTCAGCGACGGGGCCAGGTACGCCAGCGACTTGCCGGTGCCCGTGCCGGCCTGGACCAGCAGGTGCTCGCCGGAGGCGATGCTCCGCCCGATCGCCTCGGCCATCTGCTGCTGGCCCGGCCGGGCCGCGCCACCGGGGACCGCGCCCACCGCCGCGGCCAGCAGTTCGCCGCCGCTAGGCCGGCCGCCCCGGCGCTTCTTTCCGACGGTTGGACCGGTGGCGGTGCGGGGCGGGGTCACCGTGCGACCGTACCCGCCGGGCCCGACACCGGCCCCGCCGCGCCGCCGCGTGGCGCGGTTCCGGTCGGTTCGCGTCCGGTTACCTGCCGATCGCGTCGCGTGGCCGGAATCGGTTAGGGTGCCAGTCATGCCGAGCGACGTGGTCCGCGTGATCTACCGCAAGTACGACGGCAGCGCCCACCGCGACTACCCGGCCCGCCGGCTCGCCGAGGACGATCTCGGCGTGTGGCTCGGCGTGCCGGCCGGCACCGAGTCGGTCTACCACGGCCGGCCCTCGGTCGAGCAGATCCCGTTCGTCCTGCTGGTGCCCAGGCACAGCTGGTGGACCGCCATGTTCAACCCCCCGCCCCGGACCAGCGAGGTCTACTGCGACATCGCCACCCCGGCCCGCTGGGAGGGTGCGGACACGGTCCACCTGGTCGACCTCGACCTGGACGTGGTCCGCCGCCGGGCCACCGGCCTGGTCGAGCTGCGCGACGAGGACGAATTCGCCGAGCACCGCGAGCGCTTCGGCTACCCCGACGACCTGGTCGTCGAGGCCGAGGCGGCGGCCGGCTGGCTGTTCGGCGCGCTCGCCGACGGCACCGAGCCGTTCGCCACGTCGTACCGGAAGTGGCTGGCCCTGGTGGTCTGAGCCGGCCCGTCAGTGCGGCGGCCAGCCGGCCTGCGTCCCGACCGCCGGCAGCCGGGTCACCTTCTCCGGGTTGAGCTGGTTGAAGACGCCGGTGATCCGGCCCTCGTGCACGGCGAACGAGGTGACCATGCGGATCGGCCGCCCGTCCCGGTAGACGGTCTCCGCCTGCCACCCCAGTGCACCGTCCACCAGCACGGGCCGGGCCAGCACCTTCCCGCCGTACCGGCGACCCTGGCCGAACAGGCCCAGGATGAAGCGGCTGACCAGCTCCGCCCCGACCACCGGGCGGCGGGCCGCCGGGAAGTGCCCGCCGCTGTCGCCGATCAGCACCACGTCCGGGGCGAGCACCTGGACCAGCCGGTCCAGCTCGCCGGACTCCACGGCGGCGGTGAAGGCCGCCAGCACCCGCTGCTGCTCGGCCAGGTCGGCGGTGTGCCGGGGGACGTCCGGGCCGCTCACCGCCCGGCGACCCCGCGAGGCGAGTTGCCGGGCCGCGGCCGGGGTGGTGCCGAGCACCTCGGCGACCGTGGCGAACGGCACGGCGAAGACGTCGTGCAGCACGAACGCGACCCGCTGTTCCGGGGTCAGCCGCTCCAGCACCAGCAGCAGCGCGGTGCCGAGCTGGTCGGCGCGGACCGCCCGCTCGGCCGGGTCCGGGGCGAACCCGTTCGCCGTGGGCAGCTCGCTCACCATCGGTTCCGGCAGCCACTGGCCGGGGTAGGCCTCCCGGCGTACCCGGGCGGAGCGGAGCACGTCCAGGCAGATCCGTGAGCAGGTGGTGGTCAGCCAGGCACGCAGCTCCCGGACCTGGGCGCGGGTGGCCGGATCGGCGAGCGCCGACGCGTACCGCAGCCAGGTCTCCTGCACCGCGTCCTCGGCCTCGCTCCGGCTACCCAGCATCCGGTACGCGACCGCCATGAGGTGGCCGCGCTCCGCCTCGAACTCCGCCGCCAGATCCGCCACGCCCGCTCCCTCCCCGATGGAACACATTCTCCCCCCACCCCTGGACGTTTCACGAGGGCGGGGGCGACGAGGGCCGGGCGGGGACTGCTCGGGAGGCGGGGGTGGGCGGGCTGGGTGAGGATCGGGGGATGAGCGGAGTCGACGAGGTGGTGCGGCCCGAGGGCGGGTCGGTGCGGGAGCTGCTGCGGGTGGCTCCCGGGGCGGTGGAGCTGGCGGCGATCGACCCCCGGTCGACCCCGGGCCTGCCGGCGGCGGCCGGCACCGGGAAGCAGCGCAAGGAGTGGGCGCGGGCGCAAGTGGAGCTGCTCGGCGCGGAGCTCGGTCGCCAGCAGGAGATGCTGTACGCCGCCGCGAAGGAGGCGGCCGGGCCGGAGGCACCCGCCAGCGCCCCCACCCAGGCCGGCGCGCACCTGGGCGGCCAGCGCCCGCGCCGGGTGCTGCTCGTGCTCCAGGCGATGGACTGCGGGGGCAAGGACGGCACGATCAAGCGGGTGGCCGGCGCGATGAACCCGCTCGGTCTGCACATCCGGTCGTTCGGGCCGCCCACCGAGGAGGAGCGGCGGCACGACTTCCTCTGGCGGATCCGGCGCGCCCTGCCGCCGCCCGGGTACGTGGGCGTCTTCAACCGCTCGCACTACGAGGACGTGCTGGTCGCCCGGGTCGAGGGGCTGGTCGACGAGCCCACCTGGCGGGCCCGGTACGACATGATCAACGACTTCGAGTGGGAGCTGACCGAGGGCTCGATCACCCTGGTGAAGGTGATGCTGCACATCTCGTACGCCGAGCAGGGCGAGCGGCTGATGGAGCGGCTCACCGACCCGACCAGGTACTGGAAGTACAACCCCAGCGACCTGGACACCCGGGCCCGCTGGGACGACTACCAGGCCGCGTACGC
This sequence comes from Micromonospora sp. NPDC005806, assembly GCF_042871425.1. Taxonomy (NCBI): domain Bacteria; kingdom Bacillati; phylum Actinomycetota; class Actinomycetes; order Micromonosporales; family Micromonosporaceae; genus Micromonospora; species Micromonospora sp. NPDC005806. The sequence goes on along the minus strand of NZ_JBIAIL010000028.1, from coordinate 20,720 downwards.
GGACGCGCTGCGCCGCTGCGGCACGGACGCCGCGCCCTGGTTCGTGGTGCCGGCGGACCGGAAGTGGTACCGCGACTGGGCGGTGGCCCACCTGCTGCGGGAGACGTTCGACGCGTTGGATCTGGGGTATCCGGCAGCCGATTTTGACGTCGAGCGGGAGCGCGAGCGGTTGCGGAGCCAGAACGAGAGGGCCAAGGTGAACGGCGGGTGAACGAGCGGTGAATCGGGCCTGACCAGGGGTGGGCCGGCGGATGCCCGGTTCCGCGGGGTACCTAGCATGCCCAGAGCACGCGCCCTTCGGGGCGACGGCCACCCTTCCACCGACACTGACGAGGTCCGTGCTGTGAAGTTTTCCTTCCGTCCCACCGAGGGCGCTTTCTACGAGCTCTTCACCAGGGCCGCGCAGAACCTGGTGCGGGGTACCGAGCTCCTCAACGAGCTGGCGCTGCCCGGCGTCGATGTGCAGTCGGTCAGCGAGCGGCTGACCGAGGTCGAGCACGACAGCGACCAGATCACCCACGAGCTGTTCAAGAAGATCAACTCTACCTTCATCACCCCGTTCGACCGGGAGGACATCTACCGGCTGGGCTCGCTGCTCGACGACGTGATGGACCACCTGGAGGCGGTCGGCAACCTGCTCTACCTGTACGGCCTGACCAAGCTCCCCGCGCTGCCGCGCGAGCTGCACGAGCTGGTCAACGTGCTGGACCAGCAGGCCAAGCTGACCGCCGACGCGATGCCGCAGCTGCGGTCGATGAAGAACCTCGAGGACTACTGGATCGAGTGCAACCGCCTCGAGAACGACGGCGACCAGGCGTACCGCATGCTGCTGGTCCGCCTCTTCTCCGGCGAGTACGACGCGCTCACCGTGCTGAAGATGAAGGAGGTGGCCGACGAGCTGGAGGCCGCCTGCGACGCCTTCGAGCACGTGGCGAACACCGTCGAGACCATCGCGGTCAAGGAGTCCTGATCCCGTGACTCCCGAACTCATCGCCGTGCTGGCGGTGATCGTGGTCGCCATGGCCTTCGACTACACGAACGGCTTCCATGACGCGGCCAACGCGATCGCCACCAGCGTCTCCACCCGGGCGCTGACCCCCCGGTTCGCCCTCGCACTGGCCGCCGTCGGCAACTTCGTCGGTGCGCACTTCGGCGCCGGCGTGGCCAAGACCGTCGGCGACGGCCTGGTCACCCTGCCCACCGGCGTGACCAGCCTGGGGGTGGTCTTCGCCGGCGTGCTCGGCGCCATCGCCTGGAACCTGATCACCTGGTACTTCGGCCTGCCGTCGTCCTCCTCGCACGCCCTCTTCGGCGGCCTGGTCGGCGCCACCCTCTTCTCCGGCGGCGTCGTGCAGTGGGGCAACATCGTCGACAAGGTCATCATCCCGATGGTGCTCTCGCCGGTGGTCGGCCTGGTGCTCGGCTTCCTGGTCATGCTGGCGATCCTCTGGCTGTTCCGGAAGGGGCAGCCGGCCAAGCTGAACCGCGGCTTCCGCTGGGCGCAGACCGCCTCGGCCGCCGCTATGTCCGTCGGCCACGGCATGCAGGACGCCGCCAAGACCATGGGCATCATCGTCCTGGCCCTGTACACCGGCGGCTTCCAGCACGATAAGACGCACATCCCCGGCTGGGTGTTCTGGACCTCGGCGGCCATGCTGGCGGCCGGCACCTACGCGGGCGGCTGGCGGATCATCCGGACCCTCGGCCGGAAGATCATCGACCTGGGCCCGCCGGAGGGCTTCGCGGCCGAGACGGTGGCCAGCGCGGTGCTCTACTTCAACGCCCTGGTGCTGAAGGCCCCGATCTCCACCACGCACACGATCACCTCGGCGATCATGGGCGTGGGCGCGACCAAGCGGCTCACCGCGGTCCGCTGGAACGTGGCCGGCAACATCGTGATCGCCTGGATCATCACGTTCCCGGCGGCGGCGGCCATCGCCTGCCTGGCGTACCTGCTGGTCCGCCCGCTGTTCTGAGCGCATGAACGTGAGGGGTCCCCCGCCGCGGCGGGGGACCCCTCACGCGTACGAGACGCCGATCCGGGCGCGGATGTCGTCCAGCAGCGCCATCACCTCAAGGGTGGCGGCGTGCGGCACCAGTGGGCTCTCGGTCAGCCCGGCGGCCAGGCAGCGCTGCACCTCGATCGCCTCATCCTGGTAGCCGCCGCCGGTCAGGTCCGCCGGGATGGTCTCCGGCTCCGCGCCGAGCCGGTGCAGCACCGCCGCGCCCGGCCGGTAGAACGGCTCGGGCAGGTCGATCCGGCCGGCCGTGCCGGTGATCGAGGCGGTGATCGCGGTGGCGCCGACCATCCCGCAGCCCAGCGTCGCCACCGCGCCGAAATCCCAGCCGAACACGATGCCGGTGTTCTCGTCCACGCCCTCCGGGCTCAGCTTCGCCCAGGCCTGCACGTGCTGTGGCACACCGAGCAGCAGGTGGGCCAGGCTCACCGGGTAGACGCCGAGATCGAGCAGGGCCCCGCCGCCCAGCGTCCGGGCCCGCATCCGGTGCTCGGGCGGGAACGGGCCGGCCGCCCCGAAATCCGCCCGTACGCTCGTCACCTCGCCGATCGCGCCCGCCCGGACCAGATCCAGCACCTTCAGGATCAGCGGGTTGGTCCGCATCCACATGGCCTCCATCAGGAAGAGGCCGCGGGCCCGGGCGGTCTCGACCAGCTCGGTGGTGGTCGCCAGGTCGAGCGTGCACGGCTTCTCCACCAGCACGGCCTTGTCGCCGGCCAGGCAGGTCATGGCCGCCTCGTGGTGGGCGGCGTGCGGGGTCGCCACGTAGATGACGTCCACGTCCGGGTCCGCGGCCAACTCCGCCCAGGAGGCGTACGCCCGGGGGACGTCGTGCCGGGCGGCGAAGAGCTCGGCGCTCTCCCGGGTCCGCGAGCCGACCGCGACCAGTTCCGCCCCCGGCACCAGCCGCAGGTCCTCGGCGAAACGTCCCGCGATGTGGCCGGTGGCCAGGACTCCCCAACGCGTCATGCCGGCACGCTATCCCGGACGGCCACCAGCCGGGCGGATGATCCACCGGTCGGGAACTAGGCTGGTCAGAATGACGATCGACGGCTTCGCCGCACCCCCCGCCCTGGTGGAGCACGCCCGCCGGTTCCACGCCGAGGGTGGCGTCCCGGCCGTGCCGCGGGTCGCGGCCACCGTGCTGCTGCTCCGCCCGTCCGGCGCGGAGTTCGAGGTGTACCTGATCCGCCGGGTCGCCGCGATGACCTTCGGCGGGATGTACGCCTTCCCCGGCGGCGGGGTGGACCGCTCCGACTCGCAGGCGCACCTGGACTGGGCCGGCCCCGAGCCGGCCGCCTGGGGCGACCGCCTCGGCCTCGCCCCGGACGCCGCCCAGGCGGTGGTCTGCGCGGCGGCGCGGGAGATCTTCGAGGAGGCCGGGGTGCTGCTGGCCGGCCCGGATGCGGCGACCGTGGTCGGGGACGTGAGCGGCGACGACTGGGAGAACGCCCGGCAGGATCTGGAGGCCCGCCGGACCGGCTTCGCCGACCTACTGGCCGGGCGACGGCTCACCCTCCGGTCCGACCTGCTGCTGCCGTGGAGCCGGTGGATCACCCCCGAGTTCGAGCCGCGGCGCTTCGACACGTACTTCTTCGTGGCCCTGCTGCCGGAGGGGCAGCGGACCCGGGACGTCTCGGGCGAGGCCGACCACACCCTGTGGCTCCGCCCGGCGGACGCCCTCACCCGGGCGACGGCCGGCGAGCTGACCATGCTGCCGCCGACGATGGTCACCCTGGCCGAGGTCGCCGCCGCCGGCGACCTCGCGGGCGTGGCCCGCGCGGCGGCGGACCGCGACGCCGCCACCCCGGTCACCCCCCGTCTCGACCTCCCCGACGACGGCGAGCCCCGGTTCGTCCTGGGCTGAGCCGCGTCGGCGTCACCCGGCCGCGCGCCGGTAGCGCTCGCCGAGGGTACGCAGCAGGGCGGCCAGCTCCGGTGGGTCCTGGACGGTGAAGTCGGCGTCGAGGAGGCCGAGCCACACCGCGACGGTCTCCAGCCGGTCGGCGCCGGTGTGCAGGACGCAGCGGTCCGCGTCGACCGGCTCGACGGTGCCCACTGCCGGGTTGATCCGCTCGGCCACCACCTCCGCTGGGGCGTGCACCAGGACCCGGGCCCGGTGCCGCCAGGCGGCCGAGGAGACCCCGCGCCGGACCTGGTCCACCACGTCCTCGGGCAGCTCCCGGGGCGCGAACCGCGGGCCGGTCGGGGTACGCGGGCTGATCCTGTCCACCCGGAAGGTCCGCCAGTCGTCCCGCCGCGGGTCGAAGGCCACCAGGTACCAGCGGCGGCCCCAGTTGACCAGCCGGTACGGCTCGACGTCCCGGCGGTCCGTCGTCCCGTCGTGCCGGACGTAATCGAAGTGCAGCCGCTCCCGGTCCCGGCAGGCCGCGCTGATCGTGCTGAGCGTCGCCGCGGCCACGGTCGGGCCGGGTTCGTCGTGCGGCACCCGGACGGTGTGCGTGTGCAGCGCGGCGACCCGGCGCCGTAGCCGGTGGGGGAGCACCTGTTCCAGCTTCGCCAGCGCCCGCAGCGAGGTCTCCTCGATCCCGGTCACGCTGCCCGCGGCGGCGGTCCGCAGCCCGACTGCCACCGCCACCGCCTCCTCGTCGTCGAGCAGCAGCGGTGGCAGGGCCGCTCCCGCGCCGAGCCGGTACCCGCCGACCGCGCCCCGGGTGCCGTGCACCGGGTAGCCGAGGGCGCGCAGCCGCTCCACGTCGTTGCGGACGGTCCGGGTGCTCACCGACAGGCGCTCGGCCAGTTCGGTGCCGGTCCATTCGCGCGGGGTCTGCAACAGCGACAGCAGGCGCAGCAGCCGCGCCGAGGTCTCCAACATTCCTCGGATTCTGCCCCTGTATTAGGAACAAGGCGTTCCTAATCGACCTCTACGGTCGAGTCATGCCTGAGAACACCGCGATCGTTCCGTTCCGTATCGACATCCCGCAGGCCGAGCTGGACGACCTCGCCGACCGGCTGGCCCGGACCCGGTGGACCGAGGAAGTGCCCGCCGGCTCGGCGGAGGCCCCGGCCGGGCCGATCCCACCCGGCTGGGAGTACGGCGTCCCGCTCGGCTACGTCAAGCGGCTCGCCGAGCGCTGGCGGACGACGTACGACTGGCGGGCCTGGGAGGCGAAGCTCAACGCGTACCCGCAGTTCACCACAGAGATCGACGGGCAGAGGGTGCACTTCCTGCACGTCCGGTCGCCCAGGCCGGATGCCACCCCGCTGATCCTCACCCACGGCTGGCCGACCACCGTGGTCGAGTGGCTGGACGTGATCGGGCCGCTGACCGACCCCCGGGCCCACGGCGGCGACCCGGCCGACGCGTTCCACCTGGTCATCCCGTCGGTCCCCGGGTTCGGTTTCTCCGGCCCGACCTGGGAGCGGGGCTGGAACCGGTTCCGGGTCGCCCGCGCCTGGGCGGAGCTGATGCGCCGCCTCGGGTACGACCGCTACGGCGCGGCCGGCAATGACCTCGGCGCGTTCGTCTCGCCAGAGGTGGGCCGGGTCGACCCGGAGCACGTGCTCGGCGTACACGTCACCCAAGTCTTCTCGCTGCCCTCGGGCGACCCGGACGAGCTGGCCGCGCTCACCGAGGAGGAGCGGGGCAAGGTGGCGTTCGCCGACTGGTTCGTGCAGCGACGGGGCGGCTACGACAAGCTGCACTCGACCGAGCCGCAGAACGTGGCGCACGCGCTGGCCGACTCACCGGTGGGCCTGCTCGCCTGGTTGGCGCAGCTGATGGGGGAGCAGCTCGACCCCGACTACGTGCTGACCAACGCGACGATCTACTGGCTGACCAACACCGCCGCCTCCTCGGCCCGCTACTACTACGAGGACGCCGAGGTGGTCCCGCCGACGCAGAAGGTCAACGGCCGGGGCACCGAGCCGCTGGAGCCGACCACGGTGCCGCTCGGGCTGGCCAACTTCGCCTGGGATTTCCAGTCGATCCGTACGCTCGCCGAGCGGGACCACAAGAACATCGTCTCCTGGCAGACCTACGACCGGGGCAGCCACTTTGCCGCGCACGACGTCCCCGACCTGCTGGTGCAGGACGTCCGGCGGTTCTTCGCGCGGCTGCGCTGAACACGCGGAAGGCCCCGGTCGGGATCGACCGGGGCCCGCGCGGACCGGGAACCAGCGGCTCAGCCGAAGCGGCCGGTGATGTAGTCCTCGGTCTTCTTCACGCTCGGGTTGCTGAAGATCTTCTGGGTGTTGTCGTACTCGATCAGCCGGCCCGGGTCGCCCGTCCGCTCGATGGAGAAGAACGCGGTCCGGTCCGACACCCGGGCGGCCTGCTGCATGTTGTGCGTGACGATGACGATGGTGAACTTGTCCTTGAGCTGGAACATCAGGTCCTCGATGGCCAGCGTGGAGATCGGGTCGAGGGCCGAGCAGGGCTCGTCCATCAGCACCACCTGCGGCTCGACCGCGATGGTCCGCGCGATGCAGAGCCGCTGCTGCTGACCGCCGGAGAGCCCGGCGCCCGGCTTGCCGAGCCGGTCCTTCACCTCGTCCCAGAGGTTCGCCGAGCGGAGCGCCTTCTCGGCCGCCTCCTCCAGGATGGACTTCCGCTTCACGCCGTTGAGCCGCAGCCCGGCCACCACGTTCTCGAAGATGCTCATGGTGGGGAACGGGTTGGGCCGCTGGAAGACCATGCCGATCATCCGGCGGACCGCGGTCACGTCGACGTCCCGGTCGTAGATGTCCTGGTTGTCGATGGTCAGGCTGCCCTCGACCCGGGCGCCGGGAAGCACCTCGTGCATCCGGTTGATCGACCGCAGGAAGGTCGACTTGCCGCAGCCCGACGGGCCGATCAGGGCGGTCACCGTCTTCGGCTCGACGGTCAGGCTGATGTTCTCGATCGCCTTGAAGCCCCCGTAGTACGCGGTGACGTTCGTGGCTTCGATGCGCTTGGCCATGGTGGCGGTACCTCCGGGGTTCATCGGGCGAGCCGGTTGCGACGGGCCAGCAACTTCGCCGCGATGGTCAGGATGAGAACGAGGGCGACCAGGGTCAGCGCCGCGGTCCACGCCCGCGCCGGCGAGTACTTCGAGGCATCGCCGGCCTGCTGGTAGACGAAGAGAGCCAGCGACGACTGGTTGTTCTCGAACGGGTTGAAGTTGATCGCGGCGCCGCCGCCGGCGACGAGCAGCACCGGGGCGGTCTCGCCGGCGGCCCGCGCGATGGCGAGCATCACGCCGGTAACGATGCCCGGCATTGCCGTCGGCAAAACGACCCGCAGGATGGTCTTCCACTTCGGCACGCCGAGGGCGTACGCGCCCTCACGCAGCGGCGCCGGGACGAGGCGGAGCATCTCCTCGGTGGAGCGGACCACGGTCGGCAGCATGAGCACGCTCAGCGCCAGCGCGGCGGCGAAGCCGGAGAAGCCCGGCCGGCCGTCGTTGAACACCGGGGAGACGATCAGCACCCAGAAGGCCAGGATGAACAGGCCGGCGACGATCGACGGGATGCCGGTCATCACGTCCACGAAGAAGCGGATGGTGAAGGCGAACCGGCCCCGGCCGTACTCCACCACGTAGATCGCGCAGAGCACCCCGAGCGGGACGGTGATCAGGGTGGCGATGCCGACCTGCTCCAGCGTGCCCACGATGGCGTGGTACGCGCCGCCGTTCGCGTCCCGTGCCCCGATGTTGTTCATCGAGGTGCCGAAGAAGTTGCCGTCCAGCCGCTCGACGCCCTTGCTGACCAGGGTCCAGACCACCGAGGCCAGCGGCAGCAAGGCCAGCACGAAGGCGGAGTGGATCAGCGCGCTCCAGGTGCGGTTGCGGGCGGACCGGCGGCCCTCCACCGCGTTGGCCGCGACGAAGAGGCCGGTCAGGTAGAGCAGGGCGGCCACGACCACGACCAGGACCGGGCCGCCGATGCCGGCGCCGTACACGATGCCGGCGGCGGCCAGCAGGGCCACGACGGCGACGGCGGGCGCGACGTACGCCGGAAGCCGCCGGGCCCGCAGCGTGGCCGGCTGTGCCGGCGGCCGCGGGCGGTGGTTGGTGACGGTGGTGGTGGTCATGCGGCCGACTCCGTGAATTCGCGGCGGCGGTAGATGATCGCCCGCGCGGTGATGTTGACGATCAGCGTGATCGCGAAGAGCACCAGGCCGGAGGCGATGAGCGCGCCGCGGCCGGTGTCGTTCGCCTCGCCGAACGCGTTGGCGATGTTCGCGGCGATGGTGTTGCCGCCGTTCTGGATCAGGTTGAAGGAGATGCCGAACGTGATGCCGAGGGTCATCGCCAGGGCGATGGTCTCCCCGAGCGCCCGGCCCAGGCCGAGCATCACCGCGGCGATGATGCCGGGCCGGCCGTACGGCAGCACGGCGGTGCGGATCGTCTCCCAGCGGGTGGCCCCCAGCGCCAGGGCCGCCTCCTCGTTGGCCCGGGGCGTCTGGAGGAAGACCTCGCGGGAGAGCGAGGTGATGATCGGCAGCACCATGATCGCCAGGACCAGGGCGCCCAGCAGGATCGACCTTCCGAACGGGCCGTCCCCGCCGAAGATCGGGATCCAGCTGAAGTACTTGTTCAGCCAGACGGAGAAGTCCCGCACCGGGTTGATGAAGATGTCCCGCCCCCAGAGACCGAAGACCACGCTGGGCACGGCGGCCAGCAGGTCGATCAGGAAGCCGAGCGCGGTGCCCAGCCGGCGGGGCGCGTAGTGGGACAGGTAGAGGGCGATGCCCAGGGCCACCGGTACGGCCATGAGCAGCGCGAGGGCCGAACTGAGGACGGTGCCGAAGGCGAGCGTGCCGATGCCGAACTTCGGCTGGGCCTGGTTCGGCGACCAGCCCTCGTAGGTCCAGAAGTTCTCGGTGTTCGCGCGCAGCGCCGGCACGGCCTTGGAGATCAGGAAGACCGCGATGGCCGCGATGATGACCAGCACGGCGGTGCCGGCGGCCATGGTGAGGCCACGGAAGGCCTTTTCCGCACCGAACGCCTTGGCCCGGGGCAGCGCGCCGCCGCCGCCGAGCCCGTTGTCAGGCGTACGAGGGGTTCCGGGGATCTCGGCCACACGCGCCGAGGCACCGGCGGACCACCCGTCACTCTTGGTGACGGTGTGGCCGCCGGTGCCGGCGTGCGCCGAGCGCTGAGGGATCTGACCCATCTGCTCGCTCGCTTCGAAAGTGGTGGTTACGGTCAGGAGAGGTTCTTGACCGCGGCCTCGACCTTGGTGCGGACCGAGTCCGGCAGCGGGGCGTAGCCCAGCTCGGAGAGCTGCGACTGGCCCTCGCTGCTGGCCGCGTAGCCGAGCAGACCCTTGACCAGGGGGAGCTTGTCGGCCGCGAGGCCCTTGCTGCAGGCGATCTCGTAGGTCACCAGGACGATCGGGTAGGCCCCGGCCTCCGTGGTGTTGTAGTCGATCGACATCTTCAGGTCGTCGCCCTGGCCCTCGACCTTGGCGCCGGCGATGGTCTTGCCGGCGGCGTCGCCGGTCAGCTCGGTGAACTCACCGGCACCGTTCTTGATCTTGGCCTTCTTCAGACCCGAGTTGTCGGCGAAGGAGAGCTCCATGTAGCCGATCGAGCCGTCCGCGCCCTTGACCGCGCTGGCCACACCGTCCGAGCCCTTGGCGCCGGTGCCGCCCGGGGCCTTCCACGCCTTGGCGTGGTCGAGGGTCCAGTCGGCGGAGGCGGACTTCGACAGGTACTTGGTGAAGTTGTCGGTGGTGCCCGACTCGTCCGAGCGGTGGACGGTCTGGATGGTGGTCGACGGGAGCTTGGCGTCCGGGTTGTCGGCCTTGATCGCGGCGTCGTCCCACTTGGTGACCTTGCCGGTGAAGATCTTGGCCAGGGTGGGCGCGCTGAGCTGGAGGTTGTCCACGCCGGTCACGTTGTAGGCGACCGCGATCGGGCCGATGACCATCGGCAGGTGGATGGCCTGGCCGCCGGCGCACTTGGCGTCGGCCTGCGGCTGCTCCTCGGGCTTGAGGGCCGAGTCGGAGCCGGCGAAGTCGGCGGTGCCGGCGATGAAGGCCTGGATGCCGGCGCCCGAGCCGGAGGGCTCGTAGTTGATGGTGGTGCCGGCGCACTTCTGCTGGTAGGCCTTGATCCACTCGGCCATGGCGTTCTTCTGCGCGGAGGAGCCCTGCGCGTTCAGCGTGCCCTTGCCGCAGTCGACGGCGGCGGCGGAGCCGGAGGCGGAGGTGCCGGTCGGCTCGTTGTTGTCCGAGCCGCACGCGCTGAGACCGAGCACCGCGGTAAGAGCCAGGCAGGCGATGGCGCCGTGCCGCTGGAGCTTCACTTGAGGGGTTTCCCTTCACGTCTTTGGTCAGGTCGCCCGGGGCGGGCCCGGGTGCCGGCACTGACCGGCTGACACGAAAGCTAGAAGTGCCAGGTAGCCGGTTCGCCGGTCGGAAGTGAACGGAAGATGAACAGGTGCGGCCGGCGGCGTGGCCGTGGGCTGAGGAAGGGTTGTCCGTTACGTGAACTCGCGGCCCACTATCGCAAAAAATACGATTTTTCCGGGCAGTCGTTATCCGGCCGAGTCCACCGCGTGACGCTGCCGTGACCGCTGGGCGGGCCGGGCATCGGTCACCGGGGCTCAGCCGAGGTGGTAGTTGACGTGGGCCGACCAGCGGGCGAAGCCGAGCCGTTCGTAGAGCGCCACCGCCGCGGTGTTGGACTCGTCGACGTAGAGCATCACCCGGTCCAGTCCCCGCCGGTCCCGCAGGTACGCCAGCCCGGCCGTGGTGAGCGCCCGCCCGAGCCCGCCCCGGTGCGCGGTCGGGTCCACCCCGAGCACGTAGACCTCGCCGATCCGGGCCGAGCCGGGCCGCTCGTGCACCTTGGTCCAGTGGAAGCCGAGCAGGCGGCCGGTCGCGGAGTCCGCCGCGAGCAGGAAGCCGGCCGGGTCGAACCACGGCTCGGCGAGGCGTACCCGCAGGTCGGCAAGGGTCCACCGGCCCTGCTCGGGGTGTTGGGCGAACGCGGCGCTGTTGACCGCGAGCCAGGCCTCGTCGTCCTCGCCGGGGCGGAACGCGCGCAGCTCGACGCCGTCGGACAGGACCGGCTCGGGAAGGGCCGCGGTCAGCGGTCGGCGTAGCTGCCAGAGCACCCGGGCGCGGGCGAAGCCCAGGTCGACCGCGAGCGCGGCGGCCGACGGGTGGTCGCCGTGCGCCCAGGCCCGCAGCGGCCCGGACGCCGCGGCCAGCACGCCACGGGCCAGCGCCCGTCCGGTGCCCCGCCGCCGGTACGCCGGGTGCACCGCCAGCTCGACCCCGATTCCGCCCGTCGGGTCGGTGGTGTCGAGGTGGGCGTAGCCGGTGAGGGTGTTGTCGGTGGCCCGGGCGGTGAGGTGCACGGCCGGCGCCTCCGGGTCCCGCAGCCGCAGCAGCACGTGCTCGTCCAGCGGGTCGGCGCCGTCCGCGTCCCCGGCGATGCGAGCCAGCGCCAGCACCTCGGCCACCTCGACCGGCGCCAACCGGTCGGCGCGGACGACACGGTCGGCGGTCGGCGCGGTGCTGCTCATCCCGCCACCGTAGTCCGCGGCGAGCCGCCGATCATGCCGGACGCGGGCGCGGGCCGGTGGTGGTCGTCACGTCGTGTCGGTCGGCAGGGCCTCCAGCTGGAACCGGTCCAGCAGCGCGGGCAGGAGGCGCTGCAACGCCTCGACCGTGCCCGAACGGTCGCCGCCGGCGTCGTGCATCAGCACGATCGAACCCGGTCGCGTCTGGGACATCACCGTGGTGGTGATCTTCGCGGCGCCCGGCGCCTGCCAGTCCGACGGGTCGACCGCCCAGTGCAGCGGGGTCATGCCCAGCTCCTCGCAGGCCGACACCACCGGGGGGGTCCAGGCCCCGCCGGGCTGCCGGAAGTACGCGATCGGCGCGTCCGGCACCGCGGCCCGGATCGCGTCACTGGTCCGCAGCAGGTCGGCCCGGATCGCGTCCGGCGACCGCTTGCCCAGCGCAATGTCGTGGTTCCAGGAGTGGTTGCAGAGCGTGTGCCCGTCGGCCACGATCGCCTCGATCAGGTCCGGGTGCTCCTGGGCGTTCTGCCCCACCACGCAGAAGGTGGCCTTGACGCCGTACTCCTTGAGCAGGGCGAGTACCTGGGGGGTGTACTGCGGGTCCGGTCCGTCGTCGAAGGTCAGCGCGACCCGGGACGAGCCGGTGGAGATCCGGCTGCCGTACGGGCCCTCGCCGTCGTCGGCCGGCTGCCGGCGATCCTCGGACGGGCTGGGGCTCACGGTGGCCGGTGCCGGAAAGTCGGTGGCGGGCGGCTGCTCGGCGTAGTGCGGCCTGGTCACGCTGGCGGCGACCCCGGTGCTCCGATGCGGCTGCTCGGGGACCAGGCTGCGGCCGAGCGCGTACGTCGAGGTGAGCAGGGCGGCCAACACCAGGATCACCATGCCGGCCGCGCGGATCGTCGTGGCCCGCATCAGCAGTTCCGCCCGTTCGGATCCCGGCACGGACCTGACATCGCCCCCGTGGTCACCACACGCACCGTTGCCCCCCTTAAGCCCGACCAATCCGGCAGCCAGCATAGAACCGGCCAGTCAGGTAAAAAGGGGCATATGGTGGGGCAGTCCTCCGAAGAGGGAAAGTGGGCGGGCCTGCGGTCAGACGGGCAGCGGGGCGGGCTCCGACTCCGGCAGCGAACGCGACGGCGGCACGACGAACTTGTAGCCGACCTGGCGCACGGTGCCGATCATCGACTCGTACTCCGAGCCGAGCTTGGCGCGCAGCCGCCGGACGTGCACGTCGACGGTGCGGGTGCCGCCGAAGTAGTCGTACCCCCAGACCTCGCGGAGCAGCTGGTCCCGGGTGAACACCCGGCCGGGGTGCTGGGCCAGGAACTTCAGCAGCTCGAACTCCTTGTAGGTGAGGTCGAGCGGGCGACCCTTGAGCTTCGCCGCGTAGGTGTCCGGGTCGATGGTGAGCTCGCCGGCCCGGATCGAGCCGCCGGCACCGGCCGTCGCGCTGCTCAACCGGCCGACCGCGAGCCGCAGCCGGGCCTCCACCTCGGCCGGCCCCGCCCCGGCCAGGATGACGTCGTCCACGCCCCAGTCCGCGTTCAGCGCGATCAGGCCGGCCTCGGTGACCACCGCGACCAGCGGCACGCCGAGCCCGGTGGCGTGCAGCATCCGACAGGTCGCGCGCGCCTCGCTCAACTCGGAGCGGGCGTCCACCAGCACGGCGTCCGGGCTCGGGCCGGAGACCAGCGTGCGTACGTCGCGCGGCGCGGTGCGGACCGAGTGCGGCAGCAGGTCGAGCGCCGGCAGCACCGCCGATGGTTCACCTGCGCGCGCGGTCACCAGCAGCAGGAGCTCCACACGATCACCTCCGTCCCGGCGGCCCTACGACCGCGCGCGACCAGCGGCACTCCGGGGCAGGGGTGGCGCGCTGAGAACTTGCGTGGGTCCCGGCGTCGCTGACGGGCGGGTAGCGGCTTGAGCGTAACCGATTGCCCGCCCTTCACCTCCGTGCCCTTTCCTGTTTGTCCGATCTGCCCCTGATCGCGGGTCAGGTTTTAACGTTGCCGAAACCGTGACCTCCGCCGGGGCGGCCCGGTCTGGCACGATCGGGGCGTGTTTCCCTCGACCTCGCCCGACGCGGGCCACGACCGGTGGGCCGACGACGCGCGTCCGGGGCCGGCCGGCCCCTCCCGTGGCTACCCGCCGGGCCCGCGCACCGGCCCGGCCGACGACGGCGGGGCGCAGCCCGGGCGGAAGGGCCCCCGCCGGCTCCGCAAGGGCGGTCCGGGACGGCGGCCCGACGACGCCGTGGACGAAGAGCCCGTGGAGGAGGTGCCGCCGGTTCCGGTACGCCGCCCGCTGGCCCTCACCGTGGCCGGCTTCGCCGCGCTGCTCGGCGTCGGCCTGGTGCTCGGCGCGCAGACCGCCGGCCCGGGGCACCGGCTGCCCTTCGCGTTCATCATCTTCGGCGTCCAACTGCTCTTCGTGCTCGCCTGGACGATGGCCATGCGGCCGCCCGCGCTGCTGGTGGTCGCGCTGGTCAGCGCCGCGGTGGCCGGCATCGCCGACGCCGCGGCCGTGCAGTCCGAGATCGCCGCGCTGGCCCCGCTCGGGTACGCCGCGGCCGCCGGCTTCGTGCTCGGCGTGCTCGGCCAGTTGGTCCGCCGGGTGGACCGGGTGCGGGTGACCGACTCGCTCGGCAGCACCCTGCTGATCGTGGTCGGCGTGGTGGCCTTCGCCACGCTGATCGTCCTCAGCCGGATCCCGAAGGGCACCCAGGCGATCACGGTCTGCCTCACCGCCACCGGCGTCGCCCTTCTGGTGGCCCGGCTGACCGACGCGGTGGCGCCCTGGCCGCGGCTCGCCCCGCAGGTGCCGCGGGGCGCCGCCGGCGTCGTCGCGGGCGCCATGCTCGGCACCCTGACCAGCGCGGTGCTCGGCAGCTACCTGGTCGGCTTCACCCCGACCAGCGCCGCCCTGGTCGGGCTGGTCACGGCGGCCACCGCCGTGCTGGCCGACCTCGCCGTGGGGTACGCGGAGGCGGGCCGGCTGATGGCCGGCGAGCCGCCGACGATGTGGGTCGCCCGGCACATGCAGGGCCCGCTCGGCGGGTTCGCCCTGGCCGCACCGGCGGCGTACGTCATGTGTGTGCTCTTCCTCTGAGCGTGCGGTTGGGGAATCGACGCCTCGGGTAAGTACCGTTGCGCCCCGGGCGGCGCGGACGTCGCCCGGCGGGACGGTGACCGGCAGCGAGGACAGGAGGCGGCGTGGCAGAGGCCTACCCGGCGTACGAGGAACGGCCCCGGCGGCGCGGCCGGAAGTTGCTGATCGGTTTCGTCGTCCTGCTCCTGGTCCTGGCCGGGCTGCTGGCCGTCGCCGACCGGGTGGCGGCCGGGGTGGCCGAGCGGGCCATCGCCGACCAGGTGAAGCAGGAGGTCGCCAAGCAGGACGCGCAGTCCGCCCCACCCAAGGTCGACGTGGGCGGCTTCCCGTTCCTCACCCAGGTGCTCGCGGGCAGGTACGAGCACATCTCGGTCGTGCTGACCGACGTGCAGGGCAAGGTGCAGGGCGACGCGGTCAGCGTGCCCCGGCTCGACATGGACGCCCGCAACGTGAAGGCGTCGCTGGACACCCTCCGATCCGGGCAGGGGGACGTGGTCGCGGAGCGCGTCGACGGTCGCGGCACGATCACGTACGACAGCCTGGCGAAGCTGCTCGACCGGCCCGGCCTGAAGCTGGGGGAGCAGAACGGCAAGCTGGCGGTCACCGCGCCGGTGGACATCCTGGGCGCCAAGTTCACCGTCAACGGCACGGCCGACGTGACGGTCGCGAACGGCAAGGTGGCCCTGAAGTTCAAGGACCTGACCGCCGAGGGCCTGCCGAACCTGCCGCTGGCCAGGAGGGCGCTGGCCAACTACGCCCAGGCCATCTCGATCAACGTGCCCCTGCCGCAGTTGCCGTTCCAACTCAACGTCCGCAAGGTGGAACCGAAGCCGGACGGGCTGGTGGTCACCGCCGACGCGAAGAACGTGCCCATCAACTCCGTCCGCTGACGGAATCTCCGCGCACGGCCCGACCACCGGTCGGGCCGTGCGCGTCCTCCGGGCCGGTGGCCCGTCCCGGATGCTGGTCGGCCCGGTGGCTTCGGCCGGACCGGCTGGTAGTGTCCCTTTCCATGGGGACGCTCCTCACCAAACGGCGCGCGGTCGACCTGTGCCGCGTGGCCACCTGCCTGTGTCGCCCCGTCATCTGACGGCGGGGCTGTCCTCGGCCGCCTAGGCGGCCACCGGCACGCAGGGTCCGCGTACCCTCCGGTGTCTCCCTTCTCGCCCGGCAGCGGCGCCGTCGCACGTACCCGTGATCCGTTCCTAGTCCTGGGTCCCGCGCGTGGTGCGACAATCATCAACTTCGATCTCCGCGCGCAGGCTCACCCTCCATCCTCACCAGGGAGTGATCTGATGAGTCGCGACACCGCACTCCTCTCGGCCGAGTGGGCCGAGAAGAACATCGACGCCCCGGGCGTCGTCTTCGTCGAGGTCGACGAGGACACCTCGGCCTACGACACCGGCCACCTCGCCGGTGCCGTCAAGCTCGACTGGAGGACCGACCTCCAGGACCCGGTCCGCCGGGACTTCGTCAACCAGGCGCAGTTCGCCGCGCTGCTCTCCGCGCGTGGCATCGGCAACGACGACACCGTGATCCTCTACGGCGGCAACAACAACTGGTTCGCCGCGTACGCGTACTGGTACTTCAAGCTCTACGGCCACCGGGACGTGAAGCTGCTCGACGGCGGCCGCAAGAAGTGGGAGCTGGACGCCCGCCCGCTGGTCACCGACCCGGTGGAGCGCCCGGCGACGGCGTACGTCGCGCAGGAGCCGGACGCCTCGATCCGTGCCTTCCGTGACGAGGTGGTCGCCGCGATCGGCATCAGGAACCTGGTCGACGTGCGCAGCCCCGACGAGTACGCCGGCCGGCTGCTCGCCCCCGCCCACCTGCCGCAGGAGCAGGCCCAGCGGGCCGGCCACGTGCCGACCGCGATCAGCGTCCCGTGGTCCAAGGCGGCCAACGAGGACGGCACCTTCAAGTCCGACGACGAGCTGCGCAAGATCTACGCCGACGCCGGCCTCGACGACGGCAAGGAGACCATCGCCTACTGCCGGATCGGCGAGCGCTCCTCGCACACCTGGTTCGTGCTCCAGGAGCTGCTCGGCCACCGCAACGTGAAGAACTACGACGGATCCTGGACCGAGTACGGCTCGCTGGTCGGCGTGCCGGTGGCGCTCGGCGATGAGCCGGGGGAGGCCTGATCAGCATGACTGCTCCTACCGCAGCAACTGCTGCCACCGCCGCCGGTTGCGCCGCTCCGGACCAGGCCGCCCCGCTGCCGGCCAGCCTGGACCTGGAGAAGGAGACCGTCATCACCGGCCTGGTCAAGGCCGAGTCCGGTGAGACCGTCCCGGGCGCGTACGTCCGGCTGCTCGACTCCACCGGCGAGTTCACCGCCGAGGTGGTGACCTCCCCGGCGGGCCAGTTCCGGTTCTTCGCCGCGCCGGGCTCCTGGACCCTGCGGGCGCTCTCCCGGCACGGCAACGGCGACACCGCCGTCACCGCCGCCCGCGGGATCAACGAGGTGACCGTCACGGTCGCCGCCTGACCCACGCTCTGATTCGTGGCCCGTCATCCCCTTCGGGGGTGGCGGGCCACTGGCGTGTCCGCCCCGCGGTCCGCGGCGAACACTGGCCTGTGGGCTGACCGGGCCGGCGGGGGCGTCGCCGCCGCGTGACACGATGGCCCGGTGAGTGGTGCCGTCCAGACGGGGTACGCCCCCCCGCCGTCCCGTCCCGACCAGCCGGCGTCCGGCCGGCGTTGGCTGCGCTGGCTGGTGGCCGCGACCGTGGCGTGGGCGGTGCTGCTCGTCGGAGTGACCTGGTGGTCGGTGCGGCACGACCCGCCGACCGTGAAGGAGCAACGCTCGCTGGACCAGGCCGGGCCGGTGGTGGACCGGGCGGTCGGCCGGCTGACCGCGGCCGTCGGGCGGGACGGGGTGTCGGCGATCGTGCCGGACCGGATCGAACGGGGCTGCCGGGTCACGCCGCTGGAGGACGGCGCCGAGTTGGCCCGCGGCGTGGAGGTCGTCATCGCCGGTGACGACGTACGCGATCTGCTCCAGCGGGTGGCCGACCGGCTGCCGCCGAGCTGGCGGGCGGGCGTCGCGGCGTCCGCCGACGGGCCGGTGCTGCGCGCCGACGCCGGCGAATTCGTCGCCGTCGAGGGCCGCGCCAGCGGGCCCGGTCGGGTGCTGCTCACCGCCGCCACCGGCTGTCGACCGGTCGGCGCCGGCTACCGGCCCCCGACGGCCGCGGCCGAGGGCGAGTCCGCCGAGGCCACCCGCGCCGTGCGTCGCTGGGGCGGCGCGGCCGGGCCGGTCCAGGTGCTCGCGGCGCCCTGCCCCGGGGGTGGCACGGCCCGGACCGCCCGGGCCGAGACCGCCGGCGGCCCGACCGGGTCACCACTGGCGGCGGCGTTCCGGGACGCCGCCGATGGCGCCCAGGTGGTACGCGACTCCGACGACCGCTACGCCCTCCGGGGCGGCGTCTCGATCCTGGCCGAGCGCGCCGGCGACCGGGTGCGGGTGGCCGTCACCACCCCCTGCCCCGGCTGACCAGGTCAGTGCCCGCGACGGTCGTCGTGCGGGCTCCGGCTGCGGCCCAGGGCGTCCACCCGGCCCCACCGGCCAGGGATGTCGAGCAACTCCACCCGGCCCATCCCGTCGGGCACGGCGGGGTCGATGATCAGGTGCTCGCCCTGCGGTTCCAGGCCGAGCATCACCCGCAGCAGCAGCAGC
The DNA here is from genome assembly GCF_042871425.1 of Micromonospora sp. NPDC005806. NCBI lineage: Bacteria > Bacillati > Actinomycetota > Actinomycetes > Micromonosporales > Micromonosporaceae > Micromonospora > Micromonospora sp. NPDC005806. The sequence goes on along the minus strand of NZ_JBIAIL010000028.1, from coordinate 2,427 downwards.
GGCGTGCCGGCCGACCAGGCCTGGGGACTGCACGCGGTCGGGTACTGCACCGGGTAGTCGGTGAGATCGCGCTCGTAGCCGGCGAACGCCTCGGGGAGCCGCCCGTGGAAGTAGCGGGAGGCGCTGAGCATCGCGTCGCAGATCTGGCCGGACTCCTTTCGGAAGCCGTACCTCGAGAGTCCCCAGGCGATGATCGAGTTGTCGAACGGCCAGACCGTGCCGACGTGGTAGCCGATCGGGTTGTAGCGACCCTGGTCGTCGGCGAGGGTCCGCACGCCCCAGCCGGAGAAGAGGCGCGGCCCGAGCAGGTGCCGGGCGACCGCCGGCGCCCGTGACTCGTCGACGATGCCGGTCCACAGCAGGTGGCCGATGTTGGAGGAAAGGGCGTCCACCTGCCGCCCGTCCGGGTCCAGGGCCAGCGCGTAGTACTCCCGGTCCGGGATCCAGAAGTCCCGGTTGAACCGCTCCTTCAGCGCCGCCGCCTCGCGCTCCAGCCGGTCGGCGTACGCGGGGTCGTTCCAGAACGTCCGGGCCAGCCGGGCGCCGCGCAGCTTGGCGTCGTAGGCGTATCCCTGCAGTTCGCAGGTGGCCCGGGGGAAGCCGGGCAGCCGGCCGTCGGAGTAGGAGATCGAGTCCCAGGAGTCCTTCCAGCACTGGTTCGCCAGGCCGGTCTCCGGGTTCCGGGTCAGGTACGAGACGTACCCGGTGCCGAGCAGGTCCCCGTACGTGTCGATCCAGGCCAGCGCCGCCCGGGTCTGGTGCTCCAGCATCCGGACCAGGTTGGTGTCCCCGGTCCACCGCTCGTACTCGTCGAGCAGGATCACGAACAACGCGGTGGAGTCGGCCGAGCCGTAGTACGGGGAGTGCGGCTGTTCCTCGAAGCCGGCGGTCTCGCCGTACCGCAGCTCGTGCAGGATCTTGCCGGGCTCCTCGTCCCGGAAGTCGTCCACCCGGCTGCCCTGCAGGCCGGCCAGGCTCAGGATGGTCGGCGGCACCAGCTCGGGCAGGAACGGCAGCACCTGGAGCGAGGTGAAGAGGCTGTCCCGCCCGAACAGGGTCATGAACCAGGGCAGGCCGGCGGCGAGCAGCCGTACGCCGAGCGCGATCGACTCGTACCGGAGGGCGGTCAGGTCGTTGAGGCTGCGCCGGTACGCCCCGGCCAGCGGCTCGCAGTCGCAGCCCAGCTTCGGGGCCTGCGCGATCAGCTCGTTCTGCTCGGCGTGGATGGCCGCGACCGAGCGGTGGCCGCCCAGCGGCAGGGTGGCCCGGATGTCCTCGCCCCGGGCGCCGTAGATGACCGTGCCGATGTGCAGCCGGGTGGTCCATTCGCCGTGCGGCCCGACCCGGATCCGGTAGCTCATGCCGCCCTCGTCGATGTCGGCGGGTGCGGTGGTGCTGATCACGGCCTCCCGGTGGAAGCCTTCCCGGCGGTAGATGAGCCGGAGCTCGTTCTCGCCGACGGTCGGCGTGGTGCGGCCCTTCTTCTGCCGCTTGTGCTTTATCTCGAACAGGTCGGCGAAGTCGGAGCCGATCTCGAGCCGGAGCACGAACTCGGCCTCCTGCTCCGCGTGGTTGAGCAGGGTCAGCTCCTCGTCGAAGCTGCCGCCGACCGTCCGGCTGCGGATCACCGACACCTTGGCGTCCAGGTAGTGCGTCGGCTCGCCGGGGACCAGGAAGAACCTGGTCCGGTACGACTGCGAGTCGTCGATGGAGAGGGCGTGCAGCTTCTCGCCGTTGAGGGTGAGGATCCAGGTGGAGATGAACCGGGTGTCGAAGGAGAAGAGCCCGGTGGGGAAGTCGAAGGACGGCTCGATGTTGCCGCGTCGGTCGCTGACCAGGAAGGTGTTGCCGTCCAGGATGCTGACCCGCTCCTTCATCCCGACCGGCCGACGTGCTCACGGGCGATCTGGCGGGGGTCGCGGGTGCCGGGCGGGTCGGGGAAGAAGCGGCGGAAGAGCAGGAACAGCAGCACGTTGCCGCTGAACGTGGCCTCGTTGCGGAACACCGCCGCCATGGCGGCCGCGCGACCGGTGGTCAGCTCCTCGAACAGCTTGGCGCCGACGGTGAAGGTGGCGTCGGCCGCCCGTCGCTCACGGCTCACCCGGGCCGTCCCGGGCGCCAGCTCCACGTACCAATGCTCCGTGCGGTTGCCTTCGGTCAGGTCGACCTGGAGGGTGCCGCTGGTCGGGCCGCGCAGCACCGCCGGGGCATGCGCCGGCAGCGACGCGAAGAACTTCTCGATCGCCTCACCCACAGGGGAATCGTAGGCAGCGGCCGGACATGTCGGGTCATTATTGGCGCTCCGCCCAGAACGGACACAGTCCGCGGCCGGCTAGACGAGTAAGTCCTAAGCGTGGTCAGTGGTCGTAGGCGATCAGTGACCTGGTGAGGGGTGCTCCGTTGGCCCTGTTGTGCCAGATCGCGGCG
>NZ_JBIAIL010000027.1:0-99687 GCF_042871425.1 Micromonospora sp. NPDC005806 | reverse complement strand
GGTCAGAAGGGTGTTGATGTCTGTCGTCACAAACGGATCATCAACACCCTTCCCCCGTCTCCGCAGCCCCGAATGACTTCGGACTTACTCGTCTAGAGGGTTCGGGCGAGCCGGTCGGCGAGGATCCGGGTGAACCGGGACGGGTCGGCCAGCTCCCCACCCTCGGCGAGCAGCGCCATGCCGTACAGCAGCTCGGCGGTCTCGGTCAGGGCGGTGCCGTCGGCATCCTGCTCGTGGGCCTTGCGCAGCCCGGTCACGAGCGGGTGGGTGGGGTTGAGCTCCAGGATCCGCTTGACCTGCGGCACCTCCTGCCCCATCGCCCGGTACATCTTCTCCAGCGTCGGCGTCATGTCCTGCGCGTCGCCCACCACGCAGGCCGGCGACGTGGTGAGCCGGGTGGAGAGCCGGACCTCCTTGACGCTGTCGGCGAGCGCGCCGCTCATCCAGGTGAGCAGGTCGGCGTACTCCTGCCGCTCGGCCTCGGCCTTCTCCTTCTCCTCGTCGGTATCCAGGTCGACCTGGCCCTTGGCGACCGAGCGCAGGGCCTTGCCGTCGTACGCGCCGACCCGCTCGACCCAGACCTCGTCGACCGGGTCGGTGAGGATCAGCACCTCGTAGCCCTTGGCGCGGAACGCCTCCAGGTGCGGCGAGTTCTCGATGGTGGCCCGGTTCTCGCCGGTGGCGTAGTAGATCTCGGACTGGCCGTCCTTCATCCGCTCGACGTAGTCGGACAGGGTGGTCAGCTCGGCCGGGTCGTTGGTGGACGCAGCCCGGACCAGGTCGAGCAGGGCCTCGGTGTTGTCGAGGTCCTCGATCAGGCCCTCCTTGACCACCGCGCCGAACTCGCTCCAGAAGGTGCGGTACGACTCCGCGGACATCTCCTTGAGGGTGGCCAGGACCTTCTTGACCAGGCGGCGGCGGACGGCGCGGATCTGCCGGTCCTGCTGGAGGATCTCGCGGGAGATGTTCAGCGACAGGTCGTGCGCGTCCACCACGCCCTTGACGAAGCGCAGGTAGTTCGGCATCAGCGCGTCGCAGTCGTCCATGATGAAGACGCGCTTGACGTAGAGTTGCACGCCTCGGCGGCCCTGCGGGGAGAAGAGGTCGAGCGGGGCGTGCGAGGGCAGGAAGAGCAGCGCCTCGTACTCGAAGGTGCCCTCCCCGCGCATGTGGACGGTCTCCAGCGGGTCGGCCCAGTCGTGCGCGACGTGCCGGTAGAACTCCTTGTACTCGGCCTCGTCGACCTCGTCCCGGGAACGGGCCCAGAGCGCCTTCATCGAGTTGAGGGTCTGCTCGTCGCGGGTGGTGGCGCCGTCCTCGCCGGACCGCTCGACGGTCATCCGGATCGGCCAGGCGATGAAGTCGGAGTATCGCTTGACGATCTCCCGGATGGTCCACTCGGCGGTGTAGTCGTGCAGGTTGTCCTCGGCGTCGGCGGGCTTGAGGTGCAGGGTGACCGAGGTGCCCTGCGGCGCCTCGTCGACCGACTCGACCGAGTAGGTGCCCTCGCCGGTGGACTCCCACCGGGTGCCATCGCGCTGCCCGGCCCGGCGGGTCAGCAGCGTGACCTTGTCGGCGACCATGAACGTGGCGTAGAAGCCGACACCGAACTGGCCGATCAGTTCCTGTGAGGCAGCGACGTCCTTCGACTCGCGCAGCTTGCGCAGCAGCTCGGCGGTGCCTGACTTGGCAATCGTGCCGATCAGCGCGACCACCTCGTCGCGGGACATGCCGATGCCGTTGTCCCGCACGGTCAGCGTACGGGCGGCCTTGTCGACCTCGAGCTCGATGTGCAGGTCGGAGGCGTCGACCTCGAGGTCCTTGTCGACCAGCGACTCCAGCCGCAGCTTGTCGAGCGCGTCCGACGCGTTCGAGATGAGTTCACGCAGGAAGACGTCCTTGTTCGAGTAGATCGAGTGGACCATCAGCTGGAGCAGCTGACGGGCCTCGGCCTGGAACTCCAACGTCTCGACCCGGTCGCTCACGCCGACTCCCTTCCATGTCTCGGGCTTCCGGCGGAAAGGATACGGGGTGTGACGGCGACGGCACCGTCGGGCCGCGTCGGCGCCGGCCGTCACCGGCGGCGGCCCGCTTCCGCCGCCCGGCGGTACGCGGCGCGCACCGCGGCCACCGCGTGGCTCGCCCCGAGCTCCCGGCGCAGCCCGAGCAGGTAGCCGGTCGGGTGGGCCTGCCGGAGCTGGTTGCGGCCGCCGAGCATGGTGGCCGTCGCACTCACGACAGTGGCCGCCACCGCCCCCGATCCGGTCACCACCGGGGGAAGGTCCAGCGCGCCGCCGAGCATGGCGAGGGCCGCCGGCGGGACCAGCGTCTGGGTGGTGAGCAGCGCGCGGACCGGCTCCAGGCCGAGCTTCGACAGCTGCCGGCCGGTGGCGTCGATCCGGTCGACGATCTCCCGCTCGACCAGCATCTGCAGATGCGCCGACCGGACGGCCGGGTCCGGCACCGAACCCAGCTCGGCGAGGGCGGGCGCCAGCGAATCGAGGTAGGCACGGTAGGCGAGCAACTCCGGCTGGAGCCGACGCCGAGCCTCGATGATCCGACGCACCGGCACGTTTCGCAGGCCCTTCGGTACGGCCACCGCCAGCGCCAGAACGGCGAACGACTGGGCGGGCTCGGGGCGGGCGAACGAGGCCGGTTCCGGATCGTCCAGCAGGACGGCGGCCATCGAGTCAATGGTCCATCCGCCGCTCGCCGCCAGGGTCACCGGCAGGTCGGTGACCATCGCCATCCGGTTCTCGGCGGCCACGGCGTCGGCGAGCACCGCGAGATAGAGGGTTGCGAGGTCACGGTGCAGCCCCAGATAAGGGAGCGGCTCACGCCGCCCGTCGTCGCGCTGACGTTGGAGCTGGACCAGCAGGCCGCTGTCGGCCAGCCGATCCGCCAGCGACCACAACACCTTGCCGGGCAGCATCGATGCCAGGCGCGGGTCGCGTGGCTCGACGCGGCCGGTGCCGGCGCGGTCCTCGGCGATCGGATCAATCCCGAGGCGTCGGACGCCGTACCGGGGAAGCAGCGCCGCCAGGTGCAGGTCGAGGAACCGGAAGAAGAGTTGTTCGACCCGGTCGAGCGGGCCACCGTAGTCCCGCTGCCGAAGACGTACGTCGACTATGCAGTCAAGCTCGTCCCGGAACTGTCGCACCGCCTCAGAGTCGCCACTGGTCCAGGTGGTGTCGGGGACCATCCGAGCGATCTTCGGCCAGTAGAGGACGGCGCCCTTCAGCCACGCCTCATCGCGGAAGTCAACGTACGGGTGGTAGAGGGCGATGTCACTCACCGCTCCATTGTTGAGCAACGATGCCGGCATGGCGACGAGACTCTGGTCCAACCAGTTGACGGGTTGATGTGTCGGAGACCACACTGCCCGCATGGCCTTCGCCCCCGTACCCCGTACCTCGGTCTCCGACCACGTCTTCGGCCAGCTCCGCGACGCCATCGTCAGCGGCCGCTACCTGCCGGAGGAGACGCTGCCCGGTGAACGCGAACTGGCCGCCGCGTTCGAGGTGAACCGGCACGCCGTCCGGGAGGCGTTGCGCCGGCTCCAGCAGCTCGGCCTGGTCCGGGTCAGCCAGGGCGGCGCGACCCGGGTGCTGGACTGGCGGGTGCACGCCGGGCTGGACCTGGCGTTGTCGCTGGCCCGCTCGGTCGACGTACTCCCGGTGGAGACGCTGGTCCGCGACATGCTGGAGATGCGGGCCTGCGTCGGGATCGACGCCGCCCGGCTCTGCGCCGAGCGGGTCGTCCCGGCGGTGACCACCGCGCTGGTAGCCGCCGCCGAGGAGTACGGCTCGCTCGCGCCCGACCTTGCCGCGATGGCCGAGGCCAACATCGCGATCTGGCGGCTGGTCGTGCACGGCAGCGGCAACACGGCCTACCTGCTGGCGTTCAACAGCCTGGTGGCCGGCACCTTCGCCGTCGGGGACGTCCCGCCGGACGCCCGCGCCGCCGAACTGCTCGACGTCGCCGGCCATCGCCGGCTCGCCGCCGCCATCGCGGCCGGCCAAGGTACGGCCGCCGCCCGGCACGCCCGGGCCCTGCTGACCGCCCCGGTCACCACGCCCACCACCCCCGCCCCCCGAAGGGAAGCCCGAGCATGATCCCCGCCGTGCTCTACGCCGTCCCGGCGTTCCTGCTGCTCATCATCATCGAGGCGGTCTCGTACCGGTTCCTGCCCGACGACGAGGAACGCGGCTACGAGCTGCGCGACACCACCACCAGCCTCTCCATGGGGCTGGGCAGCCAGATCATCGGCGTGCCGTGGAAGCTGCTCACCGCCACCCTCTACGCGGCACTGTGGCTGGTCGCGCCGTTCCACCTCTCCCCCGGCGACTGGTGGACCTGGGTGATCGTCTTCTTCGCCGACGACCTCGCCTACTACTGGTTCCACCGACTGCACCACGAGGTCCGCGTGCTCTGGGCCAGCCACGTGGTGCACCACTCCAGCGTCTACTACAACCTCTCCACCGCGCTGCGGCAGAGCTGGACCCCGATGACCTCGCTGCCCTTCTGGCTGCCCCTGGCCCTGCTCGGCATCCCGCCCTGGATGATCTTCCTGCAGCAGTCGATCAGCCTGCTCTACCAGTTCTTCCTGCACACCGAACGGATCAGCGTGCTGTCCCGGCCGATCGAGCTGATCTTCAACACCCCGTCGCACCATCGGGTCCACCACGGCTCCAACGCCGAGTACCTGGACCGCAACTACGGCGGCATCCTCATCGTCTGGGACCGGCTCTTCGGCACCTTCGAGCCGGAACGCGCCGCGGTCCGGTACGGGCTGACCAAGAACATCACCACCTACAACCCGCTGCGGGTGGCCACCCACGAGTTCGCCGCGATCTGGGCCGATGCCCGCTCCGCCCGCTCCTGGCGAGATCTGTTCGGCTACGTGTTCGGCCGGCCCGGCTGGCAGCCGTCCCGGTGAGGCGCCTCTGGTTGCCCCTGTTCGGGGCCGTCGCCGTGGTCGAGCTGGTCGGGGTGGCGCTTGACTCGACCGCGGTGCAGTGGGTGGCCAAGCCGCTGCTGGCCCCGCTGCTGCTGGCGTACCTCTGGTCGGTCCAGCGGCGGGTCGACGGCGTCGCGGTCGGCCTGGTGTTCGCCACCGCGGGGGACGTGGCCCTGCTGGTGCCGGGCCAGGCTGCGTTCCTGGTCGGCATGGGCTGCTTCCTGGTCACCCAGCTGGGCTTCCTCACCGCGTTCCTCCGGCACCGCCGGCCGCGGACCCCGGCGATGGTCGGCTACCTGCTCGTCTGGGCGGCGGCGAACGCGCTGCTGTGGGGTGCGCTGGGGCCGCTGAGGCTGCCCGTGCTCGGCTACAGCCTGGCACTGTCCCTGATGGCCGCCGCCGCGACCGGGGTGTCCCGGCGTACGGCGGCCGGCGGGGCGCTCTTCCTCGTCTCCGACCTGCTGATCGGGGTGGGCGCGGCCGGGGTTCACCTGCCGGGCCAGGGCCTGCTGGTGATGACGACCTACCTCGCCGCGCTGCTGCTGATCACCACGGGCTGGGCGGCTGCCTCGGCCAGCCCCGAACCGGCCCGTCGCCGGTCACCGGTCGAATCCGGCCGCCCCTGAGCGGCCCTGGGGCGACCGCCGAAAGGCCGCCGTCCGGCTCGGTGAGCGGGACGGCGGCCTCGGCGCCGGCGGCAAGCCCGCAGACCGCTACTTCTTCTTCGCCTTGGGCGGCAGCGTCGCGACGTACGCCTGTGCCTTGTTGAGCCACGTGGCCGCCTGCTCGGCGGTGAATGACGGGGGCAGGGACAGGTATCCGCCCATGGGCCGCTCGGCCGGGCCGAACGGTTCCGCGCCTTCGATCGTCGCCAGTTCGGCCAGCTCGTCGGCGGCGAGTTTCACGCCGACCGACGACCCGAACAGCCCGGCGAACATGTTGCCGTTGACGAACGCGCCGAGGTTGCCGAACATCGGCTTGACCTCGACCCCCGGCACGTCGGGGACGATGGACCGGAAGAACTGCTTGTCGGCGTCGGTGGCCTTGGGCATCTGCATGTCGGAATCCTGTCAGGCAGCCACGGGGCGACGGCCGGTGTAGGCGGCCAGCCGCTCCATCGGGTCGGCATCGGCGGACGGGGCGACCTCGTCGGCGAACGCGGCACCGCGGGCACCGGGGACGATCTGCTCGGCGATCTTGTGGACGTAGGCCGCCACCTCCTCGCTGACGACCAGGGGCGTGCCGCTGCCCTGGGCCATGTCCCACGCGTGCAGCAGGAATTCCACGGGCATGATGCTCGCCGCGACCCTGGCCGGCATCTCGCCGCCGCCGGGGGCGGGGACGGTGCCGTCCAGACCGCGGGCGCGCCATCCCTCGATGGCCTGGGCCGCCATGGTGGCCACCCGGTTCTCCAGCGAACCCGTCTCGGGGTTCACGACCTCGACGCCGGCCATGGCGCCGAAGGCGACCATGGAGCCGAACAGATGCTCGGCGAGGTCGTGGCAGGTGAAGTCCGCGCACGGGGTCTGCTTCGGGCGGTCCGCAGCGGTCAGCTGGCGCAGGACCGTCTGGAGCACGGCCAGGGTGGCGTCGGCGGCGGACAGTTCGTCGAGCCGCTCGGGAGCGGCGGACCACTCGTCGGGGCCGGCGTCCCCGGCGGCGGCGGCCTTCTCGAGACGACCGAAGTAGTGGTTCCAGCCCTCGGCGTGCATCGCCGCCTGCTCGTCGGTCAGCCCCTCGTGGGTGAGGGTCACCTGGGTGCCGTCGGCGACCGGTTCGACGGTGATGGTGACGGTCGAGGCGTCGGGGGCGAGGTCCGGGTTCCCTTCCCAACCCCAGCCGAACACGACCCGCTTGCCGGGCTCGACCTCCCGGAACGTGCCGGCTGCCACGTGGCCGGGGGTGATGGTCCAGCGGTAGTCACCACCCGCGCGCAGGTCGACCCGGGCCGACACGGTCTGCCAGCGGCGCAGCCGCTCCGGCTCGGTGATGAGGGCGAATGCCTCGTTGAGGTCGACGGGAAGGACGACGGTCTTCGTGAACATCAGATATCTCTTTCCATCCGTGGAGACTTCAGGGCGTGGGCGTCGGCGACCAACAGGTCGAGCTCGGCGGTCCAGAACCGGTCGATCTCGGCCTGCAACTGGCGGAGTCCCTCGGGAACAACGCGATAGATGCGCTCCCGGCCGACCTTCTCGGCCTCCACCAGGCCGACCTCCGCCAGCAACAACAGGTGCTGAGAGATCGCCGACCGGGTGACCGTGAACTCCGCGGCGATGCTGCTCACCGTGCGGGGCCGCGACGCGAGCAGCTGAAGGATGCGTCGCCGCGTCGGCTCGGCAGCGGCGGACAGCGCGTCGATCACCCGAAACACGTTAGCGGCGGCTAACGCTTTCGTCAACACGGCGGACGACCGGGCGACCCACCGGCCCCGGGTATCCTGCTCCCCGTCAACCAGACAGCTGCGCCATCGGGAGGTCGACGTGCCCAGGGAGACGGAGCGCAAGCTCGTTGCCTCCAACAAGAAGGCGCGGCACGACTACACGATCTTGAAGACCTACGAGGCCGGGATCGTGCTGGCCGGCACCGAGGTGAAGTCGCTGCGCGAGGGGCGGGTGTCGCTGGTCGACGCGTTCGCCCAGGAGCGCGACGGCGAGATCATGCTCTACGGCCTGCACATCGCCGAGTACGGCTACGGCACCTGGACCAACCACCAGCCCCGGCGTACCCGCAAGCTGCTGCTGAACCGGATCGAGATCGCCCGGATCCTGGAGAAGCTGCGCGACGACGGAATCACCCTGGTCCCCCTGTCGATGTACTTCGCCAACGGGTGGGCCAAGGTCGAGCTGGGCCTGGCCCGGGGCAAGAGGTCGTACGACAAGCGGCAGGCCATCGCCGAGCGGGACGCCAACCGGGAGATCGCCCGCGAGGTGGGCCGCCGCCTCAAGGGCCGCCGACCCGCCTGAGCTACCGATGCGCCACCCCGCGCTCGCTGCCGTCCCCAAATACAAGACTTCTTGTACATCGTTTGTTGTGGGTCTAGGCTGACGGCATGGCAGACGAGCCGGAGACGCTGCACCTCACCGATCCCCGCGCGATGCGGGCACTGGCCCACCCCACCCGGCTGCGCCTCCTCGGCGAGCTGCGCGTCCGCGGCCCGCAGACAGTCGGGATGCTCAGCGAGATCGTCGACGAGGCGGTCGGGTCGGTCAGCTACCACCTGGGCAAGCTCGCCGAACACGGCTTCGTGCGGGAGGCCCCCGAGCTGGCCCGCAACCGCCGGGAGCGCTGGTGGCGCGCGGCCCACGCCCGCACCGACTGGGAACCGATCGAAGCGCTCGCCGACCCGGAACGCAAGGCCGCCTCCGACCTGCTCCGCCGCGCCATCCTGGACCGGTACGTCGACCGGTTGAGGGCGTACCTCGACGCCGAGGCCACCCTCGACCCGGACTGGGTACGCGGCACCGTCAGCAGCGACTCCTGGCTGCACCTGACCAGCGACGAACTGGTCGAGCTGCGGGCGGACCTGGAGGCCCTGGGCGCCCGCTGGCAGGCCCGCAGCGATCCAAACCGGTCCGACGCCCGGACCGTCACGCTGATCTACCACGCCTTCCGGGACCCGCGATGACGTCGACGCCTCGCCGTTGGTCCCCGCTGCTCGGGTTGCTCACCGGGCACGTGGTCTCGCTGACCGGCAACATGCTCACCCTGATCGCGCTGCCGCTGTACGTGCTGGCCGAGACCGGATCCCCGGCGGCCACCGGACTCGCCGGCGCGTTCGCCACCGCGCCCGTGGTGCTCGGCGGCGCCTTCGGCGGCGTGCTCGTCGACCGGATCGGCTACCGCCGGTCCAGCGTCCTCGCCGACCTGGTGTCCGGTGTGACGGTGGCCGCCATCCCGGCGCTGCACGCCACCGTCGGGCTGCCGTTCTGGGCGCTGCTCGGGCTGGTCTTGCTCAGCGGCCTGCTCGACACGCCGGGCCAGACGGCGCGTACCGCTCTGCTGCCGGAGGCGGCGACCGCCGCCGGCGTACCGATCGAGCGGGCGATCGGCTGGTTCGAGGCCACCGAGCGCGGCGCCCGCCTGATCGGCGCGCCCGTCGCCGGGCTGCTGGTCAGCGCGCTCGGCGCGCTGCCGGTGCTGGCGGTGGACGCGGCGACGTTCGCCGTGTCCGCCTTGGCGGTCGCCGCCCTGGTGCCCGCCGCCATGCGACCGGCCGTCGACCCGGACGCCGGGTCCGGCGGCTACTGGCGCGAGTTCGCCGCCGGGCTGCGCTTCCTGGTCCGCGAGCCGCTGCTGCGCGCCATGGTGCTGCTCGTCCTGGTCACCAACCTCTTCGACGCGACCAAGAGCAACGTCCTGCTGCCGGTCGTCGCCGCGCGCGACCTCGGCGGGGCGACCGCGTTCGGTGTGCTGGTGGGCGCGATGGGCGGCGGCGCACTGGTCGGCTCGCTGCTGTTCAGCGCCGTCGGTCACCGGCTGCCACGCCGCGCCACCTTCGTGATCGCCTTCGCCGTCGCGGGCGGGCCGCCCTTCTGGGCGCTGGCCGCCGCGCCCCCGCTGCCGGTCGTCGCCGCGGTGTTCGCCGTGGCCGGCCTCGCCGCCGGCGCGATCAACCCGCTGATCGGCGCGGTGAAGCTCGAACGGGTACCGGTGCACATGCGGGCCCGGGTCTACGGGGTCATCGGCGCGGGCGCGTGGGCCGCCATGCCGCTCGGCGCGCTCGGCGCCGGTCTGGCCGCCGACCATGTCGGCACCACCGCCACGCTGCTCACCGTCGGCACCTGCTACGTCCTGGTCACGCTCACCCCGCTGCTCGGCGGCCCGTGGCGGACGATGGGTCGGCCACAGCTCCCGGAGCAGCGGCCCGCGGAGCGGTCGAGCCGGCTCCGGAACCGGGTCGAGGCGGCTCGGTAAGCGCTCTCTTGGCAGCCGCTTCCCCCCTCGGCGGGACGACCGGAATGCCCAGGGCCGTGCGCAGCAGCGGCTCGCGGGTACCAGGAAGCGCAGCAAGGCGGCGACCTGTCGCGTGCGAGGGGGCGCATCGGGTACTCACCTGCGGCCGGTCAGCAGGAGTGCGGCAGGTCGACCGCGCCGGGCCGCCGCTCGCCGCTCACCCGAGGAGCACGTCTGATGAGTATCACCGAGTCGAGGCGCCTCTCGCCGAAAGTGTCCCTGGTCCTGCTCGCGTCGATCCTGGTGTCCTTCCTGGCCGCGTCGGCGGCACCGAGCCCCCTCTACGGGATCTACCAGGCGCGCTGGCACTTCTCGCCGATCACGACCACGGTGGTGTTCGCCGTCTACGCCGTCGCGGTGCTGGCCTCCCTGCTCACGTTCGGCAAGCTGTCCGACCATGTCGGGCGGCGGCCGGTCCTGCTCATCGCGACCGCGGTCCAGATAATCTCGCTGGTCATCTTCATCTTCGCCAACGGCGTACCCACGCTGCTGGCCGCCCGTGTCGTACAGGGGCTCGCGACCGGCGCCGCCACCGGCGCCGTCGGTGCCGCCATGCTCGACATCGACCGCTCCCGCGGCACCCTCGCGAACTCGCTCGCCCCCGGCATCGGAACCGGTACCGGCGCCCTGCTCTCGGCCCTGTTCATCCAGTACCTGCCCGCGCCGACGCGACTGGTGTACATCGTCCTGCTCGTCATCCTCCTGATCCAAGGCGTCGGCCTCGTGCTGATGCGGGAAACGGTCACACCGATGAAAGGAGCGCTGCAGTGCCTGCGGCCGGAGATCAAGCTGCCCCGCGCCGTGCGCGGGCCGGTACTGGTCGTCCTACCGGTAGTCTTCGCCGTCTGGGCGCTGGCCGGATTCTTCTTCGCGCTCGGCCCGGCGCTCGTGCGCGCCCTCATGAACAACTCGATCGTGGTTGCCGGCTTACTCCTCTTCGTCTTCGGCGTCGTCGGGTCCATCACCGTTCTCCTGCTGCGCAACGCTGCCGCGCGTACTGTGATGCTCACCGGAATCACCGCCCTCATCCTGGGCATGATCATCACGCTGGTGTCGGTCATGATCGAGTCCATCCCCGGCTTCTTCATCGGCCTCGCGCTCGGAGGCGTCGGCTTCGGTGGCGGTTTCCAGGGCAGCCTCAAGACGGTCATGCCGCTCGTGGAGGCGCACGAACGCGCCAGCGTGCTCTCCCTGCTCTACATCGTCTGCTACGTCGGCCTCGGCCTACCCACCGTCATTGCCGGCTTCCTCGTGGTCTACGCCGGCGGCCTGCCCCGGACCGCCGACGAATACTCCATCGCCATCATCCTCCTCGCCCTGGTCGCCCTCCTCGGCCTGCGCCGGGCCACCAGGACAGCACCCGGCTGAGTTCCACCAGGCGGCGGTCCCGCCGGCGTCCGCTCAGAACGGGGCGTCCACCGACAGCCGCCGCACCTGGGTCAGGTAGGGGTCCAGCTCCCCCACCTCGAACCGGCAGGTGCCGATGGCGTGCCAGAACTGGCCGCCCGGGTCGCCGTCCAGCTTGTACCGGCCGTCCGGGCTGACCGCGGCCCAGCCGTCCGGCAGGCCGATCAGAGTGGTCCGCAGCTGGGCGTGCTCCGGGTCGGCGACGTCCCACAGCCGGACCGTGCCGTCGTCGCCGGCGCTGGCCAGCAGGCTGCTGTCCGGGCTGAACGCCACCGACCAGACCCGCCGGGTGTGCGCGGCCAGGGTGCCGTGCAGCCGCCCGGTGCCCGGGTCCCACAACCGGATGATCAGGTCGTCGCCGGCGGTGGCGAGCAGGGCGCCGTTGCCGCTGAACGCGCAGGACCAGAGCCGGCCGGTGTGCTCGGTGAGCACCGTACGCCGCTCGCCGGTGAGCACGTCCCACACCACGGCGGTGCCGTCGTTGCTGGCGCTGGCGAGCAGCGACCCCTCGGCGTTGAAGCAGACCGCGTACACCCGGTCGGTGTGCTGTTCCAGGGTGAGCCGGCAGGTCGCGGTGGCGGCGTCCCAGAGCCGGACGAGCTGGTCGTCGCAGCCGGTGGCGATGGTCTCGCCGTCCGGGCTGAACGCCATGGCCCGCACCCGGCCCCGGTGCGGGGTGAGGGTGGCGAAGTGCCGGCCGGTCCGCCGGTACCACAACCGGACCGTGTCGTCGTCGTTGGCGGTCGCCAGGGCGTCCCCGTCGGGGCTGAACGCGGCTGCCCAGACGTGGTCGGTGTCCACGTTGAGCTCACGTTCGTCGACGCCGGTGTCGGTGTTCCACAGGTGCACCCCGCCGTCGCCGCTGGGCGACGCGACCAGCGACTCGCCCGGGCAGAAGACCACGGAGAGCAGCCGGTCGGCCGGGCTGGCGAGCTGCCGGACCAGCTGGCCGGTACGCGGCTCCCACAGCCGGACCACGCCGTCGTTGCCGCAGGCGGCCAGCACCTCACCGTCGTCCCGGAAGGAGAGCGCGGTGACCCGGCGGCCGTGCCCGCGCAGGGTGTGCTGGAGCTGCCCGGTGTGCACGTCCCACATCCGGGTGGTGCCGTCGTTGCTGCTGGTCGCCACCTGGGCCTGGTCCGGCCGCCAGACGACCGGCCAGACCGAGCCGCGGTGCCGGGTCAGCTCGTGTCTGAGCTGGCCGTCGGCGGTGTCCCAGAGCTGGATGCCGCCGTCGCTGGCGGCCGTGGCGAGCAGGGAGCCGTCGGCGTTGAACCGGACACTGTAGATCGCGCCCCGCTGCCGGCCCAGCACCCGCACCGGCCGGCCGGTCGCCACCTCCCACAGCCGCAACGCGCCGTGGGTGTCGCCGGTGGCCATCAGGTCGCCGTCGGGGTGCACGTCGAGGGCGTACACGTCGGCCTCGTGGCCGCGCGGCTGGCGCACCAGTTCCCCGTCGGTGGCCCGACGGATCCACACCCGGCCGTGCTGGCCGACCGCGACCAGCGACCGGCCGTCCGGGGTGTGCACCACCCGGTAGACCACCTCCGGCTCGCGTACCTCGAAGGCGAGCTTCCCGGAGGCGATGTCCCAGCCCCGGACCACGCCGGCGCTGTCCACCACCACGACCCGGCGGCCGTCCGGGCTGAACGAGGTGCCCCAGATCGGTGCAGCGTGCCCGGGCCACTCGTGGCGCAGGCGTACGGTGCGGGTGTCGTAGAGCCGGACCACGCCCGCCGCGTCGCCGACCACCAGCCGGCCCCGCGCGCCGTCGGTGAGCAGCGGCCACACCCAGCCGGCGAAGACGTCCTCGATGACGTGCCGCACGTCGCCGTGGTCGGCGTCCCACAGCCGTACGCTGAGGTCGGCCGCGCCGGTGACGAGCTGGTGCGAGGCGGCGTCGAACCGCACGGCGTAGACCCGCCCCCGGTGCCCCTGGAGGGTTCGCACCGGCAGGCCGGTGGCCGTGTCGCAGATCAGCACACCACCGTCGTCGCTGCCCACGGCGAGCACCGCCCCGTCCGGGCTGTACGCCGCCGGCACGGGCAGCCGGCCCACCTCGAAGCCGTAGGAGACGCCCACGGCGGGCGGGGCGAGGCCCGGCGCCACCGGGCGGCCGGGGGCGATCACCGCGCCGCGCAGCTCCGGCGCGCGCAGCAGCGCCGCGTCGGCGCTCACGTCGATCAGCGCGGCCCGGTGCCAGCTGCTGCCGGAGATCCGGGCGCCACGCAGGTCGGCCCGGAACAGCCGGGCCCCGGCCAGCTCGGCGTCGCGCAGGTCGGCCCCGCTGAGCCGGGCCTGGTCCAGACGGGCGCCGCGCAGCCGGGCGTGCTCCAGCCGCGCCTCGGTCAGGTTGGTGGCGACCAGGCGGGTGTCGGTCAGGTCGGCGCCGGTCAGATCCGCACGGGTCAGTTCCCGGTGGGACAGGTCCTCGCCGCGCAGCACCGCGCCGCGCAGGTCGGCCCGGTCGGGCAGCCTTAGCCGGGCGCTGAGCCGCAGCGCGTTGGCCCGGACCGTCTCCCCGGCGGTCTCGTCGCCGAGCACCCGGGCGGTCCAGGCGGCGCACCGGGCCGGGTCGGCGAGGTCGCCGAGGAACTCCACGGTCAGCGCCGACAGCGGGCGCACGGCCAGCGCCGAGGGCTCCTCGCCCCGGTTGATCTGGGCGGCGATCCCCTCGGCGACCAGCCACTCCATCACCGAGGTGTGGATGAACCCGAAGAGCCCGTCGTCGGTGCGGACCAGCAGGGTGCCGGCGCCCACCGCGTGCGCCGCCTGCGGCCCGGAGAGCCGGGACTCGGCCAGCCCGGCGAGTTGGCCGGCGGCCTCGGCCAGTTCGGCCAGCCGCAGGTACGACTCGCCGCTCTCCCAGAGCTGAAAGGCCAGCCGGCTCACCGCGTGCCACAGCTCGGGACGGCGCAGGCTCACCGGCACGCCCGGTATCCCCTGGGTGCGCCGTTCCTCGAAGTCCAGCCAGGACTCCAGGATCTCCCGGTAGAGGGCGGCGGCGCTGAACGTGCCGCCGGCCCCCGCCACGGCGGCCAGCCGACCCTCGTCGAGGTTGGCGATGAAGCCGAGCATCCGCGGATTGCGGGAGAGGCCGAGCAGGTCCTTCACCCCGGCGAGGAGGTCCATCCGCTCCCGCGCCGCGCGCTCGTCGCCGCCGTACCGGTTGCGCAGGAAGGCCTCGATCTGGCCGGGGGTGAAGTCCTCGATGGCCAGCACGCGCCGGTGCGGCAGCAGCCCGACCCGCTCGCCGAGCGCGGTCAGTACCTGGGAGTTGGTCTTGAAGTGCTGGGTGCGGCTGCTCACCACGACCTTGGCGTTTCCCTCGGCCGCCTGGAGCAGCGTCTCCAGGTGGTCCGCCGCCCGGTCGTACGTCACCCGGGCCACCAGCTCGTCGAAGCCGTCGAAGAGCAGCACGATCCGCCCCTGGCGGAGCATGTAGCGGAACGCCTTGAGGTCGATCACCTGCTCACCGTGGTTGGCCAGGTGCGCGGCGACCAGGCCGTCGACCGAGTGCGCCTTGTCCAGCGCGCGCAGCTCCACCAGGATCGGGATCACATCCGGGGCGGCGGTGGGCAGCCGGCGGGCCACCTCGCGCAGCGCGAACGTCTTGCCCCGGCCGAAGTCGCCGAGCACCAGCACGAACCGGCCGTCCGGCGTGGAGACCAGTTCGAGCAGCTCGTCCACCACGTCCTCGCGGACCCGCTGGTCGGCGCCGACCAGGTGGCGGTAACGCTGCGGCACGTACTGGCCGGGCGGGTAGAGCCGGTCGGCCTGGAGCCGGGCGGTCTGCGCGGCGACGTACTCGCGCAGGTCGAGCAGGCCCTGGAACTCGGTCAGGTGCAGCACCCGTACGCCCTGCCGCCGCGCCTCCTCGGCCAGCCCGCGGGGCACCCGCTCCCCGTCGTAGACCAGCTCGGACGGGATGTCCGGATCGGTGGCGTGCACCCGGCGGGCGAACTGGTCGACGTCGGCGGCGGTCGGGGTGCCGACGTGCCCGCCGACCCGCTGCTGGCGGACCACCCCGTCGGCCCGGTAGGTGACGAACAGGTGCGGCGGCTCGGCCGGCACCCGGCGGACCAGCACCCGGTCGTGGCGCGCCTCGCAGACCTCGGCGAGACGATCGAGCAGGCGGTCCAGCGGTGCCGGCGGCACCACGGCGGGGGCGGCGGCCGGACCGTCGGCTGGCCGGCCCTGCGCCGGCCCCTCGTCGACGGTGGGCCGCCGCGGGTCGGGCACCTGCGCCGGCCCGGCCGCGCCGAAGGTCGCCTCCGCCCGGGGCCAGCTCACCACCGTCGGCTCACCCAACTCCTGCCGGTCGTCCCGGCCGAGCACCCAGCGAGTCATCCCGTCGGCGGCCAGCCGCAGCACCTGCGCCCGGCCGTCCCGCGAGGTGGTGGCCAACGGCACCGCCGGGTCGACCTGCCCGCCGGGCGCGGCGTCGGCGAGGAGCAGGTTGAGCATCGGCCCGACCAGACGGTGGAACGAACCCCGGTCGCGCAGCGTCACCCCGTCCGGGGCGGCCAGCTGGTCGGCGTACGGGGTGCGCGGGCCGGGGGCGTGCGCCATCGCGCCCAGCCGCAGCCAGCCGGACTGCTGGTAGTGGCGCATCCGCTGGGCGAACCAGGTGGACTGCGCCTCGCCCAGGAAGCCGTACCGGTCCTCCTCGCGGTGGGTGATCGCGACGGTGGAGTTCAGCCCCGCCACCACCACCCGCAGGTCGGGCACGGAGAAGAGCGTCCACGGCTGCTCGCTGTCGAAGATCCGGTCGTCGAGACCCTGGTAGAGCTCGTCGAAGAGGCGCGCGTAGTGCCGCCACTTCGGCCAGTACGGCGGCTGCGGGTCGACGTCGTCGGCCTCGCAGGTGGCGAAGTACGCACGGCTGGCGGCCATGGTGACGTCGCGTGCGCCGGGCACCACGACCAGCCGGTGCGGCTCCAACCCGAGCAGCACCCGCAGCCCGGTGAGGAAGGTCAGCGCGTCGGAAAACTCGCGCGGGCTGCCGGACTCGGTCAGGTTGCCGGCCACCACCAGCAGGTCCGGCCGGGGAACCCCGTCATTCATCAGCAGGGTGAGGTCGCCCATCAGGTGTTCCTGCAACTCGCCCGGGGTGACCGGGGCGCCGGGAGCGATCACGCCCCGGCCGAAGCGCGGCCCGGCCACCTGGAGCACGCTCAGCGTGCCGCGGGCCACCGGCACGGCGGTGGCGGCGGGCGGGAACGGCGGCGGGTCGATCGGCGTACGCCGGGCGCGGCGCGGCGCGGGCGGGCCGGCGACGGGAGTGGCGAGCACCCCGGCCGGGTCGGCGGGGTGGTGCGGAAAGGCCGGTTGCAGGTCGGGCTTCGCCCGGCCGTCGAGCGCCTCCCGGATCCGGTCGAGCACCCGGCCCCGGGCCCGCGCCGGGTCGGTCACCCCGACCAGGTCGACGTAGGTGATGGTGGCGAGCAGGCCGTCGATCGGGCAGTCCTCCACCCGCACGGTGACCAGCTTGTTGCCGGTGCCGTCCGGGTCCGCGCGCAGCGCGGCCTGCCACTCCAGCTTCCCGTACGTCGAGTGCAGGTAGCGCTCGGAGAGGACCGCCACCACGACGGCCGCCTCGCGGACGCCCCGATCCATGAAGTCGATGAAGTTGGTGCCGGCGACGAAGTCCCACGCCTGGAGCAGGGTGCGGTAGCCGGCGGCCTCGAACTCCCAGGCGAGCCAGGTCGCCCAGCGCTCGTCCGCGGGCGAGTAGCTGATGAAGAAGTCGATGGGGCGGTCGGACCGGGAGGGGTGCACGCCTACAGCCACGTGGCCATTATGGCCACTCACCGTCGATCCGTGGCCACCCTCGGCAGCCGCGTCGGGCGGGCCTGCCCGGCCGCCGGTGTGCGAGGATCATCCCTCGTGGAGACCGTCGGGGAGCCGCCGTCCGCCGCGCCGGACCGATCCCGCTGGGGTCGGCTGCACGTGCTCGACTGGATCGCGATCGGGCTGGCGGTGGTCGGGCTGGCCTGTGTCCTCGGCGGACTCCTCCCCCGCGCGGACGCCGAGGCCACCGTGCGCCGGATCGTACCCATCCTGATCTTCCTCGGCACGGTGGTGGTGCTGGCCGAACTGACCGCGGTGGCCGGGGTGTTCGACGCCCTCGCCGCGCGGGTCGCGATCACCGCGCGGGGCAGCTACCGAGCGCTGTTCTGGCTCTGCGTCGGGTTCGCCTCGGTCACCACCATCGCGCTGAACCTGGACACCACCGCGGTCCTGCTCACCCCGGTGATGATCGCTCTGGCCCGCAAGCTCGGTGTGCCGCCGACACCGCTGGCGATGACCACGGTCTGGCTGGCGAACACGGCGAGCCTGCTGCTGCCGGTGTCCAACCTGACCAACATCCTGGCCAGCGACCGGATCGGCCTGGATCCGGTGCCGTGGGCGGCCCGGATGTGGTGGCCGCAACTGGCCGCCATCGTGATCACGATGCTGCTGCTCTGGTGGTGGTACTGGCGGCCCGCCCGGTCGGGCGCGGACCCGTTCGTGCCCCCGCCGCCGCACGTGCCGCCGGACCCGGTGCTGTACCGCACCGCCCTCGCCGCGTGCCTGCTCTTCGTCGCCGGGATCCTCGCCGGCGTCGAGATCGGACTCGCCTCCGGGGTGGCCGCCGCGATCCTGGTCGCCGGCTTCGCGGTCCGCGCCCGGGGCAGCCTGAAGCTCGCGTTGATCCCGTGGCGGCTGCTGGTCTTCGTGACCGGGCTGTTCCTGGTGGTGCAGACCATCGGCCGGCACGGGCTGGACACCGTGATGGGCGCGCTGATCGGCGGCGACCCCGGCGCGGCGGGCGCGCTGCGGGCCGGCGGCGTCGGCGCGCTGGTCGCCAATGTGGTCAACAACCTGCCCGCGTACGTGGCCGGGGAAGCGGTCATCGCCGCCGACCACCACACCCAGCTGCTCGCCCTGCTGGTCGGCACCAATGTCGGTCCGCTCGCCACCCCGTGGGCGTCGCTGGCCACCCTGATCTGGTACGAGCGCTGCCGGGCCGCCGGGGTGGCCGTGCCGCTGGGCCGCTTCGTCGCCACCAGCGCCGCGCTGGCCGCCCTGGCCACCACGGCCACCGTCGCCGCCCTGCTGATGGGTCCGTGACCCGCCGGGGCTACGCCCGCCGCTGCCGCGCGGACGGCTCCGGCACGGCGCCCGCGTACCGGGCGCGCATCACCTCGCTCGCCGCGGGGCCGGCGGCGAAGACGAAGTTCTCCGGGTCCAACAGTCGGCCGGTGGCCCGGTCCACCACGGCCGGCTCGACCTCGGCGCCGGTCTCCCGGTCGACGAGGATCATGCTGCGCCGCTCGGGCTCCAGTCGGGAGTTGCCCCAGGCGGCGAGCGCGACGATCACCGGGCGCAGGCTGCGGCCCAGCTCGGTGAGGACGTACTCGTGGCGATCGGGGTGCGTCTGGTAACGGCGGCGCTCCAGCAGCCCATTGGCCGTGAGGGTCCGGAGCCGGCTGGTGAGCATGCTGGAGGAGATCTTCAGATTCTCCTGGAACTGCTCGAACCGGGTGTACCCGTCGAAGGCGTCGTGCAGGATCAGGAGGGTCCACCACTCGCCCACCACGCCGAGGGTCGCCGAGAGGGGGCACTCGCGGTCCTCGAGGCGGATCTTTCCTGCCATGCGCGCTCCTCGCCGAGTGGGTGCTAAAGTCACAGTGACTGACTTCTAGTTTAGCAGTAACATCGCGACGCCGCCGCGCGTCCGTCCCGTGCTGCCCGAGGAGAGGACATGTGATGGCGCAGCTCCTGCCCGCCCGGGACTCGCTGGCCGGCCGGCGGGCCCTGGTCACCGGCGGCACGAAGGGTGCCGGCGCGGCGATCGCCGACCGGCTGCGCGAGGCCGGCGCGACGGTCTGGGTCACCGCCCGCAACGAACCGCCCGACCACCCGTACCCCGACCAGTTCATCGCCGCCGACATCGCGACGGTCGGCGGCGCGGAGGCGGTCGCCGACCGGCTGTCAACGGTCGGCGGCGTGGACATCCTGGTGCACGTGGTGGGCGGCTCGCACGCCCCGGGCGGCGGGTTCGCCGCTCTGGACGAGGCGACCTGGCTCGAGGAACTCAACCTCAACCTGCTCGGGGCGGTCCGGCTGGACCGCCGGCTCGTCCCCGCCATGATCGAGTCGGGGCGGGGCGCGATCGTGCACGTCTCGTCGATCCAGCGGCGCAAGCCGCTGTACGAGGCCACCCTGGCGTACGCCGCGGCGAAGGCCGCGCTGACCACGTACAGCAAGGGGCTGGCCAACGAACTCGCCCCGCACGGCATCCGGGTCAACAGCGTGGCACCGGGGTTCATCCAGACCTCGGCGGCCGACGCGCTGATCGACCGGCTCGCCGCCGCGTCGGGCATCGACCGCGACGCCGCCCTCGACCAGCTGATGGACAGCCTCGGCGGCATCCCGCTGGGCCGTCCCGCGTACCCGGCCGAGGTGGCCGACCTGGTCGCCTTCCTCGTCTCGGACCGCGCCTCGGCGATCGTCGGCGCCGAGCACGTCATCGACGGCGGCACCATCCCGACGGTCTGACCTGCCACGACCACCGAGGAGCAACCCATGCGCACCGCACCCGACATCATCCGCCGCTACTTCGCGCTCGCCGGCCAGCCGGACAAGGACGCCTACTTCGCCCTCTTCGCCGACGACGCCGTCGTGGAGGACGAGGGGAAGACCCACCGGGGCATCGAGGAGATCCGCGCCTGGCGCCGCGAGACGCCGCTGGTCTCGTACGAGATCACCGACGTCGAGGACAGCCCGGCGGGCACGGTGGTGACCGCCACCATCAGCGGCGACTTCCCCGGCAGCCCCTTCGCCGGGCTGCGGTTCCGCTTCGCGGACTACGACAACGCCCGCATCCGCCGGCTGCGTATCGCCCCCTGATCCGGCGGGACAGGCGGCGGGTCAGCGCCCCCGGCGGGAGAGGCGGCGGGCGGCGTACAGCAGCGCGCTGGGGGCGAAGAGCACCGCGCTCACCGTGAGCCACTGGCCGAACCTCGCCCGGGGCGCCATGCCGGTCGCCGAGAGGTACGTGCCGTCGCCGAGACCGAGGATCCCGGGCAGGTAGACCAGGAGGAGCAGCCCGGCGCCGAGCGCGGGGACCCGGACGTGGTTCAGCACCGACGGGACTCCACCGCGACCCCGCGCGGCCCCCAGCGCCCGGTCGACCGACGCGTACGCCGGGAAGAGGACCAGGTCGTGCGCGATCGCCGCGCCCACGAACCACGCCAGCATCCGGCCGGCCATCGGCTCGCCGGCCAGCCGCAGCGCGATCCAGCCGGTCACCGCGAAGCAGCCGAGCAGGAGCAGCAGGTGCCAGGACGCCGCACCGTACGCCCGCCGGAACTCACCCATCGAACGTGATCTCCTCAACCCACTTGGTGCAGTGCACCCCGGGCAGCGCGGGCACGATGACCCGCGCCGGATAGCCGTGGTCCGGACTGAGGTCGACGCCGTTGACCCGCAGGGCGAGCAGCGCGTCGCCGTCGGCCACCTGGTTGCCCTGCAGGGTCGCCTGGCGGAACAGGCCGGCCCGCTCCAGCGAACGGACCCGGGCCGCGGCCGGCGCGGCAGCCCCGACCAGGGCGGCGAGGTCACGCAACCGGACCCCCGTCCAGGTCTGGGCGGTGGACCAGCCCTCCACGCAGGCGATCGGCAGGGTCGCCGTGTGCTGGGCCATGGCGAGCAGCCGGGCGCGGTCCAGCGTGACGGTGCGACCCCCGCCCCGCAGCGTCAGCCGCCAGCCCGGGCCGGACTGCTCCGGGGTGACGCCGGCCGCGGCGACGCTGCGGTTGACCGGGAACCCGTTCGGTCCTTCGCCGATCCGCCGGCCCCGGGGCAGCAGCAGCGCGGAGCGCCGCAGCGCGTCGACGCTCTGCCCGACGGTCAGCGCCGCCAGCAGCAGCGCCCCGCCGCCGACCAGGGCCAGCACCCCGCGCCGGCTCATCGTCGCCGGCCCGGGCCGGCGGGCCACCAGACCGTCGGGATCCGGCGGCTCCGGCCGGGTCCGCTCGACCGGGGTACGCCCGGAGCCGGGCCCACGCAGCGCGGTGACCAGCCGAGGCAACTTGATCGCCACGTGGGTGACCAGAGCTGCGGTGAAGACCCAGGCGCCGAACCAGTGCGCGGTGTAGAAGTCGAAGCCGAACAGGTACGAGTACTGGATGTTCAGCAGGCCGGCCGCCGTCTGGAAGAGGATCCCGCCGACCAGCAGGAGCAGCGACAGCCGCTCCAGCACCTGGGCGACCGAGCGGGCCGGCGGCCAGTCGAAGAGCTTGGGCACCACGGACCAGAGCTTGCCGAGGACCACCGGCACCACCACGATCCCCAGCGTCACGTGCAGCCCCTGGGTGACCCGGAACAGCCAGGCGGGTCGGGTCGGCCAGTCGAACACCGGTGGGTGCAGCCACCCCACTTCGCGGGGGAGCGCCTGGCCGAACCGGGGCCCGTAGGCGATCCAGTCGAGCAACCCGGTGACGATCACCAGCGGCAGGGTGGCGAGCAGCACCACCCCGAGCACCGAGGTCAGCCAGGGCCCGCGGACCGGGCTGCGCCAGCCGTCGCTGACCGCGTCCGCGCCCGGGGGGCGGTGCCGGTCGAGCCACCGCCACAGTCGCGCCGGGGTGGCGGGCGGCGGACCGTCCGGACCGGCCGGTGCGGATGGGCTGGCGGACACGATTCCTCCTGTGGTGCGCGCTCCGGGCTCCAGCCCAGACGCTAGACGCCGCAGCCGGCGATCGGTCCGCTTTGCCGCATTACCGAAGCCTTACCAGCAGCTCTTACGGACTGCTGACGTCCGCCGTGAACCGCCCGACCGGGGCCGCGCGGTGCCCTAGCGTGGGCCCATGCGGGTACTGGTCACCGGCGCCGCCGGTTTCATCGGATCGCAGGTCGCCGACCTGCTGGTCGCCGAGGGGCACGAGCCGGTCTGCCTGGACGCGCTGCTGCCCCAGGCGCACGGCGGCGCGCTGCCGGAGTGGTCCCGGCGGCACGACCCGGTGGTCGGCGACGTACGCGACGCCGGACTGCTGGACCGGCTGCTGTCCGGGGTGGACGTGGTCTGCCACCAGGCGGCCATGGTGGGGCACGGGCTGGACCCGTCCGACGCCCCCGACTACGCCAGCCACAACGACCACGGCACGGCGGTGCTGCTCGCCGCGATGCACCGGGCCGGGGTGTCCCGGCTGGTCATGGCCAGCTCGATGGTGGTCTACGGCGAGGGGTGCTACACCTGCCCCCGGCACGGCGTGGTCCGACCCGCCCCGCGCCGCGCCGCCGACCTCGCCGCCGGCCGGTACGACCCGACCTGCCCGGACTGCGGCGGCACCCTCGCCTCCGCCCTGGTCCACGAGGACGCCCCGCTGGAGCCGCACAGCACGTACGCGGCC
Organism: Micromonospora sp. NPDC005806; assembly: GCF_042871425.1. NCBI lineage: Bacteria > Bacillati > Actinomycetota > Actinomycetes > Micromonosporales > Micromonosporaceae > Micromonospora > Micromonospora sp. NPDC005806. Next base: position 76,962 of record NZ_JBIAIL010000027.1, on the reverse strand, counting down.
AGCAAACTCGCCCAGGAGCACTACGCCGCGGCCTGGGCCCGGCAGACCGGGGGCGGGGTGTGGGCGCTGCGCTACCACAACGTCTACGGCCCACGGATGCCCCGCGACACCCCGTACGCCGGGGTCGCCTCGCTGTTCCGGTCGGCGCTCGCCGACGGACGGCCACCCCGGGTGTACGAGGACGGCCGGCAGCGCCGCGACTTCGTGCACGTCACCGACGTGGCCCGGGCCAACCTGCTGGCGCTCGACGCGCCTGATCCGGACGGGCTGGTCCCGGTGAACGTCTGCTCCGGCGAGCCGCACACCGTCGGCGACCTGGCCGCCGCGCTGGCCCGGGCGATGGGCGGTCCCGAGCCGGAGGTGGTCGGTGGGGCGCGGGCGGCCGACGTCCGGCACGTGGTGGCCGATCCGACCCGGGCCCGGGAGCTGCTCGGCTACACCGCCCGGGTCGGCTTCGTCGACGGGGTGACCGCCTTCGCCACCGACCCGCTGCGCGAGCCCGCCGCCCTCGTCGGCTGACCCCCGCCGGGCCGCTCAGGAGACGGTGAACAGCAGGTGGTTGACGGCGAGCGCGGTGAGCACCTGCCCGGCCAGCCACCAGCGGCGGGCCGGCCCCGGCAGGTGCGCGGCGCCGATCAGCAGCCAGACCACGAACGGCAGCCAGATCCGCTCCACCTCGGCCTTGCTCATCCCGGACAGGTCGGCGGTGAGGACCGCCAGCGTGGCGGCGGCCGGCAGCAGCACGGTCGGCCCGAGCGCGGCGAGCTCTCGTCCGCGCGCGGTCAGCCGCGCCAGCGGCCCCGGTCCGGCCCGGCCCCCGCCGGACCCGGGCCGGCCGGCGGCGGGACGGGCGCCGGGCGACCACCAGGCGACCCGGGCGGCGAGCACCGTGCGGCGCAGCGCCGGCCCGAGCACCGGCCCGGCGGAGAGCAGCAGCGCCGCCAGGTTGGCCCAGACCCAGTAGCCGTACGGGCGGTCGGCCGCCCAGCCCTGGTAGTAGCGCTCGACGACCCGGCCGTACCCGTCCCACCAGCGGAAGCCGGCCAGCACGAACAGGGCGGTCACCGCGGTGATGCCGGCCGTCCCGGCGAGCAGCGCGGCCGGGCGGCGGTCCCGACGCGCCACCAGCACGGCCCCCGCCAGCGCTCCGACCAGCACGAACCCGTACGACAGGTGCAGCGCGAAGCCGAGCGCCAGCCCGCCGAGAAGCGCGGCGACCGGCCCACCGACCGCCAACAGGGCGAGCCCGGCGGCGACCACGCCGGTGAAGATCGCGTCGCCGGAGGCGCCCAGCCAGACCGCGCCCGGCAGCAGCACCAGAAACGGCAGCACCGCCCGGGCCGCGCCGGCGGCTCCCAGCGCCCGCAGGGTGACCGGGACCGACACCACGGCGGTCGTCCCGACCAGCACGCAGCACAGCGCCGCGGCGGTGCCGCCGCCCAGGCCGATCCGGTCCAGCCAGACGAAGACCAGCAGCGCGCCCGGCGGGTGGCCGGCGGTGTGGGTGGACCAGGAGTCGGGCTGGAGGTCGAGGATCCGGTCGGTGAAGCCGGCCAGCATCCGGGGGATGTCGACCACCCCGGGCACCTCGTGCAGGTACTCCGCCTGCGGGGTGAGCCGCCGGGTCAGGCCCGCCGACCAGCCGTCCACCAGGGCCAGCGACAGCGTCCACGCGACCGCCGCCAGCCAGCCGGCGGCCAGCAGCGCCCCCCACCGGGCGGTCCGGGCCCAGCGCAGGCCCGGCCCGAGCACGACGACGGCGACCAGCACCGCGAGCGGGGTGCCCCAGCCGACGTGCGGCCGCCAGGTGGCGTAGAGCGGGGCGGCGTCCGCGTGCAGGCCCACACCGCGCCGGTTGAGCACCAGCCCGACCACCACCGCGGCGGCGAGCAGCACCGCCTCGACGGCCAGCACGAGCAGGTCGCCCCGGTCCCGGAGTGCGGGCCGGTCCACGCCGGAGGTGCGGGGCAGGGTGGGTGCGGGTCTCATGACGACCGGACGGTACGGCGTGCCCGCGCGCGCCGTGGGCCGAACCGCCGACCCGTCATCGGACGGTAAGAATCACCTGGTCGGTAAGGGTTCCGTAAGCACGATCGGGGCGTACGCGAGCCGGTGCCGGCCTAGCGTCGGCGGCATGCGGACACAGATCGACGTGGTGCTGCCGTGCCTGGACGAGGCCGCCGCCCTGCCGGGTGTGCTGACCGCGCTGCCGCCCGGCTACCGAGCGATCGTGGTGGACAACGGATCCCGGGACGGCTCGCCGGAGGTAGCCCTCCGGCACGGCGCCCGGGTGGTACGCGAACCCCGCCGGGGCTACGGCGCGGCCGTGCACGCCGGGATCGAGCACGCCGAGACGGAGCTGGTCTGCGTACTCGACGCCGACGGCTCCTTCGACCCCGGTGAGCTGCCCGCCCTCGTCGCCCCGGTGGCGGCCGGCACGGCGGACCTGGCGGTGGGCCGGCGTCGGCCGGTGCGCGCCGGGGTCTGGCCGTGGCACGCCCGGGCCGGCACCGCGCTGGTCGCGGCGCTGCTGCGGCAGCGGGGCGTGCCGCTGCGGGACCTCAGTCCGATCCGGGTCGCCCGGCGGGAGGCGCTGCTCGCCCTCGGGGTCACCGACCGGGCGTTCGGTTACCCGCTGGAGCTGATGATCCGGGCCGCCGCGGCCGGCTGGCGGATCCACGAGCGCGACGTCACGTACGCGCCGCGCATCGCCGGCACCCGGTCCAAGGTTTCCGGCTCGGTACGCGGCACGCTCCGCGCCACCCGCGACTTCGTGGCCGTGCTGCGCAGCGTGGACGGTCGACGGTGACCATCCTGCTGGTGATGGCCAAGGCACCCGTGCCCGGGGCGGTGAAGACGCGGCTCTGCCCGCCCGCCACCCCGGCGCAGGCGACCCGGATCGCCGTCGCCGCCCTGCGCGACACCCTCGACGTGGTCGCCGCCACCCCGGGGGTCACCCCGGTCCTCGCGCTGGCCGGCCGGTTCGCCGACGCCGAGGACGGCGCGGACCTCGCCGCGGCGGTCGCCGGCTGGCCGGTCCTGCCGCAGCGCGGCGAGGACTTCGCCACCCGGCTCGTGCACGCCCACGCCGACGTGGCGGCGGCGCACCGGGGACGACCGGTGCTCCAGATCGGCATGGACACCCCACAGCTGACCTCGGCGGGACTGGCCGCGGCGGTACGCCGGCTGGGCGCGGCCGGAACCGACGCGGTGCTGGGCCGGGCCGCGGACGGCGGCTGGTGGGCGCTGGGCCTGCGCGACCCGCGGCACGCCTCGGCGCTGCGGGGGGTGCCGATGTCCACCCCCGCTACCGGGCGGCTCACCTGGGCCGCGCTGGCCGCGCGTGGCCTGCGGGTCGGGGCGCTGCCGGTGCTGCGGGACGTGGACGGTTGGGCCGACGCCCTCGCGGTGGCCGGCCTGGTGTCCGGCGGCCGGTTCGCCCGGGAGGTGGCCGCGATCCGGTGCAGCCTGGTGCCCGGGGGCCGGCGGTGACCACCGACGGCTTCGGCACCACGCTGCGGCACCGGGCGGTCGGCACCCACTGGCTCGTGCACGCCGACGGGACGCGCAGCCGGCTGCCGGTGGAGCGGTGGCACGGGCCGGCCGAGGCGGCGACCGCCTCGGTGGTCGCCCGCTGCGCCGGCCCGACGTTGGACCTGGGCTGCGGGCCGGGCCGCCTCACCCAGGCACTCACCCGCGCCGGGCTCACCACGGTCGGCGTGGACGTCTCGGCCCGGGCGGTGGCGCTGACCCGGGCGCGGGGCGCCGTCGCCATCCAGGCGGACCTGTTCGATCCGCTGCCGGCGGAGGGCCGGTGGCCGCACGTGGTGCTGCTGGACGGCAACATCGGCATCGGCGGCGACCCGGGGGCGCTGCTGCGCCGGTGCCGTGCGCTGCTCCGCCCCGACGGCAGCGTCCTGGTGGAGTTGGACCCGCCCGGCAGCGGCACCTGGCAGGGACAGGCACACGTGGTGTCCGGCCGGCACCGTGGGCCGAGCTTCCGCTGGGCGCGACTGGACACCCGCGCGGTGCACGACGTGGCCGCGGCGGCCGGGCTGGCCGTCCGCGAGGTCTACCCGGTCGGTCGACGCTGGTTCGCCGACCTGTCACCGAGTAGCGGTCCGGCCGGGTCAGTCGGCGAGCCCGGCGAGGTCGAGCCGGCGCAGCCGCGCCGGGTCGGCGATCACGTCGATGGCGGCGATCTTCCCGCCGGCGACGGTGAAGGCCATGACGGACAGCGGGCGACCCGCCGCGGTGACCAGGACGCCGGCGGCACCGTTGACCAGCACGGGTCGCGCGAACGGTGAGAACCGTCCGAAGGTGGTGGCCTGCGCGGCCACGGTGCGGGCTCCGGTGAGCACGGTGGTGTGTCGGGCGCGGGTGGCGCCGCCGTCGGCGCGCAGCACGACGTCGGGGTGCAACATGGCGACCAGCCCGTCGAAGTCGCCGTCGTGGGCGGCGGCGAGGAACGCCGACACCACCGCGCGCTGCCGGGCGAGGTCCGGGTCGGGGGCGGGGGCGCGGCCCTGCACCCGGCGACGCGCCCGGCTGGCCAGTTGCCGGGCGGCCGCCGGGGACCGGTCGATCATCTCGCCGATCTCCTCGAAGGGCACGGCGAACATGTCGTGCAGCACGAACGCGAGCCGCTCCGTCGGGGTCAGGGTGTCCAGCACCACCAGCAGCGCCAGCCCGACCGAGTCGGCCAGCACCGCCGCGTACGCCGGGTCGTCCGCCTCGTCGGTGCGCACGACCGGGTCGGGCATCCGTACCTCGAGGGGCTCCTCGCGGCGGGCGGTGCGGGCGCGCAGGGTGTTGAGGCAGACCCGGGCGACCACGGTGGTCAGCCAGGCCGCGAGGTTGTCCACCTCGTCGGCGTCGGTACGGGCGAGCCGCAGCCAGGCCTCCTGGACGGCGTCATCGGCCTCGACGTGGGAGCCGAGCATCCGGTAGGCCACCGCCCGCAACTGGGGCCGGTGCTGCTCGAACCGCTCGGCCAGCCAGGTGTCCTCGCCCATGTCCCGTCCCTTCCTCGTCCGCTTCCACCGGTCCGACCCGGGCGGACCGGCCGGCGTGACGGCATGTGTCCCCGATCACAGCGGTCACACTTTCCGGTCGCCCCGGGTCGAGGCGGTGAAGGCACGAAACCTAGCGGACCCCGAACCCGGAGGACGACATGAACGCACCCATCCTGGTCACCGGCGGCACGGGCACCCTCGGCCGGCTGGTCACCCCGCTGCTGCGGCACGCCGGTCACCCGGTGCGCGTGCTCAGCCGCCACGGCGGCCGCCCGGGCGACGGCGTCACGCACGTCACCGCCGACCTGCTCAGCGGCGACGGCGTCGAGCCGGCCGTACGCGGGACGGAACTGGTCCTGCACCTGGCGGGTGGCCCCAAGGGTGACGACCAGGCGACCCGCAACCTGGTCCGGGCCGCGCAGCGGGCCGGCGTGCGGCACCTGGTCCACATCTCGGTCATCGCGGCCGACCGCGTGCCGCTCGCCTGGCTGAGGTCCAAGCTCGAGGCGGAGCGGGCGATCGCGGATTCGGGCGTGCCCTGGACGACGCTGCGCGCCGCGCAGTTCCACGACCTGGCGCTGACGATGGCGGAGAAGATGGCGAAGCTACCCGTCGTGCCGGTGCCGGGCGGGCTCCGCCTCCAGCCGGTCGACGCCCGCGAGGTGGCGGCCCGGCTGGTCGAGCTGGCGCTCGGCGCGCCCGCCGGGCTGGTGCCCGACCTGGCCGGTCCGGCCGTCCACGGAATGGACGAGCTGATGCGCGGCTACCTGCGGGCGGTCGGCAAGCGCCGGCTGCTCATGCCGGTCCGGCTGCCCGGGAAGGCCGGGCGGGCGTACCGGAACGGCGACAACCTCACGCTCGACGGCGGCAACACCGGGGTACGGAGCTGGGAGGCGTTCCTGGCGGAGCGGCTGCCGGAGCGCGGCGGAGCGGAGCGCGCCGCGGCCGCCCGGCGGTGAGCCGCGCCCCCACGTTCCCGTCCTCGCCGCACGGTCCGACGGCGAGAGCGCACGACCGCCCGGTGCGGCGCCGTGACGGGAGCCACCCTGGCCGAGCCGGCCAGGGTGGCCGGCGATCCGACAGGGTGGGCGCATGATCGACAGCGAGGTGACCCGCCGGGTTGTCGGGGACTTCATCATGTACGTCCGTTCGGGCCGGGAGCCGCACCGGGCCGCCGAGTTCATGGCCCCCGTCGTGCTGGCCCACCAGGTCCAGTCGGAGGACGAGGTCACCATCGCGCGGCCCCCCGACGACTACGCCGAGCACGTCCGGGAGATGACCTCGACCTGGGGCGAATTCGCGCTGACGGTCGACGAGCTCCTGGTGGACGGGGCACGGGCGTACGTGCGACTGACCCAGGTGGGACGCCACCTCGCGCCGGTCGACGGCCTTCCTCCGACGGGCCGCACCGTACGGCAGATCAACTCGATCGTGTACCACGTCGCGGACGGCCTCATCACCGAGTACTGGATGCAGATCGATCGGGCCGGCCTGCACGCCCAGCTCCACGCCACCGCCTGACGGGACCCGTACCCGCAGCCGCCCGAGCCACGGCAGCCGGACATGCCTGCCGGTGGCTGTTACGAGCGGGTCGAATCGGGTGGCCGGAGCGGGCCGAAGGCATGCCGGACCATCGAGTTCGCGTCGTCCTGCGAGACCCCGCTGGCGACGATCAGGTCGCTGACTGCCGTGCGGACCTGGGCAACGACCACCGCTCCCGAAAAGCCCACGCCGGCCCGGTAGGCGCGGCCGGCCTCGCTGACTGCGCTCAGCGCCTGCTTGCGAGCCTTGTCAGGCTCGGCGCCGCGGGTGAACTGGCGGCGCATCATCCGGACGGCATCGGCAAGGGCCGACACGGCGGCCGGCATCGGCGGCGGGATGGGTTCCCCGTCCTCGATCAGGGTCACGGCGCGGCGGATGAGGGTTCCGCTGTTGCGCATGGCTCGGTCAACGGGGTCCACCGCTTCGGCGAAGCGGCTGATGGTTCCTTGTCGGGTGTCCCACCGTACGGGTGACAGCGTGTTTGTCTCCCGGGCTGCCGTCGCGGCCTCGGCGAAGGCGGCAAGTTCCTTCTTGTTGTCGCGCAATCGCTCGAGAGCGGCCTGCGCACCCGCGGCGTCCCGGCGCTTCAGCGCGGCGACGGTGGCTTCGAGTTGATCGACCAGCAGATCCATTGCCGGTCCGGCGGCACGGTTGATGACCCGGAGTGGGTTCAGCGGGAGCAGTAACGAGCTCACGACAATCGTCACCGCACCGCCGATGAGCGCGTCAAGGATGCGAGGGGCCTCAAGATTCGATATCGACGGACTCAGGGTGCCGATGAGCACCGCCGTCGCGGCCGACTGGATCACCAGCGCGGGACTGCCGCCGATGAACGCGCCCACCAGCACGGCAACCACCACGATCAGGCCGAGTTGCCACGCCCCGGTCCCCAGTAGGTAAATCAGAAGATCGCCGATCCCGACCCCAACGGACACTCCGATGACCAACTCGACCGTACGGCGCAGCCGCTGGCCCACCGACGCCGCCAACACCACGACCGCCGAAATCGGCGCGAACACCGGTTGATGCACGTGTAACAGACTGTGGGCCACCCACCAGGACAAACCCGCCGCCAGGCCCGCCTGCCCCGCCAACCCGACACCCGCTCGGACCCGGCGCATCCGGTCCCGAAACGCCTGCGCCGACCGGCCGAGAATCGCAGCTCCGCCGTCACGGTCCTGGCGCCCGCGTCCACTGCCATCCTTGGGCGGACCACCATCGACCATGGCCGCGGCTACCCCGTCGGGGACCTCTCAAGCGTCTCTGATCAGCTAAGCGATCCTGAGCTGGACTGAGTGTCCGGGATCGTTTCCCATCTGGGTGGGGAAGCATGGGCATGCAGGTGGAATCCCGCGCCCAGTGCTGCTCCTCGCGGCTGGTGGCCGGTGGTGGGTGTGCTGATCGTCGTCGCGCCCTGGTGTCGGTGGGCTGCGCGGGGCAGCCGGGTCCGGTCCGTTGGTGCGTGTCCCTCCGGACGCTTGCCAGCTCGGCTGTGGGGCCGGGTGGGGGAGGGTGCCCTGCGTCGCCTGGGCGCGGGGCGTGGTGGCTTGTGTCGGGTGGGGCCAGTTTTCGACCGGTCGGTCCGACTGGTTCTTGTGATGACCGCTGAGGCTTCGAGCTTGTCGACCACGGCGCGGATCACCATCTGCCCGCTGTTGTTGTCGGTGATGGTCGTGGTCTGGTGGGTCAGGCCGCGGGCCGCGATGCGGCGCCATGCTCCGTTGTCGCGGTCGCCCTGCCAGCGGCAGGACTGGTTGGGGCAGATGGCCCACTTCCAGCCCGCGGCGGTCGGCTTGTCGGGGGCTTTGCGGTGCCGTAGCGGGGTCAGGCAGTGGGGGCAGTGTTTGGAGGTGTTCTGCGCGGGCGCGGTGACGACGGCGATACCGGCCTCGGCGGCGAGGTGCCGCATGCGGTCGGTGATCTGCCCGCGCACCTGCTGGGACAGCCGCGTGTTCATGGTGCGGCCCATGCCCTTGGCTTCCATCGACCGCAGGTCTTCCAGATAGATCACGGTCGCCCCGGCGGCGATCGCCTGGTCCACGGCCCACCTGGCGGCGGCCCAGGCGAGCGCGTCGTTCAGGTTCGAGCGGCGCTGGGACACGTGGCGGATCTCGTCGCGCAGTACCGCCTGCTTGCCGACGAGTAGATGCTGCTCGTTATCGCCGATGAGCCGCTGGTAGTGGTCGGCCTTGGCGTGCAGCCGCTCACTGTGGCGGCGGAGGCGGTGCTGCTTCGCGAGGACGCCGGCGGCCCGGAACTGAGCACCTGCCCCCAGAGCGGTGATCCGGCCGTCGGGGTGCAGTCGCAGGGCTCCGGCGGACAACAAGGTGTTCAGGCCCCAGTCCACGCCGAGCCCGACCGTATGACCGGTGCGCCGGGCTTTCGGCACGGCGTGGGTGTATGCCATATCGGCGCGCACCTTGCCGCCCGCGGCACGCAGGGTGGGCAGGTGCACAACCGCGCCCGCAGGGACTGTGGGCGGCAGGGTGATCGGACAGGCTACCCACGTCCAGTCCCGGTAGGTCCGCGGATCCGGTCGTGAGGGAAGCTGCAACCTCAGCAGCACCCTGCTGGGGTCGGTCTCGCTGCGTTCGATGGTGGCCTGCTGCCTGTCACAGGTGGCCAGCAGCAGCATCCGCGGGACCTTCGGGGTGCCTTCCAGTTCGAACACGTCCACCGGCAGGCGGCCATGCGCGGCAAGGAACGTGGCGGCCTGCCGAGTGCGGGACGTGATGACGCCAGACGGCAGATGCTCTCCGCCCGGAACCGCCCTGCGTACCTGCTCCCACTCCTGCGGAGTGCGCTTGCGCGGATCGGCTGGCCAGGTCGACAGGACCCCGGCGGTCAGGTCAGCACGCCACTTCACCGAACGAAGAGCACGCCCGGCCTGTTCCTGGGCCATACGCACGATCCGGTCGTTGACCTTCACGCCCTCCGGGGCGGTGACGGTCCAGCCCAGGCGCCGCAGAGCCATCCAGGCGTGCGACGGCAACTTCCGGCCACCCGCGTCCTCACCGCAGGCGAGCACATCAACCTCGCCTGCGTTCCACTGCTCAGCCAGCAACGCGGAGACCATCCCCGCCACCAGGTCGGCGCACCAGCCCACACGCTCCGCGAGCACGGCCGCAGGGAGGACCTCGCCGGACTTCTCGTCCACCCCTGCCCGCAGCACGGCGCGGGCACACGCGGTACGAGAGGTCTCGCCCTCGGCGAGCGGCAGCTTCCGGCTCACCGGCCACCACCGTCCACGCACTGCCCGGACTCGGCAAGCAGGCGACGCCGATTCTCCGCCGACCGCATCCCGTACAGGCGCCCGGCGAACGTCGTGACCAACGAAACGAAGTCTTCGAGGAGTTCTTCCCGCCCACCGAGCTTCTTCGGGTGGAGCACCTCGAGGGTGGCCCCGTGCACGGCGAGCAGGTGTTTGAACCAGCCGACACCGAACCTTGCAAGCCGGTCCTCATGCGTGACGCGGACCACGGTGACGCTTCCGTCGGCAACCGCCCGCAGCAGCACGTTGAGGCCGGGCCGGTCCTCCCGCAAGCCCGAGGCCCGGTCACGGAAGACCTTGACGATCTCGCCGGTGGCCGAGGCCCGCAGCGCGTTCTCCTGCGCCTCCAACGAGGACTCCTGCCCACTGGAGCCGGAGACCCGCACGTACAGGCCCTCCAAACGACAACGCTCACCGCCCGTGGACACCTTCATCGCCTCGACATCAATCGAGGAGAACCGCCGCTCACGGGCCGACCCAAGTCACTGGAATCTTCCCCGAATCAGCCGAAAGAAGAAGCGTCACGGGATGAACGCCGAGACGCCTCGCGGCCTTTGACAGCCGAAGAAGTTCCACACGATCACTCTACGATCACTAAGGATTCTTAATCAGATCAGTTAGCCTCCACCGGCCCGGTCGACAGAGCTGCGGGAAGGCCGCACGCCCGCCCCCCATCGAGGACGGGCGTGCAGAGCGTGACGGTCAGCAGCAGCGCCCGGCGGTTCCGCTGGCTGCGGGCTCCCTGCCGGATTGCGGGGTGCAGCAGGAACTCTCGGCGGCCTTTTCCAGCTGGGCGGAGTCGGCCTTGACGGTGTAAACCTCCCAGGGCTCGTTGCCGGGGCCGCGCACCCAGACCTTGTCCTGGAGGGCGTAGCAGCACTCGGTGTCGTTCTCCGCCAGGGTGATCAGGCCGGCGTCGGTGAGGCGGGTGGTGGTGGCGGCGACCTCCTCGGTGCTGAACACCTCGACGCCCAGGTGGTCCAGGACGGTGGGCTGGTCGGCCTCACCTTCGAGCAGGACGAGCTTCAGCGGCGGGTTATCGACGGCGAAGTTGGCGTAGCCGGGGCGACGCTTGGCCGGTTCGACGCCGAACAGCTTCGAGTAGAAGGCGACGGAGCCTTCGAGGTCGGACACCCGCAGGGCGAGCTGGACACGGGACATGGTTCTCCTCCTGACGGGACGGCGACGGAACAGCTTGATCATCGCTTCGTCCTTGTCTAGATGTTTTTCGAAGCAGGCCCCACGTTGTACCCTGTTTTCAGATCTGTCAACCTAGAGGCATGTCGAAACAGACCCTGCCGGTGGTGGACCTGAGTGCGGTCGCCTGCTGCTCCCCGATCGCGGCCAGCCCGATGGACGCCGATCAGGCGGCCGTCGTCGCGCCGATGTTCAAGGCCCTGGGTGACCCGGTCCGGCTGCGGCTGATGTCAATGATCGCCTCGGTGCCGGAGATCTGCGTCTGCGACCTGACCCCGGCATTCGACCTGTCCGGGCCGACCATCTCCCACCACCTCAAGGTGCTGCGAGAGGCCGGCCTGGTCGACTCCGAACGGCGCGGCACCTGGGTCTGGTACCGGGTGAAGCCGGAGGCGTTCCGCCAGCTCGGGGCGCTGCTGGAGATCTCCGCCACCGCCGCCGGCAGCGCCGCGTGAGCCTCGCCCTGCCGCGGCGGGCATCGGCGGAGTTCGCCGGCACCGCCCTGCTGGTCGCCGCCGTCGTCGGGTCCGGGATCGCCGCCGCCCGGCTCTCCCCTGCCGACGTCGGGCTCCAGCTGCTGGAAAACGCGATCGCCACCGCCCTCGCGTTGGGCGCGCTGATCCTGACCTTCGGCCCGTTATCGGGCGCGCACTTCAACCCGGTCGTCTCCGCCGTCGACTGGTGGCTCGGCCGCCGGGCCGGCACCGGTCTGACCGCGAGGGACCTCGCCGCCTACACCGCCGCCCAGGTCGGCGGCGCGATCACCGGAGCGGTCCTGGCCGACCTGATGTTCGGGCTGCCCGCAGTCTCGTGGTCGCAGACGGATCGGACCGGGGGCAATCTGTGGCTGGCCGAGGTGGTCGCCACCGCCGGTCTGGTCGTCCTGGTCTTCGCCCTCGCCCGCAGCGGGCGCACCTCCGCCGCCCCGGCCGCCGTGGGCGCCTACATCGGTGCGGCGTACTGGTTCACCTCGTCCACCTCGTTCGCCAACCCCGCCGTCACCATCGGCCGGGCGTTCACCGACACCTTCGCCGGCATTACCCCGACCTCGGTGCCCGGCTTCATCGCCGCCCAGCTCGTCGGCGGCCTGGTCGCCGTCGCCGCCCTCGCCGCCTGGTACCCGCACGCCGGAGACGCCGCCGACGCCGTGGTGGTGCCCCACCTCAACCGGGAGACCGAAGCTCGATGACCGACAAGCCCATCGTCCTGTTCGTCTGCGTCCACAACGCCGGCCGCTCGCAGATGGCCGCCGGCTGGCTCCGCCACCTCGCCGGCGACACTGTCGAAGTCCGCTCCGCCGGAAGCGAGCCCGCCGACCAGATCAACCCCGTCGCCGTCGAAGCCATGCGCGAGGTCGACATCGACATCACCGGCCGGAGCCCGGCCCGGCTGACCTGGGACACCGCCGAAGCCAGCGACGTCATCGTGACCATGGGGTGCGGCGATGCCTGCCCCGTGTTCCCCGGCAAGCGCTACGAGGACTGGAAACTCACCGACCCGGCCGGCCAGCCCCTCGACGTGGTCCGCCAGGTCCGGGACGACATCAGGAGCCGGGTCACGGCACTGTTGACCGATCTCCGGGCCGAGGGCGAGAGACGTTGACGCTGAGGGCTGCATCCCGAGCCGGTACGAGCGCGCAGGTACGCACCGACGGGCATACCGCGAGTCGTTCCGCGGTGCGACGTGGCACGATCGGCAGGTGACCAGCAAACCCGCCGCAGAGCAGCGCCTGCGCGACCTCGCGCTGCTGCGCCGTGTCCGCGACCGGATCGACCGCGAGTACGCGCAGCCGCTGGACGTCGAGGCGCTCGCCCGGGGCGTGAACGTGTCGGCCGGGCACCTCAGCCGCCAGTTCCGGCTCGCCTACGGAGAGTCGCCGTACTCCTATCTGATGACGCGGCGCATCGAGCGCGCGATGGCGCTGCTGCGTCGTGGCGATCTCAGCGTCACCGAGGTCTGCTTCACGGTCGGCTGCTCGTCGCTGGGCACCTTCAGCAGTCGCTTCACCGAGCTGGTCGGCGTGCCGCCCAGCGTCTACCGAGTCCAGGCGGCGGACGCGACAGCGGGGATGCCGTCCTGCGTGGCGAAACAGGTCACCAGACCGATCAGGAATCGAGAAGCACCGGCCACCGAGCCGCAACTAGCGTGACTGCCATGGACATCACCATTCACTCGAGCTTCCTCCCGCACACCGACCCGGACGCCTCCCTGGCCTTCTACCGCGACACCCTCGGCTTCGAGGTCCGCAACGACGTCGGATACCAGGGGATGCGCTGGATCACGGTCGGCCCTGCCGGCCAGCCCGACACGTCCATCGTCCTGCACCCGCCGGCCGCCAACCCCGGCATCACCGACGACGAGCGGGGCACCATCCTCGATCTGATGGCCAAGGGCAGCTACTTCGGCGTCAACCTGGCCACCGCCGACCTCGACGGCACCTTCGAGAAGCTGGCGGCCAGCGGCGCCGAGGTGGTCCAGGAGCCGACCGAGCAGCCGTACGGCATCCGCGACTGCGCGTTCCGCGATCCCGCGGGCAACATGATCCGCATCCAGCAGTTGCGCTGATCCGTCGAGCGGCGCGCGCTCGCCACGCCGTACCGCTGGTTCCGCATCTCCCGGCGCCGCACCCGGGCTTGGCGCGAGGTGAACGAGATGCCCGACGGCCGCTGGTTGGTCTGACGCCCCGGCCGGGCGGGGCACGTGGCCGGGGCCACCGGGGTTCCACGGGCCGAAGCTGCGTGGATACGGTGGTTCCTGCGCCGAGCGCGACCCGACCAGCGTCAGCGAACGGCGTCGCGCCACCCCGACCGACACCGCCCATCAGGTAAGCAGCGACCGCGCCGACGACCCAGACCAGACATAACGCTCGAAGGCCGACGGAGACCGCGCAGGCGGCCCCGCCCACCACATGGAGACACGATGAGCATGGCCACGAGGACGGACACGCAGTCGCCTGCGCTGTACGTTGCCGACAGCCACGATTTGATCCGCGTGCACGGCGCGCGCGAGAACAACCTCAAAGACGTCAGCGTCGAGATCCCGAAGCGCCGACTGACGGTGTTCACCGGCGTCTCCGGCTCGGGCAAGAGTTCTCTGGTGTTCGGCACGATCGCCGCGGAGTCGCAGCGGCTGATCAACGAGACGTACAGCGCCTTCGTGCAGGGCTTCATGCCGACGCTGTCGCGGCCGGAGGTCGACGTCCTCGACGGGTTGACGACGGCGATCATCGTGGACCAGGAGCGGATGGGCTCCAACCCCCGCTCCACGGTCGGCACCGCGACCGACGCCAACGCGATGCTCCGCATCCTCTTCAGCAGGCTGGGCGAGCCCCACGTCGGCTCGCCCAACGCGTACTCCTTCAACGTCCCGTCGGTGAAGGCCAGCGGTGCGATCACCGTCGAGCGCGGCGAAGGCAAGACGAAGACGGAGAAGGCCACCTTCACCCGGCTGGGCGGCATGTGTCCGCGGTGCGAGGGCATGGGCTCGGTCACCGACTTCGACCTGCCGGCGCTGTACGACGACAGCTTGTCGCTCAACGAGGGTGCGCTCAGGATCCCCGGCTACAGCATGGACGGCTGGTACGGCCGCATCTTCCGCGGCAGCGGCTTCTTCGACCCCGACAAGCCAATCGGCAAGTACACCAAGAAGGAACTGCACGACCTGCTCCACAAGGAGCCGACCAAGATCAAGGTCGAGGGGATCAACCTGACGTACGAGGGGCTGATCCCGAAGATCCAGAAGTCGTTCCTGTCCAAGGAAGTCGACGCCCTGCAGCCGCACATCCGCGCCTTCGTGGAGCGGGCGGTGACCTTCACGACCTGTCCCGAGTGCGACGGGACCCGGCTCAGCAAGGAGGCCCGGTCGTCGAAGATCAAGGGAAAGAACATCGCCGACGTCTGCTCGATGCAGATCAGCGACCTGGCGGAGTGGGTCCGCGAGCTCGACGAGCCGTCGGTGGCCCCACTGCTCACCGGGCTGCAGCACCTCCTCGACTCGTTCGCGGAGATCGGGTTGGGCTACCTCTCCCTCGACCGGCCGTCAGGCACCCTCTCCGGAGGCGAGGCGCAGCGCACCAAGATGATCCGCCACCTCGGTTCCTCGCTCACCGACGTCACCTACGTCTTCGACGAGCCCACCATCGGCCTGCACCCCCATGACATCCAGCGGATGAACGACCTGCTGGTGCGGCTGCGCGACAAGGGCAACACGGTGCTCGTCGTGGAGCACAAGCCGGAGGCGATCGCCATCGCGGACCACGTCGTGGACCTCGGCCCGGGCGCCGGCACCGCCGGTGGTGAGGTGGTGTTCGAGGGCACGGTCGACGGGCTGCGCTCCAGCGGCACGCTCACCGGGCGCCACCTCGACGACCGCGCCTCCCTCAAGCCGTCGGTGCGGACACCGTCGGGGGCGTTGGAGGTGCGCGGCGCCGGCACCCACAACCTGCAGGACGTGGACGTCGACATCCCGCTCGGCGTGCTCGTCGTCGTCACCGGGGTGGCGGGCTCAGGCAAGAGCTCACTGATCCACGGCTCGGTCGCCGGCCGCGACGGCGTGGTGGTGATCGACCAGGGCGCGATCCGCGGTTCGCGACGGAGCAACCCCGCGACGTACACCGGCCTGCTCGACCCGATCCGCAAGGCGTTCGCGAAGGCCAACGGCGTGAAGCCGGCACTGTTCAGCTCCAACTCCGAGGGCGCCTGCCCCACCTGCAACGGCGCCGGTGTCATCTACACCGACCTGGGCGTGATGGCCACCGTCGAGTCCACCTGCGAGGAGTGCGAAGGGAAGCGGTTCCAGGCGTCGGTGCTCGAGTACACCCTGGGCGGCCGGAACATCGCCGACGTGCTCGCGATGTCGGTGACCGAGGCCGAGGAGTTCTTCCGCGCCGGCGAGGCGCGCACGCCGGCCGCGCACAAGATCCTCGACCGGCTCGCCGACGTCGGACTCGGCTACCTCACCCTCGGCCAGCCGCTCACCACGCTGTCCGGCGGCGAGCGGCAGCGGCTCAAGCTGGCCACCCAGATGGCCGAGAAGGGCGACGTCTACGTCCTTGACGAGCCGACCACCGGCCTCCACCTCGCCGACGTCGAGCAGCTGCTCGGCCTGCTCGACCGGCTCGTCGACTCCGGCAAGTCGGTCATCGTCATCGAGCACCACCAGGCGGTCATGGCACACGCCGACTGGCTCATCGACCTCGGCCCCGGCGCCGGCCACGACGGCGGCCGGGTCGTCTTCGAGGGCACACCCGCCGACCTCGTCGCCGCCCGCTCCACCCTCACCGGCGAGCACCTCGCGGCCTACGTCGGCACCAGCGATTGAGGCGAGGGGAGCGAGAGCCCGCTCTCGCTCCCCAGCCCATTGAGCTCGTGAGCGGCCCTGCTCACCAGCCGACCGAGGTGAGGCTGATCGGGGTGAGCCGGCGCACCTGCGGCTCGATCCACTGGGCCGCGGTGACCAGCTTGACCAGCCGGTCGATGGTCTCCGGCGGGCCGGCGACGAAGCTGCGCCGCTCGGCCGGGCAGCCGTACCGGTCGTCGAAGCAGCCGCCGTCGAGGGCCCGGACCACGATGCCGGCCTCGGCGGCCAGCAGCATCCCGGCCGGCAGGTCGACCGCCTCCGGGCGGTAGCCGACGATGCCGTCGATGTCGCCGCGGGCCAGCATCACCCAGGACAGCAGCGGTGCCCACAGTTGCAGCACCCGCCGGGCGGTGGAGTCGAGCACCACCTTCAGGGCGCGGGCCGTGCTGTCGTCCCGGCGCACCTCGTGACCCTGGGTCCAGGCGAGCACCGGCGCCGCCGGCACCGGCCGCTGCGGCGCGCGCAGCGGCCGGCCGGTTTCGCCGCCCGCGTGCACGAATGCGCCCTGGCCGCGTACGGCCGACCAGGTGCGGCCGGCGACCGGATCGTGCACCACGCCGAGCACCGGCGAGCCCCGCTCGCAGAGCGCGATCCCGACCACGTACGCGGGCAGCCCGATCGCCACGTTGTTGGTGCCGTCGAGCGGGTCGACCAGCCACGCCCAGGACTCGTCGGGGGCGTACTCGCCGCCCTCCTCGGCGATCACCCCGTGCCCGGGCCAGCGGGCCCGGATCCGGTCGACGATCAGCCGTTCGGCGGCCAGGTCCAGGTCGGTGACCAGGTCGCCGGAGGCGTTCTTGGCCCGGGCGTGCAGCTCGCCCCGGGTGCCCCGGCGCAGCAGCCGCCCGGCGGCGCAGGCAGCCTCCACCGCGAACCGGTGCGCGTCGCGCAGGTCCGGCGTGTCTCTGCTCGGCTCCACGTCCATGGCTCCTCCAAGCCGGTCAGCCCGGTGCCAACAGTCGGGCGATCTGCCGCGCCACCCGCGCGGTCTCCATCGGGTCGCAGCGGTCCCGGTGGACCCGGTGGCTGCGCCCGTCCACCGCGCCGAGACTCAGGTCGCAGGCGCCGGGTGTGGTCCGGCCCAGCGCCACGGTCACCGCCGGCTGGCCCGGGTCCACCTCCGAGGTGTGGAAGCCGCCGGCGCGCAGCGCGTACGAGTCGCCGGCCGAGTGCGTCTCCACCGTGGCGGTCACCGCGGTGACCAGCCGGTCGGTGGCGGCCATCTCGTCGAGGTCGCCGCGGCTGTGCACCTCGTACACCCGCCAGACCGGGTTGACCGGCGCGTCGGTCACCTCGATCAGCTCGTTGCGGACCTGCCCGTGCAGCACGTGACTGAGCAGGTCCCAGCTGTGCGAGTGCATCGTGGACGTGGTCGGCCGCACCGGTCGCGGGTCGGCCGGCCAGGCGTGTACGCAGACGCCGTCCGGGCCGGCGCGTTCCACCGGCAGGCAGGTGAAGCCGAGCGGGTGGCGGACGGCCCGCAGCGGCCGCCGCCCGTGCGCGACGTCGTCGAGTACGTCCAGCACCCAGCCGCGCAACAACTCCGGCCGGGCGCCCCGGTCGATCTCCCGTTCGAGGTCGGCGTAGCTCATCATGCGTACGGGTTCCTCGCCTGGATGGCCCGGCCCACGATGTCGGCGACCTCCCGGTCGCCGAAGGACCGGGGTAGCGGCAGCCCGAGCGCGGTGAACAGCCGACGAACCTGCTCCACCGAGGGCTCGTCGTCCAGCTTGACCTGTGCGGCGGCCTCGATCGGCACCCGTCGACTCTGCTCGCGGCTGTACTGCAGCTCGATGTTGTAGCGGTTGTAGTAGAGCTCGTTGCGGTCGATCCGCAGCGCCGGGGTCTGCGGATTCTCCTGCGTGATGATGACGCAGGTCGACGAGAGGTCGTACCGGAAGGTGGTCATCTGGGCGGAGAGCCGCACGTCGATGGTGAGCAGCCCGGTGCGTTGCAGGTGCCAGCAGGCGGCCAGCACGGTGGCGTACGACTCCTTGCGGGTGCGGTCGACGGTCCACCGCTCCTCGCGGGGGTCCGGGGCGAGGCTGCGCCGGAACCGCGCGTACCGCTCGCAGACCGCCTCGTCGGTCGGGTCGATGATCTCGAGGGCGACGTGCAGGGTGGCGTTGCGGCGCCGGGCCTGCTCCAGGCATTCGGGCAGGGTGACCGCCCGGGTGTAGGTGCCGGTGCCACCCTTGAACGTCCAGCGGTCGGTGTGCCGGCGGGCCTCGGCCAGCGCCTGCCCGACCTCGCTGCCGTGCAGCACGCGGACCATGGAGACGCTGTCGATCGCCTCCCGGGCCCGGTTCAGCGCGCCTTCCGGCCCGGTGATCTCCCGCATCTGGGGCACCAGGTCGGTGAGCCGCTCCCGGGTGTCGGTGAGCACGTTCCGCACCTGGTACTCGGCGGTCTCCCGGCGCAGCCGGTCGCGCAGCATGGCCTGCGCGAGCAGGGCGAGGATCAGCAGGATGGCGCTGTTCACCACCCCCTGGCTGACCGTGTTGGTCAGCCCGAGGACCGCGACGATCACGGCGATGAGCAGCCCGATGAACGCGTCGAGGTTCTTGACGACCCAGGTGAACAGGCGCGTCATGACATCCCCCGGTCGACGACGGAACCCCCATGATAGCCCTTTGTCAATATCGCCATCACTCACCGTTCGGCGGAATGGTGACCCTCGGTGACGGCGGATCGGGGCCCCGCCGGGCCGCGCAGATCAGGGAGCCACCGAGCCCTGGCGCGAGGCGGGCGAGCAGCCGGGAGGTGACCCAGCGCCCACCCGGCAACCGCCAGCCGACGTGGTTGGAGCGGATCGCCAGCGGCGTGAAACCGGCCCGGCACAGCACCCGCCGCAGCAGCGACGCGGTGAACGGGCGGATGTGCAGCCAGAGGTACGGGTGCAGCGGATCCACCTGGCGGGGAGCCCGTCCGAAGAGGAACGCCAGCCGGTCCTGCACGGGGGCCAGGTTCGGGGTGGTGAGCACCAGCAGGCCCCCTGGGGCGAGCACCCGGTGGCATTCGCGCAGCAGCGCCACCGGGTCGTACACATGCTCGATCAGCTCCCCGGTGAGCAGCCCGGCGAAGCTGCCCGCGCGGAACGGCAGGCCGCGGGTGGCGTCCAGGCAGACCGGCAGCGCCCGGCCGCCGTCGGACCGGCGGGCGTCGCCGAGCGCGGCCTCCGCCATGTCGGCCACCACCAGGGGGCCGGGCAGCTCCGCCGGGTCCAGCATGCTGCGGGGACCGGAGCCCAACTCCAGCACGGGTCCGCCACCGAGGACGCCGTCGACCATCAGCCGGGCCGCGACCGCCCGCCGGATCCGATGGTACGGATCGTCGACGTACCCGTTGACCTGTGCGCCGTCGTAGTAGCTACGCCGGTTGGCGCGGCGGCCGTGCGCCTGCGCGCTGCGCGACGGGACCCCGATCGACGGCTCGGCCATCGCACCCTCCACTGCGGTCGTCGCCCGGCGGCGGCACGTGGCCGCGCCCGGCGTCCAGCCTCGCACCGTCCGGCCGTCCCGGCGCACATCCGGCATGACGGTGTCGAGAGCCACCGGCAACCTCGGCGGGTAGCGGTCCCGCCACTGTCGGCGATCGCCCCGGCGTCATCGGTAAGCTGGCCGGGACGGGGAGCGGCAGGGTGCCAGGAGGAGCGGCGGCGATGACCGGTGGCATCCGGCGGGGTCCCGCGGGCGGGCCGGACCGGGACGCGTGCCTGGCGGCCGTGGCCCGCGCGGCCAGCGCCGACGCCGGCGGCGTGCCGGTCGACCTGCTCGGTGACTACCTGTCGCTGCTGGCCGAGGCGGCGGTGACCGGCCGCCGGCCCGGTCGCGCCGAACTCGACGCCGTGGGTGTGCTCGGGCGACGCGCCGCCGAGCAGGGCGTCTCGGCCGGACGGGCGGTCCGGCTGTACCTGTCGGCGGCCCGGCGGCTGTGGCAGCAGCTGCCGCAGCTGACCACATCCGGCGACAGCGAGGTGGTACGCGCATCGGCGGAGGCCGTGCTGCACGTCGTGGACAGCGCGGTGGCCACCCTCGCCGAGGGTTACGCCGCGGCCCGCCGCGAGCTGGTGCGGCGGGAGGAGACGCTGCGCCGGGAACTCGTGGACGACCTGCTGCGCGGCGACTCCGACCTGGGCGGCCTGGTGCAGCGGGCCGAGCCGTTCGGGCTGGACCTGGCCAGGGTGCACCAGGTGGCGCTGGCCGCGCCCAGCCGCCGGCTGCCCGACACCGACGCCGCGATCAGCGCCCTGGAGGCGGTCATCTTCGACCGGCTCGGTGACCGCGACGTGCTGGTGGCCACGAAGGAGGGGCTGCTGGTGGCGATCGCTCCCGCCGACGCGGTGACCCCCGACCGGGGCGCCCGCGGCCGGCAGCCGGTCGGCGACCTCGGGCGGCTGATGCACGCCGAACTCGACCGCCTGCCGCGCGGCGGCCCGTGGCAGGTGGCGGTGGGCCGCCCGCACCCCGGCCTGTACGGCATCGCCCGCTCGTACGAGGAGGCCCGCGAGGCGCTGACGATGGCGCAGCGACTGAACACCCGGACGCCGGTCATCCACGCCGACGACCTGCTCGTCCACCGCGTCCTGCTGCGCGACCAGCCGGCCATGGTCGACTTGGTGCAGGCGGTGCTCAGCCCGCTGCGCCACGCCCGCGGGGGCGTCCAGCCGTTGCTGGACACCCTCGACGCGTACTTCGCCACCGGCGGCGTTGCCACCGAGGCGGCCCGCCGGCTGCATGTGTCCGTACGCACGGTCAGCTACCGGCTGAGCCGGATCCGGACGCTCAGCGGGTACGACCCGAACGACCCGGGCGACCGGTTCACCCTGCAGGCCGCGGTGTACGGCGCGCGGGCGCTCGACTGGCCGCACCACCCGCTGCCCGGCCCCACCGGGTAGCCGGCGCGACCCTCACCGGGGCGGCCCGTCCCCGGCGACGACCTCGAGCACGTCCACGAGGCCCAGCAGGCGGGCCAGCGCCACCGCCTCGGACCGGGTGAGGCGCAGGTCACAGGTGCCGTCCGGATCGTTCGGGTCGTCGTGGAAGACGTCCCGACGGTCCTGCCCGCGGTACGCGACCACACCGATCCGGCGGCCCTGTGCGGTGGTGAAGGTGTGCCGCACCCCGATCCCGGGCAGCGGCGTACGTTCGATCTGCATGGGTGCTCCGTACGGGAAAGGCTGGCGACGGCGACCGCTGGTGGGCGGGCCGCCGGCTTCCGGAGCCCGCGCGACCCTGCCGGGGCACGGACCGGTGGCGGGGTGCGCCGCCGTCAGGCGACGGCGCGACCGCCCGGCGGTGCCCGGTCGGCCGACCAGGCCGGAACACATCCGGGAACGACCTTCACCAGCCTGACCACGATGCACAGCCCCACGGTCCGGCAGGCGTGCCGGAGCGCGGTGAGCACGGCCACCACGACGAGCACCGCCAGCGCGCGGCGCTCGGCGGTGTCGGATCGGTGCCGGGGCCGGGACATGCGGCCACCATAGCCGTCCGCCCCGCGCCCACGCCGGTGCCGCCGTAGCGCGGCGCCGCCGGCCCGCAAGGTCGCCGGTGGCCGGCAAGCAAACCGCCGGATATTGGCCGGCCGCAGGCCATGTCAGTCCGTCGGTTCCGACCGACGCTGGAGGTCCGACAGGTTCCGCGACGGCGAGGAGGCGGGTGATGACGACCAGCATGGCGGCGCGGCCGCCCGTGCCCGCCGGTCGACCCGGTCGCCCCGCCGGCAGCGGTCGCCGGTCCGCCGCCGCAACGAGCGGGGACCGCCGTCCAGCACCGCGCCTGCTGGCCCGCCGACCGGGGCCGCCCGGAGCGGCGCCGTTGCTCCGCAGCTGACCCCGCCGTCCGGCCCAGCGACCACGGGTCAGCCCGCTTCCCTCGTCCCCCGCCGCCCCGTCCCGGGCGGCGGCATCGGCACATCCACCGTCAGAAAGAGGTCGGCATGCCCGTCGTCCAGGCCTCCACCGGTCGCCCGCCGGCCGGCGGCGCCTCCGTCCGCACCGGCACCGTCGGGGCCGCCGCCACCCGCCCCAGCCCGGTCGCCGTCGACCTCGGCAGCGGCCAGCTCCGGATCCGGCTCGCCGACCACGGCACGATCAGCACCCCGGTCGGTGACCGGTCGATCCGCCGCCAACCGGTGGTCCGCCGAGGCCAGGTCGTCGACGGTGCCGGATGCGCCGCCGTGCTGTCGCAACTGCTCCGGGAGCACCGCGTCCGGGTACCGGCCCGTCCACTGATCGTCGCCTGCCGCCCACTGCTGGCGACGGCCACCGACCAGGATTTGACCCGACGGGTCCTCGACGCCGTGTTCGCGCCCGCGCGACTGCTGTTCATCGACACCGTGCGCGCTGCCGCGATCGGCGCCGGCGCCGGCGCCGGCACGCTGCTCGTCGCCGACCTCGGCACCGAGGTGACCGAGGTGGCCGTCCTGCGGGACAGCCGCGTCGTCGCGGGCCGCCGGGCGAACCTCGGCACCGGCGACCTCGCCCACGGAGCCACCGTCGGGACGCTCGCCGACACGCTCACCCGCCTCGTCCGGGAGCTGGTCCGGGGTGCCGGCGCCGCGCCCGCAGCCGCCACCGCCCTGGCCCGCGGCATGGTCCTCGTCGGGGACGGTGCCACCCGGCCCGATCTGCGGGACTGCATCACGGCGACGACGGGAATCCCGGTCCATCGGGCCGCGGGACCCCGGACGGCCGCGCTGACCGGGGCGAGCCTGGCCGCCGCGGCCGCCGCCCGCCATCCGGCCGCCGACTGGACCGAGCCCGGCCCACCCTCCCCACCCGTTCGCACCGGTCCCGTGCCGGCGCGCGCACGGAAAGGCACCACGTCATGAGCGACACCCTGCACGAGAGCACCGAAGCCCTACGCGCTCGCCTCGAGCGGCAGTTCCAGGTGCACACCGGCCAGCTCACCGAGCTCACGGTGCACAGCCGGCGGCCCGGTCACGGCGGCTACGACCCGGACACCCTGCGGGGGCTCATGGAGACCGCCCGCCAGGGCATCGCGGACACCGCCGAGGCGCTGCGCCGCATGTCCGAGGGCACCTACGGCCGGTGCGAAGGCTGCGGCGGTCAGATCCCGATCGCCCGGCTGGAGATCCTCCCCTGGGCTCGTCACTGCGTCCCGTGCCAGCAACGGCACCGCGGCTGACCGGCCTCGCCCAATCCCGCTGACGCGGCGGCCCGGAACCCGGCCGCCGCGTGGCGCTCCACAAGGGATGCTGACCGGCGGGCCGGATGGCCGGTCGGACGAGGGCCGATGCAGCCGGACCGAAGCGACACCCCAGGCAACCCTCATCCGGCACTAAGACCGCCGTCACGGGTCGTTCCTAGCGTCTGCGGCCATGGCGACACCACCCGTGCCACCGGCGACCGCTGCCTGGCTGAGCTGCGCGACGCCGCGTCCGAGCGCGCCGCTGCGTCTGGTCTGCCTGCCCTACGCGGGCGCGGGCGGTGGGGCGTTCCGGCCGTGGGCGGCCGGACTGGCCCCGGACGTGGAACTGTGGACCGCGCAGCTACCGGGCCGGGAGCGCCGACTGGCCGAACCGCCGGTGACCACCATGGACGAGCTGGCCGCACCGCTGGTGGACGCCGTCGCCGACCAGGTCCGGCCACCCTTCGCGATCTTCGGGCACAGCATGGGCGGCCTGCTCGGCTACGAGGTGACGCGCCGGCTCGTCGCCGGGGGCGGCCCGGCACCGGCCCGGTTGGTGGTGTCGGCCGCCCTGCCGCCGCACCGCGCGGCCGGGACCGGGGCGGCGCACACCCGCGACGACGCCGGCCTGACCGCCTGGCTGCGGGAGCTCGGCGGCGTCCCGGACGAGCTGGTCGCCGACCCCACCCTGCTCGGACTGATCCTACCCACCGTGCGCGCCGACCTCGCCGTGGTCGCCTCGTACCGGCGGTCGGTGGTGCCGGCCCTGCCACTGCCGGTGGACGCGGTGGCGGCGGCCGACGACCCGCTCGTCGACCCGGACGCGGTGGCCGGCTGGGCCGCCTGCACGACGGTCGGCTTCTCCCTCACCGTCGTCCCCGGCGGCCACCTCTACCTGCACGACTCCCCTCCCCCGCTGCACCGCCTGCTGGCCGGCCGGCCCACGCCGGACCGGGCCGCCCACGCGTACGCCGAAGGGGCCACGCCATGACCCAGGACCTGCACCCGGACCTCGCCGACCTCACGCCCGAGCAGCGGGAGCTGCTGGCCCTGCGGCTGCGCCGGGCACGGGAGCGGCGCCCCGACCCGGGCGCGCCCCGGCCCCTCTCGGCCACCCAGGAGCAGCTCTGGTTCCTCGACCGGCTGGATCCGGGGACGCCGGTCTACAACGTGCCGTTCGCCGAGCGGATCACCGGGCCGCTGGACGTGCCGGCGCTGCACCGGGCGGTCAACGCGGTGGTGGCGCGGCACGACGCGCTGCGGGTGGTCTTCACCGAGGCCGACGGCACGGTCACCCAGCGGGTCCGGGAGGCCCTGGAGGTGCCGCTGCCGGTGGTCGACCTGCGGACGGTGCCGGAGCCGGCGCGGCGGGAGGCGGCGGAGCGGGAGACCGTCGCGCACGCCGCCGTCCGGTTCGACCTGACCGCCGGCCCGCCGCTGGCGGTACGCCTGCTGGCCCTCGCCGGCGACGAGCACCTGCTGCTGGTGACCGTCCACCACATCGTCTTCGACGCCTGGTCCGCCGGGCTGTTCCGGGACGAGCTGGTCCGCTGGTACGGGGAGTTCGCCGGCGGCGCAGCCGCCGAGGTGCCGGCGCTGCCGGTGCGGTTCGTCGACCACGTGGCCGCCCGGCGCCGGCCCGACGGCGAGGCGGCGCTCGCCGGGCACCTGGCGCACTGGCGGGAGCGGCTGACCGGCGCGCCGGCCCGCTCGACGCTGCCGCCGGACCGACCACGCCCGCCGGTGCAGACCCACCGCGGCCGGAGCCTCCCGTTCACCGTGGACGCGCCGGCCGTCGCCGCCGTCGACGGGCTGGCCCGGCGGGCCGGCGCGACCGTCAACGCGGTCGCCCTGGCCGGGCTGACCGCCCTGATGCGGCAGGCCACCGGGCAGGACGACCTGCTACTCGGCATGCCGGCGGCCGGGCGGTCCGGCACCGAGCTGGAACCGCTGATCGGCTGCTTCGCCAACATGCTGGTGCTGCGGATCGACGCCTCCGGCGACCCCACCGTGCGGGAGTTGGTCAGCCGGGTGCATCGCACGGTCAGCGACGCGTACGCCCACCAGGAGGCGCCGTACGCGCGGGTGGTGGAGGAGGTGCGGCCGCCCCGGGACCCGAGCATCAACCCGCTGTTCCAAGTGCTGGCCACGATGACCGACGGCGACGCGGCACAGCGGCACGGGGCCGGCGCCGTCTTCACCCCGTACGCGGCGGAGAACGGGCTGACCGACTTCGACCTGTTCGTCAGCCTCACCCGGCACGACGACCGGATCGAGGGCGCCGTCGACTTCAACGCCGACCTCTACCTCGACGAGACGGTCGCCCGGACCGTCGGCCGGCTGCCGGAGCTGCTGCGCGCGATGGCCACCGCCCCGGACCGACCGCTGTCCGAGGTGGCGGGCCTGCGCCGGCACCGGGTCGCGCTGGCCGCCACCTTCACCGTCGACCCGCTCCGCGACCCGGTGGAGTTCTGGCTCCGCTTCCTGCGGATGCTCGCCGGCGTCGAGCTGGTCGGCTACGGCCAGCTGGTCGCGCACCTGCTCGCCGGACCGGCGGCCGACGCGACCGTCTGCCTGCTGCGCTGGGAGGACTGGCTGCGCCGGCAGGACCGGGACGAACCGACGGTCCTGGACCGGGCGATGGACGACCTGGCCGCGGCGGTCGGGGCGTACCGGGCCCGTACGGCGGCACCGCTGCTGCTGGTGGTCTGCCCGCCATCACCGGACCACGCCGGCCGGCGCGCCCGGACGCTCGCCGGCCGCCTGGACGACCGGCTCTCCGCGCTGGCCGCGCAAACCCCCGGGGTGCACGCGGTCTGGGCCGCCGACCACGCCGGCACGTACCCGGTGGGCGAGGTGTTCGATCCGCGGGCCGACGAGCTGGGGCACGTGCCGTACACCGCCGAGTACTTCGCCGCGCTGGGCACGGTGGTGGTGCGTGAGCTGCGCCGGGCCGTCGGTCAGCCCCACCGGCCGGTGCTGGTCGGCGCCAGCCTGCCGGTGGACCGGCTCGCCGCGGCGCTGCCCGGTCACGACGTCCGGCCCTGCCCGCCCGGCGGGTACGCCGCCGCCCTCGCCGACGTCGACCCCGGCACGGTCGTCGTGCTCGACCCGGACCCGGCCGCCGTCGCGGCGCTGCGGGAGGCGGATCCGTCGGTGCTGGCACTGACCGTCCCCGAGGGGTGGGACGAACTGTCGCGGTTCCTCGCCCACGTCTGGCCGCTGGACCCGCCCGCACCCGCCGCGCCGGGCGTCGACGGGCTGGCCGCGCCGATCGGGGCGGAGCGGGCGGCGTACCTGGCGGAGGAGCTGAGCACCGCCGCGACGGTGGCCGAGCGGTGTCGCCCGACACCGACCGCCATCCCGGACGGCGACGACGCGGAGCTCGTCGCGCCCCGCACGCCCACCGAGGAGCGGCTGGCCACCCTCTGGGCCGGCGCCCTCGGCGTCGACCAGGTCGGCGCGACCAGCGACTTCTTCGGCCTCGGTGGGCATTCGCTGCTCGCCACCCACCTGCTCTCCCGGGTGCAGGCGGAGTTCGGCCGGGAGGTGTCGCTCTACACCCTCTTCACCCACCCGACCGTCGCCCAGCTCGCCACCGTGCTCGACGGCGACGGGGAGGGCGCCGCCATCGAGGCGCTCACCCCGGCCCCGCCCGGCGCTCCCGCCGTGGCGTCGTCGGCGCAGGTCCGGCTCTGGGCCCTCGACCAGCTCGGCGACGACGTGGTACGGCACAACACCGCCGCCGCCGTCGAGCTGCGCGGCGACCTCGACACGGACGCGCTGCGCCGGGCGCTGCACGACGTGGTCGCCCGGCACGAGGTGCTGCGCACCACCTTCCGCGACCGGGGCGGCGAGCCGGAGCCGGTGGTCCACCCGCACCTCGACCCGTGGGTGGATCCGCTCGATCTCACCGCGCTGTCAGACGCCAAGCAGGCCCGGGCGCTGCGCCGGGCGGTCACCACCCACGCCGCGCACCGCTACGACCTGGCCACCGGCCCGCTGCTGCGCGTCCGCCCGGTCCGGCTCGCCGCCGGGCAGCACCAGCTGCTGCTCGGCATGCACCACATCGTCTGCGACAACACCTCGTGGAGCATCGTGCTGGCCGAACTCGCCGCCCGGTACGCCCACCACACCACCGGGTCCGGCGAGCCGCTGCCACCGCTGCCCGCGCAGTTCGGCGACTACGCCCGCCACCAGCGGGACTGGCTGGCCTCCCCGGCCGTCGAGCCGCACCTGGCGTACTGGCGGGAGCGGCTGCGGGACGCGCCGCCGCTGCTGGAGCTGCCCACCGACCACCCCCGCCCCGAGGAACGCTCCGACGTGGCCGGCTACCACGCGCAGCGGCTGCCCGCCGGGCTCGGCGCGGCGGCACGCGAGCTGGCCCGTGCCGAGGGGGTCACCCCGTTCGCCGTGCTGCTGGCCGGCTTCGCCGCACTGCTGCACGCCGAGAGCGGCCAGCCGGACCTGGTGGTCGGGGTGCCGACCGCCGGCCGGGACCGGGCCGAACTGGCCCCGCTGGTCGGCTGCTTCGCCGACCTGCTGCCGCTTCGGGTGGACGTGGCCGGCCGGCCCACGTTCCGGCAACTCGTCGGGCGGGCGTACCGGAGCGCTCGGGAGGCGTACCGGCATCAGGGAGTGCCCTTCGCGACCGTGGTGGAGGCGCTGCGGCTGCCCCGGCAGGCCGCGTACCACCCGCTGTTCCAGTGCGTGCTCAACGTCATCGACGGCGCGGACGAACTGCCCGACTTCGCCGGCCTGGCCGCGTCCGCGCTGGACGTGCCCAGCGTCGGGGTCGACTTCGACCTCTTCCTCAGCCTCACCTGGCAGGACGGGGAGCTGCACGCCGACCTGGCGTACCGCGCCGACCTGTTCACCCCGGAACGGACGGCCCGCCTGCTCACCTCGCTCGGCCGGGTGCTCGACGAGGGGCTGCGCCGCCCGGACGCCCCGCTCGGCGGCCCCGCCGCCGTGGCACCCCGGCCGGCTGCCCGGCCCACGCCCCGGCTGGTGGTGGGCGGCACGGTGGACGTACCGGGGCTGACCGAGACGGTCGGATTCTGGTCCGCGCTGCTGTCCCTGCCGTACGCCGTGCGGCCGCTGCCCGCCGGGGCGCTGCTGCGACTGCTGCGCGACCCGGCCGCCGGCCTGGCCGTCGCCGCCACCGACCGCAACGCGCTGCTGCTGCGCTGGGAGGACCGGGTCTCCCCCGGCCCGCTCGGCGCGGCCACGGTCGGGCTGCGGGCCTTCCGCGCCGAGCTGGAGTCCGCCCTGGACGGCTACCGGAGCTGGTCGGCGGCCCCGCTGACGCTGCTGGTCGGCCCCGCCTCGCCCGCCTACCAGGCCGCGCCGTGGGCGGGTGTCCTCGCCGACCTGACCGAGGAGCTGCGCGCCGGCCAGGCGGACCGGGACGGAGTGGACGTGGGGTCGGTGTCGGCGTGGGCCCGCCGCTACCGGGTGCCGCAGCTGTCCACCGGGGACGACTGGTCGCCGGAGCTGTCGGCGATGGTCGGCACCGTGCTGGTGCGGCGGGCGCTGCGGCACCCGGCGGTCGACCGGCTGGTCGTACCCCCGGGGCCCGCGGGCGGGCAGGCGGAGCTGGCGCCGCTGCTCGCGGCGCAGGCCCGGGCCGGGCGTCGGGTCCTGGTCACGGACGCGCCGCAGGCCGCCGAGCTGGCCGCGCTGGTCGCCGCCGGGGTGATCGGGTATGACCCGGCACCGGCCGCCGACGCCGGCACCCTGGTCCTGCACCCGGCCACCGAGCCGGGGCCGGCGGATGCCCTCGCGGTGCCGTTCGACCCCGGGGCCGGCCCGGCCGCCCTGCTGCGCGGGCTGTGGCTGCTGGACACCGCGCCCGGCGGCCGGGCCGACGGGCAGCCGGTCGACGTGGGCCTGCTCGCCGAGGTGGCCACCGAGCTGGCCGACGCCACCGCCGTACGGGCCGCCGTCGAGGACGGTTACCGGCGGCGGGACGAGCGGGCCGCCGCCGCTCCGCGCACCGACCCGGAACGGCAGCTCGTGGCGATCTGGTCCAACCTGCTGCGCACCGGCCGGCTCGGCATCCACGACGACTTCTTCGCGGCCGGCGGCGACTCGCTGCTGGCCATGCAGCTCGTCGCCCGGTGCGCCGAGGCCGGCATCACGATCACCCCGCGGCAGCTCGTCCAGCACCCCACGGTCGCGGAGCTGGCCGCGAGCCTCGGCGCCGCGACCACAGTGGACGCCGAGCAGGGCGAGGTGACCGGGGACGCGCCGCTGACCGGGGCACAGCGCTGGTTCACCGACCTGATCGCACCCACCATGGCCCGGCCGTCCCTGTTCAACCACCCCTACTACCTTCAGCTCGCCCGCCCGCTCGGCGCCGACCTGGTCCGCGAGGCGGTACGCCGGCTGGTGGCCCAGCACGACGCGCTGCGGCTGCGCTTCACGCGGCAGGCCGACGGGAGCTGGTGGCAGCGCCACGCCGACCCGGGCGACGCCGTCCCGTTCACCAGCCACGACCTCACCGGCCTGCCGGTCGGGGACCGCGCGGCGGCGGCCGAGGCCCGGTGCGCCGAGGAGCAGACCGGGCTGGACCTCATCGCCGGGCCGCTGGTCCGGGTGGCGCACCTGCGGCTCGGGCCGGAGCTGCCCGACCGGCTGCTGATCGTCGCGCACCACCTCGTGGTCGACGCGGTCTCCCGGGGGCTGCTCCTGGCCGACCTGGAGACCCTCTGCAGCCAACTGGAGCGCGGCGAGGAGCCCGCGCTGCGGGCGAAGACCACCTCCTACCGGAGCTGGGCGGAACGGCTGGCCGGGTACGCCGGGTCGGAGCGGCTGCGCACACAGCTGCCCTTCTGGCTGGCCCAGGCCGACGACGACGGCCTGTCCCGGCTCGCGGACGTCCCGGACGACGGGCCGTACCGGCTCGGTGACCTCGGCCTGACCTCGGTCAGCCTCGACGCGGCGACCACCCGAGGGCTGCACGCCGCCGTCCGGCGGCTGCGAACCAGCGTCCGGGATCTGCTCGTGTGGGCGGTGGCGGCCACGGTCGCCGCGCGCACCGGCGGCCCGGTCACCGTGGCCACCACCGGGCACGGCCGGGAGCCGCTCTTCGACGACGTCGACACCACCCGGACCACCGGCTGGTTCCAGATGCTCTACCCGCTGCGGCTGGAGCTGCCCGGCACCGGCGGCCCGACCCGCTCGGTCCAGTCGGTGATCCGCCAGCTCGGCCGGGTGCCGGAGAACGGCATCGGGTACGGGCTGCTGCGTCACCTCTGCCCGGACGCCGACGTGCGCCGGCGGCTCGCCGCGGTCCGGCCGCCGTCGATCGCGGTCAACTACATGGGCGGCTTCGGCTTCGACGACGTCTCCCCCGGCAGCCAGCTCCTCGACGTCTGCACCGAACCGTTCGGGCCCACCGAGGACGCGGACGGCCACTGGCCCTTCCCGTTCGACGTGACGGGCGCGCTCACCGGCGACCGGCTGCGCGTCGACCTCAGCTACGCCACCCCGGCCTTCCGGCCGGCAACCGCAGATGACCTGCTCGACGGCGTCCGGACCAGCCTGCTGCGCCTGGTCGGGGACCACGGGCAACCGCCACGGCAGTAGGAGGATTCCCCATGGCGTTCCGACGCCCGTCCCGGTTCGCCGGGTTCACCACGATCTGGTTCGGCCAGTTGCTGTCGGCGCTGGGCACCCGGATGACGAACTTCGCCCTGAGCATCTGGGTGTGGGACGCCACCGGCCGGGCCTTCGACCTGACCCTGCTGATGGCGTTCGCGTTCGGCGCGACCGTCATCTTCAGCCCGATCGCCGGTGCCCTGGTCGACCGGTGGAGCCGGCGGCTGACCGTCGTGCTCAGCGACGTCGGCTCGGCCGTCACCACCAGCGTCCTGCTGCTGCTCTTCCTCACCGACTCGGTGCAGATCTGGCACCTCTACCTGGTCAACCTGGTCACCGGCGCGTTCCTCGCGTTCCAGCTGCCGGCGTACCAGGCGACCATCACGGTGATGATGGAGAAGGGCCAGTATCCGCGGGCCAACGCCATGATGTTCGCGGTCCGGACCATCCCGGTGATCTTCGCGCCCGGCTTCGCGGCGGCCCTGCTCGGGCTGATGGACATCAAGGTCATCCTGCTCATCGACGCCCTGTCGTACGTGGTGGCGATCGGCGCGGTGCTGCTGGTCCAGCTGCCGCCGGTGCCCCGCGCCGCGCACGACGACGGCGGGTTCTGGTCCGACACCATCCACGGGTTCCGCTACATCCTGGCCAGCCGGGCGTTCACCGGGCTGGAGGCCATCCTGTTCGCCATCAACGTGCTGGCCGCCGTCGGCTTCGCCCTGCTCGTGCCGCAGATCCTGGCCCGTACGGACAGCAGCACCAACGCGGTCGGCCTGGTGCAGACCATCGGCGCGATCGGCGGGGTGGCCGGCGCGACCCTGCTCGGTGTGCTGCCGAACACCCGGCACAAGATCCGCCGGATGCTCCTCGCCATCCTGGTGTTCAGCGTCCTCGGCCGGATCCTCTACGGCGTCGGCGACACCGTCATCGTCTGGTCGATCGCGCTGCTCTTCCTGCACCTGGCCATCCCGTTCATCGACGGGTACGCCCAGTCGGTCTGGCAGGAGAAGGTCGAGCCGTCCGCGCAGGGGCGGGTCTTCGCCGCCCGCCAGTTCATCGAGGACCTGGCGTACCCGGGCGGCACCGCGCTGGCCGGCATCGCCGCGGACCGCTGGTTCGAGCCGATGATGCGCGACGGCGGCCCGGGCGTGCCGCTCTTCGGCTGGCTGGTCGGCAGCGGGCCGGGCGCCGGGATGGGCCTGATCTTCGTCATCGTCGGCGTGCTCGGCATCGGCGTCGCGGCCGCCGGCTTCCTCTCGCCGAGCATCCGCCGGATGGAGGTCGACCTGCCCGACCACGACGAGCCCGAGACCGGGGCGGCGCCGCTGCCGTCGCCGACCGGCACCGACGAGCTGACCGACGACCGTGCGGTGGTGGCGAAGTGAGGCTCGCCGAGGTGGTGGCCGGGGTGCTGGAGGTCGACCCGGCCGAGGTGACCGACGAGTCCGGGCCGGAGAGCATCGCCACCTGGACCAGCCTGCGGCACCTGCAACTGGTGGTGACCCTGGAGGAGGTCTACGGCCTCTCCTTCGCCTTCGAGGAGATCCGCGACGTGCGCAGCGTCGGCGCGCTGCGGGCCGTCCTGCGGGCAAAGGGGACGGAGGCGTGAGGGCGAGGAGTGAGCCGGGTTTGCGAGCCCCGCAGTCGCGAACCAAGGGGGCATCGTGAGCGCGAGGAGTGAGCCGGGTTTGCGAGCCCCGCAGTCGCGAACCAAGGAGGCATCATCGTGAGCGCCGACCTGTTCGCGCTGCGGACCCGGTGGCAGGCCGTCGTCCGGGAGGATCCGGCCCCGGTGCTGCGGATCGGGCTGCTGGCCAGCTACACGGTGGACCCGCTGGTGCCGTACGTGGGGCTGGCGCTGCACGACGCCGGGCTGCCGGCCGCCCTCACGGTCGGGCCGTTCAACCAGGTCGTGCAGCAGTGCCTGGCCGACGACGGCTTCCCCGCCACCGCCCGCCCCGACGTGCTGCTGGTCGCCCAGCGGCTGGAGGAGGCCGGCGCGCCCGGGCCGGCCGGTGCCGGTTGGGCGGAGGAGCTGCTGGCCGGCGCCGAGGCGGCCGTCGCCGCCGCCCGCCGGCAGGGCGCCCTGCTGGGGTACGTCCTGCCGGCCGTCCCCGAGGCCCGCCCGAGCGGGTACGGGGATCCGATGGACGCCGACGGGGTGACCGCCGCCGCCACCGCCGTCCGGGAACGGCTGCGCGAGCGGCTGGCCGGGGACCCGTGGGTGCTGCTCGTCGACGCCGAGGAGGCGGTCCGGGCGGTGGGTACGCGGCACGCGTACCACCCGGCGCTGTTCCGGTTCGCCAAGATCCCGTACACCGAGGAGGTCTTCGCGGCGCTCGGCGCGGCCGCCGCCGAGCTGCTACGCCGCTGGTACGGGGCGGGCTGCCGGGCGCTGGTCCTCGACGGCGACACCCTGGCCGACCCGACTCCCCTGCTGCCGGCGCTGCGGGAGCTGCGCGCCGCCGGCCTGCGGGTGGCGCTGCGTGCCGGTGGTCGCGGCTTCCGGCCGGCCCTGGCCGGCCCGGAGCTGCTGACCCTGCTGGACGGCTGGGTCAGCGACGAGCGGCCGGTGCCCACCCAGCTCGCCGAGATCGCCGCCGAACTGGACCTCGCCCCGGCGCAATTGGCCCTGGTCACCGCGCCGACGCCGGCCGACAACCGCCCCGAAGGGCAGGCGGGCGACGCTGGGACGATCACCCTCGGCGCGGATCCCCGGTCGTGGGGGGACGCGCTACGCGCGGCCGGGCTGACCGACCGGATCCCGGATCGCCGGTGGACCGGCGGCACGCGGCGGGCCATCGCAGTCGCCGGGGCGCCGGCCGGGCTCTCCCTGGCCGACTTCGTTTCCAGCCTGGACGTACGGGTGGAGTACCGGCCGGTCCCGCCCGCCGAGGTGCCACAGGTCGCCGAGCTGGTGGCCCGGGCGCACGACTTCGCGCTCCGGCCGGCCCCGCCGGCGACCGCGCTGGCCGGGCGGGCCGACGACCTGCTGGCCATCCGGGTCCGCGACCGGCTCGGCGACTACGGCACCAGCGGTCTGGTGGCGGTGACTCCGGACCCGGGCCGGTGGACGGTGGACCTGTTCTCGCTCTCCTGCCCGGTGCTCGGCAAGGGTGTCGAGACGGTGGTGCTGCGCGAGGTGGCCCGCCGGGCGGCGGCCGTCGGGGCGGGCGAGGTGCAGGTGCGCTGGACCGACACCGGGCGCAACGGGACGGCTGGCCGGTTCCTGTCCGACCTGGACGGGGTCACCGACGCGGCGGTGCCGGTCCGGGTCGTCCGGGTCGAGCCCGCCGAGGTCGGCGAGCCGGTCGGGGTGGCCCGGTGATCGCCGGGCCGGGTGCGCCGCCGGTCGCCCTCGGGGTGGCCGCGCTCGCGCACGTCCTCGGCGAGCCGGTCGACGTGGCCACGGCCGCGCCCGGGTACACGGCCGACCTGGACCGGGTGCGCTCCTGGGAGTACCGCACCTTCCACCGGGCCGCCGAGCAGACCGGGGTCACCGACCTGGCGGTGGTGGCCGGGGGTACCGCGCTGGACCGCGCCGGGGTGTCCGCGGCCGAGGTGGACCTCGTCGTGCTGGCCGTCCCCGACCTGGTCGAACACCTCTACTGGGACGCGGCCGCGCACACCCAGGCCCGGCTCGGCGCGCACCGGGCCGAGGCGGTGCTGCTCAACCAGGCGTGCGGCGGCGGGGTGGCCGGGTTCGACACGGTGGCCGGCCGGTTCGCCACCCATCCGGCGTACCGGACGGCGCTGCTGATCGGCGCCAACCGGGTCTGCGAGCCGTACTGGAACCGGATGGAGATCAACACCAGCGTCTTCTCCGACGGCGCGGCGGCGGCGGTGCTGGTCCGCGACCACGACCGGTGCCGCTGGCTGGCCACCGAGACGATCAGCGACGGCCGGTACGCCGGCTTCATGCGGATGCCGGTCGGGGGCGCGGCGGCGCCGTACCACCCCGAGGCTGGCATCCCGCGCGTCGGTGACCCGGCGGAACGGCTCAACGAGTTCTTCGCCGGGGACGTGCGGCGGATGTTCGAGTTCGTCGCCACCATCCGGGAACGCAACCGGCGGGTGGTGGCGGCGGCCTGCGCCCGGGTCGGCGCGGAGCCGGCCGACGTCCGCCGGTTCGTGCACTTCCATGACAACGCCCGGCAGTTCGCCGAGCTGGCCAAGGACCTCGGCGTCGAGCTGGACCGCACCAACGTCGAGCTGGCCCTGGACCACGGCCACGTCGGCTGTGCCGACCAGCTCATCGGGCTGGAGCACCACCTCCACAGCGGCGACCTGACCGACGGCGACCTGGTGGCGCTGACCAGCACCGGCAGCGGCATGCACTGGGTCTGCACCCTGCTGCGGGTCTGACCGCCCGCCCCGACCGACGAACCGCCCCGCCGGCCCGCGTGGGCGAGGAAGGAAACGTGATGAGAGTCGAGGAGGTGCTCCTCCGGATCCGGCGCCTGCGCCGCCCGGACGCGGCGCCCGACCCGGAGCTGGCACCCGCCCTGATCCACCTGGACGACGCGCCGGTGACCACGCTCGCCAGCGCCGGCCGGTTGCTCGCCGACGTCCCGGCCGAGAAGCTGGCCGGCCCGGACTTCCCGCTGCGGCCACTGCGGGTCGCGATCACCGGGACGTTCACCCCCGGTACGGTCGAGCCGCTGCTGCGCGTGGCGCTGCTGCGCATCGGGATCGCCGCCGAGATCCACGTCTCCGGCTTCGACCAGCTCGTGCTCGACCTCAGCGACCCTCGCTCCGCGCTGGCCAGGTTCCGCCCCGACGTCACGCTCTGCCTGCTGCACGACGGGTGGTTCCTGCCGCCCGAGTGGGACCCCGGCGACCTGGCCGGGCTGCGGGAGACGCTGACCGACCGGGCGGAGGTGCTCGCCGCCGCGGTCCGCGGCCACACCGCCCGCAGCGACGGCGCGCTGCTGCTGCACACCGTGCCGTTGTCGCCGCTGGAGCACCGCAGCCTGATCAGCTTCCGGGCCCGGGCCGAGCTGGGCCGGATCTGGCGGGAGCTGAACGGGCGGCTGCTGGAGCTGGGCGAGCGGGACGGGACGTACACCCTGGACCTGGAGACACTGCTGGTCGGCCACGACGGGCCGGTGCGCGACGAGCGCCTCCACCGGTTCGCCAGCATGGCGTGGACGCCGAGCGTCGAGCGCCGGTACGCCCACGAGGCCGCCACGTTCTGCCGGGCGGTGCTCGGCAAGGCGGCGAAGGTCCTCGCGCTGGACCTGGACAACACCCTCTGGGCCGGGGTGCTCGGCGACGACGGGCTGGCCGGCATCAAGCTCGGCACCGATTACCCGGGCAACTGCCACCGCGACGTGCAGCGCCGCGCCCTCGCGCTGCGCCGGCAGGGCGTGCTGCTCACCGTGTGCAGCAAGAACGACCCGGACCTGGCGGCCGAGGCGTTCGCCCAGCACCCCGACCTGCTGCTGCGCGCCGACGACTTCGTCGCCCAGGCGGTGAACTGGGGCCGCAAGGACGAGAACCTGCGCCAGCTCGCGCAGACGCTCAACCTGGGGCTGGACAGCGTGGTGTTCGCCGACGACAGCCCGTTCGAGTGCGAGCTGGTCCGCCGGGAGCTGCCCACCGTACGGGTGGTGGAGCTGGCCGGCGACCCGGCGGGCTTCTCCACCCGACTGCTCACCGAGGGCCACTTCACCGTGCTGGCCACCGGCGCCACCGATCGGGAGCGCACCGCGCTGTACCGGGCCCGGGCCGGGCGGGAACGCTTCGCCGCCACCTTCCGGTCCGCGGAGGACTACCTGCACGAGCTGAAGCTGCGGGTGGCCATCCGTACGGTGGACGAGCTGAGCTTGCCCCGGCTGGCCCAGCTCGGGCTGCGAACCAACCAGTTCACCATGACCGACCGGGCACACACCGAGGCGCAGACCAGCCAGCGGGCCGACTCCCCCGACCACCTGGTGCTCACCGTCGAGGTGGCCGACCGATTCGGCGACGAGGGCCTGGTCGGCGGGGTGTGGCTGGACCGGGGCGACCGCGACCGCTGGGTGATCGAGAACTTCGTGCTGAGCTGCCGGGTCTTCTCCCGTGGCATCGAGCAGGCGGTGCTGCACCGGGTGGCGGAACTGGCCCACGCGGCGGGCGCCGGCCGGCTGGAGGCGCTGTTCCGGCCCACCGCCCGTAACAAGCCCGGCGGCGCGGTCTGGCCCGCCGCCGGGTTCGCCGTCGCTGCCGAGGAGGACGGGACGACCCGGCACGTGCTGCCGCTGGCCCCGCCGCCCCGGCTGCTGCCCGCGTGGATCGTTCTGGAGGAGGGAGACGTCCGTGCCTGAGCTGTTCACCACCGTCGCGGACCTGATCGAGCAGGTCGCGGACGTCCCGGCCGGGCAGGTCCGGCCCGACGTCCGCTTCGACGCCCTGGCCAACTGGACCAGCCTGGAGGCGCTGCGGCTGCTCGCGGCGCTCGAGGACGACCTCGGCGTCCGGCTGGACCTACGCGAGTTCCTGGCAGTGACCGACGTGGCCGGGCTGGTCGAGCTGATCGCCGTCGAGCACGACGGGGGTCCCCGGTGACCGCCGCCGCCACCGAGGCACGGCCGACCGCACCGACCCGGCTCGACGACGCCGACCTGGACCTGCTGCTGCTCATCCGGCACTTCGAGCTGACCCTGCTGGACATGTTCGGCCGGGGCGAGCTGCACGGCACCACCCACACCTGCCTCGGTCAGGAGTACGTCCCGGTGGCGCTGCGGCCGCTGCTCGCCGACGGCGACCACGTGTTCAGCAACCACCGCGGCCACGGGCACTACCTGGCCAGGTTCGGCGACCCGCACGGTCTGCTCGCCGAGGTGATGGGCCGGCAGGGCGCTGTCTGCCATGGCGTCGGCGGCAGTCAGCACATCCTGCGCGACCGGTACCTGTCCACCGGGGTGCAGGGCGAGAGCGTCCCGGTGGCCGCCGGGGTGGCGCTGCACCTGAAGCGGGCCGAGCCGGGGCACCTGGCGCTGGTCTACCTCGGCGACGGCACCTGGGGCGAGGGCGCGGTCTACGAGGGACTGAACATGGCCGCGCTGTGGGGGCTGCCGCTGCTGCTGGTGGTGGAGCACAACGGCATCGCCCAGTCGACCCCGACCAGCGTCCAGCTCGCCGGCGGCATCGCCGGCCGGGCCGGCGCCTTCGGCGTCGACCACCGGCTGGTCACCTCGAGCGACACCAACACCGTCCGGGCCGAGCTGGCCCCGGTGCTGCGCCGGGTCCGCGAGCACGGCACCCCGGCGGTGGTGGAGCTGCGTACCCACCGGGTCGGCCCGCACAGCAAGGGCGACGACAGCCGCCGCCCCGAGGAGATCGCGGACGCGCAGGCGCACGACTGGTACGCCCGCTACGCCGAGGCGTACCCCGCGCAGTTCGCCGCGCACGACGAACGACAGCGCCGGTACGTCGCCGAGGTCGTCCGGGAGGTCGCCGGGCAGCCGGCGAGCAGATGGGAGGAGACCGACCGTGGCTGAGCGGGTGGTGGAGAACCTCAACCAGGCGCTGCACGCGCTGCTGGCCGACGACCCCGGGCTCTACCTGCTCGGCGAGGACCTGGTCGACCCCCACGGCGGGGCGTTCAAGGTGACCCGGGGACTGTCCACCCGCTGGCCGGACCGGGTGCTGTCCACGCCGCTGAGCGAGGGCGGCATCGTCGGGGTGGCCGGCGGGTTGGCCCTGGCCGGGCAGCGGGCCATCGTCGAGATCATGTTCAGCGACTTCGTCGCGCTGGCCTTCGACCAGATCCTGAACTTCGCCAGCAAGTCCACCGCCATGTACGGCCGGGCGGTGCCGATGCGGCTGGTCGTGCGCTGCCCCACCGGCGGCAACCGCGGGTACGGCCCGACGCACAGCCAGAGCCTGCAGAAGCACTTCGTCGGCATCCCCGGCCTGACGCTGCGCGAGGTGTCCCCGTTCCACGACAACCGGGCGGTGCTCGCCGGGATGCTCGACTCCGGAAGGCCGGGGCTGCTCTTCGAGGACAAGGTCCTCTACACCGGCCGGATGTACGCCGACGGCGTCGTCGACGAGCTGTTCCGCTACGACTTCCTCGGCGCCGAGGCCGACGTGGCCCGGGTCTGGGTGGACGACCCCGAGCAGTGCGACTGCATCCTGGTGGTCCCCGGCGGGCTGGCCGTCCGGGCCGTCGTGGTAGCCCGCGAGCTGCTGCTGCGCGACGACATCGTCTGCCAGGTGCTGGTGCCGTCCCGGCTCTGGCCGCTGGACATCGCGGCGCTGCTGCCCGCGGTCTCCCGGGCCGGCCGGGTGGTGGTCGCCGAGGAGAGCACCGCCGGTGGCACCTGGGGAGCCGAGCTGGCGCAGGCCGTGCACAGCCGGCTGTGGGGGACGCTGCGGGCACCGGTGCGGCTGGTGCACTCCGCCGACAGCGTCATCCCCACCGCCGCCCACCTGGAGCGCACCGTGCTGGTGCAGAACGCCGACATCCACCGGGCTGTGAAGGAGGTCGTCCACGGTGCGTGACCTGGTCGTCCCGAAACTCAACAACAACGACACGTCGTACGTGCTCACCGACTGGCTGGTCGAGGACGGGGCGAAGGTCGCCGTCGGCGACCCGGTCGCCGAGGTGGAGACCTCCAAGGCCGCCGAGGAGCTGCTCAGCGAGCACACCGGCGTGCTGCACCGGCGCACCGAGGTCAACGCGGAGTGCGCTCCCGGCGACGTCATCGGGCACGTCTTCGATGACGAGGAGGCCCGGCGGCGCTGGCTGGCGCAGGCCACCCCCGCCGTGCCGGCCGCGCCCGACCCCGACGGGGCGGCCGGGCCGGTGCTCACCGACTCGGCCCGGGAACTCGCCACCGCGCACGGCCTCGGTGACGCCGAGCTGCGGGCGCTGGGCAGGGCAGTGGTCCGGCGTACCGATGTGGAGCACCTGCTGGCCGAGCGGTCCGCGACCCCGGAGCCGGCGGCGGCGGTCGTCGCCGCCGGCGACCCGCCGCAGGCCGACGATCCGCGCCCGGTCCACCCGCTCCCCCGGTCGCAGCGCGCGGTGGCCGCGGTGGTCACCGAGTCGCACCGCGAGGTGCCCGCCGCGCTCGCCGTGATCAAGGTACGCGTCGACGCCGCGCTCGCGCTGGCCCGGCAGCTCACCCGCGCCAACCGCACCCTGGTCGGCCTGCCGGAACTGCTGGTCAAGGCGGTCGGCGGGCTGCGCGAGGACCACCCGTTGCTGTTCGCCTCCCCCGCCGACGGCAACACGGTACGGCTCGCCGAGGGGGCGCACGTCGGCGTCACCATCGACGTCGGCACCGGCCTGTTCATCCCGGTGATCCGCGACGTCGAGGAGCTGACCTGCGCGGAGATCGCCGAGACGCTGATGGACTTCCGCACCCGCGCCGGCGGCGACGGCTTCCGGGCCGGCGAGCTGACCGGCGGCGTCATCGTGGTATCCCTGCACACCGACCCGGACGTGGTGCTCGCCGGGCCGATCGTGTTCCCCGGCCAGACCTGCGTGGTGGCGATCGGCGGCACCCAGGACGAGCTGGCCCTCGACCCGGCCGGCCAGGTGGCCGTCCGCAGGTTCGTCAACCTCAGCGCCATGTACGACCACCGGGTGGTCAACGGCCGGGAGGCGGTCGCCTTCCTCCAAGCGGTGAAGGCGGCCCTGGAGTCACCGGACCGGCTCGCGGAGGAGTGACGCCGTGGGGTGCCCGCGGTGGGCCGCCGGCACCTCTCACCGTGTGGCATCGAGCAGCCGGTCCAGCAGGGTGGCCGTGGTGATCAGCGCCAGGTGGCTGAACGCCTGCGGGAAGTTGCCGACCTGCTCGCCACTCGGCGCGACCTCCTCTGAGTAGAGGCCGAGCGGGCTGCTGTAGGTGAGCATTTTCTCGAAGGTCAGCCGGGCGTCGTCGAGGCGGCCGGACTCGGCGAGCGCCTGGACGTACCAGAAGGTGCACATGGTGAAGGTGCCCTCGCTGCCCGGCATGCCGTCCGGGGAGGCCTGCGGGTCGTACCGGTAGACCAGGCTGTCCTTGACCAGATCCCGGTCCATCGCCCGCAGGGTCGACTGCCACATCGGGTCACTCGGCGCGACGAACCCGACGGTCGGCATGGCGAGCAGCGACGCGTCGAGGATGTCCGTGGCGTAGTGCTGAACGAAGGCTCCCCGGCCCCGGTGGAAGCCGCGCTCCATGATCTGGTTGTAGACCGCGTTCTGTGCCGCCGTCCAACGGACCACGTCGGCGGGGCGACCGAGGTCGTGGGACAGCCGGACGGCCCGGTCGAAGGCCACCCAGGACATCAGCCGGCCGAAGGTGAAGTCCTGCCGGCCGCCCCGGGTCTCCCAGATGCCGTCCTCCGGCTGGTCCCAGTGTTCGCAGAGCCAGTCGATCACCCGGGTCACGTTGCACCACTCCTCGTGGGAGCCGCGCAGGCCCTCTAGGCCGGCCAGGTGCAGGCAGTTGAGTGCGTCGCCGTAGATGTCCAGTTGCAGCTGGCGGGCCGCCTCGTTGCCGATCCGCACCGGCGCGGAGCCGCGGTAGCCCTCCAGGTGCGGCAGCAACTCCTCCGAGAGGTCGCGCGAGCCGTCCACCCGGTACATGATCTGCACCGACTTGCCGCTTTCGTCGGCATCGCGGATGCGCTGGGTGAGCCAGTCCAGGTACCCCTGCGCCTCGGCGGTGAACCCCAGACCCAGCAGGGCCTGCACCGAGAACGACGCGTCCCGGATCCAGGTGTAGCGGTAGTCCCAGTTGCGCTGACCCCCGACCTGCTCCGGCAGGCCAGCCGTCGGAGCGGCGACCAGGCCACCGGTCGGCGCGTACGTCATCAGCTTCAGCGTCATCGCCGAGCGCTCGACCACCTCCCGCCACCGGCCGGTGTAGCGGGAACAGTCGAGCCAGCGCCGCCAGTGGTCCCGGGTCCGCTCGTACATCTCCGTGACCTCGGCCGGGCTCGTCACGCGGGGCGGCTCGGGGGACGCGGTGTACAGCACCGCCCCGCCGGTGTCGCCCTCGTGGAGCACGCCGGTGAAGGTGATTCCGTCCTGCTCGTCGGCTCGTAAGTCCCCCTCGTCGAGCAGCCGCTCGCTGTGTTGGACCGGGTTGACCGTGAGGCTGAGGTGGCGGCTGCGAAAGACGGCGCCATCGACGCTGAAGTCGACGGTGTGAGCTTCCCGGCCGTAATCGAAGCGCGGGCGGCAGACCACCCGGAACCGCATGCTGCCCCGCACCACCCGGACCATCCGGACGATGCAGTGCTGGTCGGTGGCCACCTCCCCGGCCACCGGCATGAAGTCGATGAGCTCCCCCACCCCGTCCGCGCTGAGGAAGCGGGTGATCAGGATTGGTGTGCCGGGCAGATACAGCTGTTTGCTGACGTAGTCGACCCCGACAGGTGAGATCTCGAAGTATCCGCCCCGCTGCCGGTCCAGCAGGCCTCCGAAGATGCTCGGCGAGTCGAACCGGGGCGCGCAGAACCAGTCGAGGGTGCCGTTGCGGGTGATGAGCGCGGCCGTCTGCAGGTCACCGATCAGCCCGTGGTCCTCCACCGCCGGGTACGACTCCACCGCCAACCTCCCCAGGTCGGGCCCTGCGTACCCGCTCTGGCCCGAGCCATGCCGGCCGGGCATCATCAGGGCATGACGCACGACAGGGCCGACTGGGTCACGGTGGCCGGCTACGAGAACCTGCCGGGATGCCCGACGCCGATGGCGGCCGTGCGGGGTTGACTGCGCGACCGGGGCATCGACTGGATGCCGTTCCAGCCGGGCGAGATCCGCTGGGACCTGGCGTGCGGGCCACGCGCGGACGGCCGCTGGCACGGCTGGTACCGGGTGATGGTCGACGCCGCGGCGCTGCGTTCGCTCGGCCTGCATCCCGACCAGCCGACGTCGGTGGTGGACGGACCGTCCCCGCCCGGCTGGTGGCACGCTGCCGCAGAGCGTCACATGCGGTGACGTCGACAGAGGCGGCGAGCCCGGACCGACGGGCGCTCGCGGACGGGCCGGATGTGGGCGCCGCGACAGGTGGTCTTCGGGTCCGTGACTCACGCGGGCCCGGTCCGTCCTGCTCGGGGCGAACCCGAGACGCTATCGGCGGGCGTCGCGGCCGGCAGAATCCGGCGGGTCGAGGGAGTCGGCGAGTTCGGCGACGGCGGCGCCGTACCGCGGATCCGTGTGGTACGGCCAGTGCGCCTCGATCGGCGGCGGGACGGTGTCCATCGAAGGGATGGTGACCGCCCGAGGGTCGCGCAGGCGTACGTCGACGCGACCGGCCGGCCCGCCGACGGCCGGCGGGTCGCCCGGCCGGTGGGTGGAGAAGATCGCCCCGCCGACCGGATCGGTGGTCCGCCACAGGTTGCGCCAGCGCCACCCGATCCGCTCACCGATCTCCCGCATGACGTCGTCGCCGAAGTAGGCCGGCATGAGGTGGCCGTAGAGCCGGCGCAGCGGGGAGCCGTACGTGAGCAGGGCGACCCGGCCCAGCGTCTCCGGTGGCAGTTGCAGGATGGCCGCCGCAGCCAGCGCGGAGCCGTGGCTGTGCCCGGACAGCAGCACCTTCTTCTCCCGGCTCAGGGCGCTCACCCGCCGCGCCAGCTCCGGCACCGCGCGTTCGGCGTAGCAGGGCGGCGCGAACGGGTGGGTGGTACGGGGGAAGAAGGTGCCCAGGTCCCACAGCACCCCGACCGCCCGCCGCACCTCCGGGGAGAAGTAGGCCATCACACCGATCGTCAGCAGCCCGAAGACGATGAGCCCGAGGGAGAAGGTCCCCGCGTCGGTGAGGTAGGCCGCGAGCCCCACGAACGTGCGGCGGTTTCCGCTGAGCTGTTGCGCCAGCTGGGTCGGCCCGATCTCGGCCAGATCGAGCGCGGTGAACGCGAGACTGAGCAACGCGAGCACGAAGTAGACGATGAGCAGTGGGCTGAACTGCTCCGCGAGGCGGGACCTGCTGATCACCCGGCGCACCGCCCGCAGCCGGGTCGCCGCCTCCGGCGGGGCGTCGGGGAAGTCCTCCTGGCTGATCCGGG
The DNA here is from genome assembly GCF_042871425.1 of Micromonospora sp. NPDC005806. Classification (NCBI taxonomy): domain Bacteria; kingdom Bacillati; phylum Actinomycetota; class Actinomycetes; order Micromonosporales; family Micromonosporaceae; genus Micromonospora; species Micromonospora sp. NPDC005806. The sequence goes on along the minus strand of NZ_JBIAIL010000027.1, from coordinate 32,827 downwards.
CCGCCAGCCGCTCGCGCCGGCGCCGGCTGAACCGGCCGGCGTACAGGCCCACGACGGCGACCAGCAGCACGGTGGCGAGCGCGCCCAGCGCGTCCCACCGGTAGGCGATCGGCGGGTCCAGCGGCGGGGCGCCGGGCGGGGGCGGATGCTCCGGGCCGGGGATCGCGCCCCGGTCCAGGACGTCGGCCGCCCGGTAGACGATGCCCGCGGTGAAGGTCGCCGAGAGCCCGGCCGAGATCGCCCCGAACACCGGGGCGCCCAGACCTCGGAAGAACGCGCGCGCCGCGGGCGGTGCCCCGCGCTGCTGCCACACGGCGACCGCGGCGAGCCCCGCCAGCAGCGCGGCCTGGCCGAGGATCACCACGTTGACGCTGAGGGCGAAGCCGGGCAGCGCCCCGCCCACCGGCGCGGTGGGACGCGGCAGGAGGGCGTACCCGACGGTGAGGACGGTGACCGCGGCGACGGCCACGCGCAACGGCCGGATGACCGACCGGGTCCAGTCCCAGCCGGTGTGCGGAGCGTTCAGCGCGGGCAGGCAGAGCAGCACGAGGCAGGCCGCCAGGAGCAACAGGGTCACGGCGAGCAACGCGATACCCACCGCGCTGGGCTGCCGGGCGGTGAATGCGACGAGGATGCTGAGGTCCAACGTGAAGTACGCGATCGCCACGTGGATCGACCGGAGCCGTCCGACCAGCACCTCTCCCCGCCAGAAGCCGTCCGCGTCGAGCCGGTCCCCGGGCGGGGCTCCGGAGGCGCCGGACGGGGCGTGGAACTCCTCGTACGCCCGCGCGGACCGGGAACCGATCCACCAGACGAGCCGGATGGCGGCGGCCGGCAGCACGGCGAGGACGACCAGCCGTGGCCCGATCGGCAGCTCCTCGAGCCAGCCCAGGTACCCCCGCCCGGCCCTGCACGGCTGGTACGACACGCACTGCCAGCCGATCAGATCCAGGAAGACACCGATGACCGCCAGCACGAACATGGCCGTGATGGTGGCCCCGAGCAGCCGACACAGGGCCTTCACGGTGCCACCGCCACGGGCCGGGGGCCGGAGCCACGCCGCAAGGTTGCTGAACATGAAGGGCAGCAGGAACAGCAGCGCCACGGTTCGGGCCACGGTTCCGACGGTCAGGTTCCGCCACTGGTACGCCTCGATGGTGACGCCGGCCGGCCCGGTGGTGACGCCGAACCCCGGGCGGGGTCGGTAGAATCCGGCGCTCCGGTCACCAGCGACCCGGACCACCACCGGGTGGTCCAGCAGCGCCTCGGCCCGTACTCCGGAGACCCCGTGTACGCGCAGCTCAACCACATCTCGCGCCATCTGCCCCTGATCACGCCGTCGGGTCGGCCCCGGGCCGCCGCAGGCCCGTTCGGACCCGCCGGGCGCGCATACCCCGGAACGGAGCCGCCATGCCCGGGAGGAGCCGCGCCACCCCGGGTCAGGGTTGAGTGGCGGCCAGGTGGTCGCGGACGCTGCGCGGGCGCATGTCGGTCCAGGTGCGGTCGACGAAGTCGAGGCAGTCCTGCCGGCTGCCGGCGCAGCCCGCGTCCCGCCACCCGGGCGGGATCTCCTTGTGCCGGGGCCAGAGCGCGTACTGCTCCTCGTCGTTGACCAGGACCCGGTGCTCGTCAACCATCGCCGTTCCTCTCCTCGCGTCGGGCCAGGTGCAGCTCGCGGGCCAGGCGCTCCGGCGGGAGCGCCCGGATCTCCGCGAGCAGGTCGGTCAGCGTGTCGTCCGCCGGCGGCAGGTCGTCGGCCGGTTCGCGCGGCGCCGGCACCGGGGTGGCCAGCGCGGCGACCGTTCGGGCCAGGGCGGCCGGGGTGGGCGATTCGAAGATCGCGCCGGGCGGCAGGTCGACGCCGAGCGCGTCGCGGATCCGGGCCACCACCCGGGTGCCGAGCAGCGAGTGCCCGCCCAGCTCGAAGAAGTCGTCGTGCGGGCCGACGTCGTCCACCCCGAGCAGCTCCACCCAGATCCGGCGCACCGTCTCGTACGGCTCTTCGCGGACCTCGGTGGTCGGCACCGGCTCGGCGGGCGGTGCGGCGTCCGGCAGCTCGGGCGCGGCCGGCGCCGAAGGTGCCGTCGGCGGCCGCTCCACCCAGTGCCGCTGGCGGGCGAACGGGTACGTCGGCAGCGGCACCCGCCGGCGTGGGAGGTCGCCGTCGGGCCAGGCCAGCGGGACTCCGCCCAGCCAGAGCCGGCCGAGCGCCCCGGTCACCGCGGCGTCCTCGCCGGCCGGGGAGCGGTCGGCGGGGAGGGTGGTCACCACGGTGGTCCCACGGGCCGCCTCGTGCTGCCGGGCAAGGGTGGCCAGGGTACGTCCCGGACCCACCTCGGCGAGCGCGTACCGCTGGGCCAGGAGCAGCTCCACCCCGGCGCTGAAGCGGACCGGCCGGCGCAGCTGCCGCACCCAGTAGTCCGGGTCGGTGGCCTCGTCGTCGGTCAGCCAGCGGCCGGTCACGTTGGACACCACGGGCAGCGCCGGCGGGCGCAGTGGCACGCCCCGCAGGTGGGCGGCGAAGCCGGGCAGCGCGGCGTCCATCATGGCCGAGTGGAAGGCGTGCGAGGTGCGCAGCTCCCGGCACGCGACGCCGCGTCCGCGCAGCTCGGCGGCGAGCGCGGCGACGGCGGCGGATCCGCCGGAGACGGTGGTCAGCCGGGGCGCGTTGGCGGCGGCCACCGACACCTCCGGGGACAACAGCACCTCGACCTCCTCGACCTGCAGGTCGACGGAGAGCATCGCGCCGGGCTCCCGCGCCTGCATCAGCCGGCCTCGTACGGCGACGGTGGCAAGCGCGTCGGAGAGGGTGAAGACGCCGGCCAGGCAGGCGGCGACGTACTCGCCGAGGCTGTGCCCGGCCAGCGCCGCCGGCCGCAGACCCCGGTGCCGGAGGAGCTCGGCGAGGGCGTACTCGACGGCGAACAGGGTCGGCTGGGTCAGCCAGGTCTCGTCCAGTTCCGGGGTCGCCGGGACCGCGTCGCCGGGCGGGCAGAGCAGCGTGCGCAGGTCCACGTCCAGGTGGGGACGGAGCAGCGCGGCGCAGCGGTCGAAGGCGGCCCGGTAGACCGGCTCGGTCCGGTGCAGGGTGCGGCCCATGGCCGCGTACTGGGCGCCCTGGCCGGGGAAGAGCAGCGCGACGCCCGCCGGGGCCTCCCCCACCACGCCGGCGCGGACCAGCGCCGAATCGCGGTCGGCGAGCTGCGCGCCGGCCTCCTTGGCGCCGCCGGCGACCGTGACCAGCCGGTACGGGAACTCCCGCCGGCTGGTCCGCAGGGTGTACGCGACGTCGGCGAGCGGCAGTTCCGGTTGCTCGGCGAGGTGGGCGGCGAGCCGGGTGCGGGCCCGGTCGAGCGCGTCGGCGTCCCGGGCGGAGAGGACGAGCAACTGCGGCCCGTCGGCGGCCGGCGCGGCGGGCGTGGCGGCGGGGGCGGCCTCCAGCACCACGTGCGCGTTGGTGCCGCCGATGCCGAAGGAGCTGACCGCGGCGCGTGGCGGCGCCCCCAGATCCGGCCAGGGCAGCGGCGCGGTGTTGACCCGGAACGGCCCGTCGGCGAGGCCTGGGTGCGGCTGGGTGCAGTACGGGCTGGGCGGCACCACCCGGTGGTGCAGTGCCAGCGCCGCCTTGATCAGCCCGGTGACCCCGGCGGCGACGTCGAGGTGGCCGAGGTTCGCCTTGACCGAGCCGAGCGCGCACCGGCCGGCGCCGGCGCCCCGGAACGCCTCGCCGAGCGCGCGCAGCTCGATCTGGTCGCCCAGGTCGGTGCCGGTGCCGTGCGCCTCGACGTAGCCGATGGTGGCCGGATCGACCTCGGCGACCTGCTGGGCGGCGCGGATCACCGCGACCTGCCCGTCCACCCCGGGGGCGGTGAAGCCCACCTTCATCCGGCCGTCGTTGTTGACCGCGGAGCCGCGGATGACCGCGTAGATCGGGTCGCCGTCGCGGCGGGCGTCGGCGAGCCGGCGCAGCACCACCAGGGCCGCGCCGTCGCCGCCCACGGTGCCGGTGGCGCGGGCGTCGAACGGGCGGCAGTGCCCGTCCCGGGACATGATGCCGCCGGCCTCGTACCGGTAGCCGGTGCCGCCGGGCAGCCGGACGTGCGCGCCGCCGGCGAGCGCCACGTCGCACTCCCGGGCCAGCAGTCCCTGCACGGCCAGGTGCACCGCGACCAGCGACGAGGAGCAGGCGGTCTGCACGGCCACCGCCGGCCCGCGCAGGTCCAGGTGGTACGCCACCCGGGTGGGCAGCGAGTCCTTGTCGTTGGCGAGCATCAACTCGTACTCGGAGACGGAGTCCAGGGCCGGGTTGCGGAACAGGTGGTGCAGCAGGTAGCCGCTGGCCGCGCAGGCGGCGTAGACGCCGACCAGGCGGTTCGGGTCGCCGGTGAGGTGGCCGGACCGTTCCAGGGCCGCCCAGGCGCACTCGAGGAAGATCCGTTGCTGCGGATCGATCAGCCGGGCGTCCCGCGGCGAGTAGCCGAAGAAGGCGGCGTCGAAGCGGTCGACCTCGGGCAGCGCGCCGTGCGCCGGTACGTGGTCGGGGTGGTTGCGGTCCTCTTCGGACACCCCGGCGACGGCCAGTTCCTCCGGGTTGAACCGGGTTATCGCCTCCCGCCCCGCCAGCACGGTCCGCCACAGCTCGTCGACGTCGGCGCCGCCCGGGAAGCGGCCGGCCATCCCGACGACGGCGATCTCCAGCCCGGTCTCCTGCGCGGTCATGGCCGTCCCTCCCCCACCGGCACCGGGCGGACCCGCCGGGCCCGGTCGGCCAGCGCCTGCTTACGTTCGTCCCGTCGCCGGGCAGCGGCGGGCTCCCCGGCCGGCGCGGCCGCCCGCGTCGCGTCCACGCCACCCAGGTAGCGGGCCAGCAGCGCGACGGTCGGGTGCCGGAACAGTTCGACGGCGGGCACCGGCCGGCCGAGCCGCTCCCCCAGCCGGGTCTGCACCCGGGCCAGCAGCATCGAGGTGCCGCCCAGGTCGAAGAAGTTGTCGTGCGCGCCCACCTCGGCCACGCCGAGGACCTCCCGCCAGGTGTCCGCGACGGCCCGTTCCAACTCGCCGTCCGGGGCGACGTACGTGCCGGCGGAGCGGATCACCGCGGGAGCTGGGAGCCGGGCCGGGTCGAGCTTGCCGCTGGCCGTCATCGGCAGGTCGGGGACCAGCACGAACGCCGCGGGCACCAGGTAGCGGGGCAACTGCCGGAGCAGTTCCCGGCGTACCTCCTCCACGTCGAGTCCGTCGCCGACGAGGTAGCCGACCAACCGCCGCCCGCCGGGCTGGTCCGTCCGCACCACGGCGGCGGCCCGGCGTACCCCGGGGCAGTCGCGCAGCCGGGCCTCCACCTCGCCCAGTTCGATCCGGTAGCCGTTGATCTTCACTTGGTCGTCGGCCCGGCCGAGGAAGACGAGCTGACCGTCGGCGCGCCAGCGGACCAGGTCGCCGGTGGCGTACATCCGCTCGCCGGGGACGTACGGGTCGGGCAGGAAGCGTCGGGCGGTCAGCGCCGGGTCGCCCAGGTAGCCGCGGGCCACCCCGGCACCGGCCAGGTGCAGCTCCCCGGGCACCCCGGACGGGACCGACCGGAGTTCGGCGTCGAGCACGTACGCGCGTACCCCGGACAAGGGCCGGCCGATGGGCAGCTCGACGTCGTCGGGGACACAGCGGGCGGCGGTGGCGGTGACCGTGGCCTCGGTCGGGCCGTACCCGTTGACCAGCAGCCGGCCGCGCGACCAGGCGGCGGCGACGTCCGGGGCGCAGGGTTCGCCGCCGACGGTGAGCGCCCGCAGCTCCGGCACGGCGGCCGGGTCGAGGGCGTCGAGGACGACGGGCGGCAGGTCGGCGACGGTGATCCGATGCCGGGTGAGCGCGGCGGCCAGGTCCGGGCCGGGAGTGCGCTCGTCCGGGCCGGGCAGTCGCAGGGTCGCGCCGGCGGTGAGCGCGGTGACCATGTCGGACAGGGACACGTCGAAGCTGATCGAGTGGAACTGGAGGACCCGGTCGTCGGGGCGTACGCCGACGAGCCGGGCCTGCGCCGCGGCGAGGTTACGCAGCCCCCGGTGGGTGCCGATCACCCCCTTGGGCCGGCCGGTGGAGCCGGAGGTGTAGATGAGGTAGGCGGCGGCGTCCGGGTGCGGGGTCGGCAGCTCCAGGTGGCCGGGCGGACCGGGGTCGTCGAGGCGCAGCAGCGGTACGTCGGTGCCGGGCAGCGCCTCGTCGGCCCCGGTCGCGGTGACCACCAGCCGCACGTCGGCGTCGGCGAGCAGGTGGGCGAGCCGGGCCGCCGGTAGCTGCGGGTCCAGCGGCAGGTAGACCGCGCCGGCCCGGAGGACGGCGAGGAAGGCGACCACCCACTCCGGGCCGGTGGGCAGGCACACCCCGACGGTGCTCTCGTCGTGCACCCCGCGGGCCCGCAGCGTGCGGGCGAGCCGGGTGGCCCGGTCGTCCAGCTCCGCGTAGGTCAGGGTCCCGTCGAGGTACGCCACGGCGACCGCGTCCGGGGTCGCGGCGGCCCGGCGGGCGACCAGGTCGGGCAGGGTGAGCCGGTCGTCCGGCGGCGGCGCGGTAGCGGCCCACCGGGCGACCAGTTCCCGGCCGGCGGCAGGGGTGAGCAGCGGCAGCCGGTCGACCGGGGTGTCCGGGTCGGCGAGCGCGGCGGTGAGCAGGGTGTCGAGCTGGTCGGCGAAGGCGCGGGCGGTGGACTCGTCGAAGAGCCGGGTGCGGTACTCGACCCGCCCGTCGATGCGTCCCTCGCGGGGAATGACGGTGAGGGTCAGGTCGAACATGGACGTACCGGTGTGCGTCTCGCCGCTGGCCAGCACGGTGAGCCCGGGCAGGGTGAGCCGCTCCTCCCAGCCGTCCTCGACGGCGAACATCACCTGGGCGAGCGGGTGGCGGCCGCGGTCCCGGTCCGGCCGCAGCTCCTGCACCAGGGCGTCGAAGGGCACCGGGTCGGTGAGCGCGCCGAGCGCCCGGTCCCGGAGCTGGTCGAGCAGGCCGGCGAAGGTGAGCCCGCCGTCGACCCGGCTGCGCAGCACGAGGGTGTTGACGAAGAAGCCGACCGCGTTCTCGCTGTCGAGGGTCTGCCGGTTCGCCACCGGGGTGGCGATCAGCAGGTCCGGCTGCTGGCTGCGCCGGTGCAGCAGGGCGGCCCAGCCGGCCGCGAAGATCATGTACGGGGTGACGCCGGTGCGCCGGCCGGCCTCGGCCACCCGGTCAGCCAGTGCGGTGCGCCAGGAGAACTCGATCTCGTGGCCGGCGTCCTCCAGCTCGGCCGGGCGGGGCCGGTCGGTGCGCAGGTCGAGACCCGGCGGCGCGCCGGCGAGGGCGTCGCGCCACCAGTTCAGGCGGCGGGTCAGCTCGGCCGGGTCGAGCTGCCGGTCCTGGGCGAGGGCGGCCGGCACGTCCCGCGGCACCGGCGGCAGCGCCGGCTCCCGGCCGGCCCGGCGGGCCGCGTACGCGGCGGAGAGCTCGTCGAAGAGCAGGCCGATGCTCCAGCCGTCGCAGACCACGTGGTGCAGGGAGAGCAGCAGCGTCCAGTCGACCGGGCCGGTGCGGCACAGGGTGGCCCGGACCAGCGGCCCCCGGGCCAGGTCGAACGGGCGCACCGCCTCGGCGGCCGCGTACGCGTCGATCTCCGCCGGGGCGACCTGGACCACGTCCAGCGGCAGCCCGGCCGGCGGCAGCACGAACTGGTACGGCTGGCCGTCCAGCGGCACGAAGACGGTGCGCAGCGCCTCATGCCGGGCCACCACCAGGTCCAGCGCCGCACGTAGCGCGACCACGTCCAGCTCGCCGCGCAGGTCCACCCGGTACGGCACGTGGTAGGCGGGGCTGCCCGGGCGGAGCTGGGCCAGCAGCAGCATCCACTCCTGCGCGGCGGTGAGCGGGTGCACCCCGTACCGGTCGCCGTCGGCGCGGATCGCGGACCGGAAGGCCCGGCGCCGCTCGGGCGGCAGGGCGTCGACCCGGTGGCGCAGCTCGTCGGGGCCGAGGGTGGCGCTCACCGGGTGCCCGCCCCGTGTTCGAGCTGGTCGAGCAGGCCGGCGAGGTCGGCGGCCGGCGGCCCGTCCGGCAACGCCCCGGCGGTCCTGGCGGGGACCGCCGGCCGGCCCGACGCGGCGGCGATCTCGTCGGCCGCGGCGGCCAGCGCGGCGACGGTCGGGTGGTCGAAGACCAGCCGCAGCGGCACCTCCGCCCCGATCGCGGCGGAGAGGCGGGACCGGACCCGGGTGGCCTTGAGCGACCGCCCGCCCAGGTCGAAGAAGTCGTCGTTGCGGCCGCGCACCGGCACGCCGAGCACGTCCTGCCAGATCTCGGCCACCGTTCGCTCGGTGGAGGTACGCAGCGCCGCCGCCCCCGGCTCGGCGGCCTCGTCCGGCGCGGGCAGCGCGGCGGTGTCGACCTTGCCGTTGCGGTTGAGCGGCAGCGCGGCCAACGGCACGAACACGGCCGGCACCAGGTGGTCGGGGAGCTGCTCACGGGCCCGGGCACGGACCGCGGCCACGTCCACTCCGTCGGCCGGCACCACGTAGGCGACCAGGCGGCAGTCGCCGGCCGCGTCCCGGTCGGCCCGGACGTACGCGTCGCGGACCTGGCCGCCGCCGCGCAGCGCCTCGGTCACCTCGCCGGGCTCGACCCGGTAGCCGCGGATCTTCACCTGGTGGTCGACCCGCCCGACGAACTCGATCAGCCCGTCGGGGCGTTGCCGCACCAGGTCGCCGGTGCGGTAGAGCCGGCCGCCGGGGCGCGGCCCGAACGGGTCGGGCAGGAACTTCTCGGCGGTCTGACCGGGGCGGCCGAGGTAGCCGCGGGCCACCCCGTCGCCACCGATGAACAGCTCGCCGAGGACGCCCGGCGGCACCGGCTGGAGGTGCTGGTCGAGCACGTAGACGCGGGTATTGGCGATCGGGCCGCCGATCGGCACCACCGGGTCGGCGTCGGTGAGCCGGGCACAGTCGTACGTGGTGGTGTAGGTGGTGCCCTCGGTCGGACCGTACCCGTTGACCAGGGCGGTGTCCGGGCAGGCGGCGCGCAGCCGGCGGACCGCGGTGCGGTCGGCCTGCTCGCCGCCGAAGGTGAGGTAGCGCAGGCCGGCGAGGGCGTCGGGCGCCTCGGTCGCCAGCTGCCGGGCCACCGAGGTGGCCAGGAACATCATCGTCACGCCGGCCTCGCCCAGCCGTTCCCGCAGCCGGTCCGGGACGATGACGTCATTGATGTCCAGATCGGCCAGGCAGGCGCCGTTGAGCAGCGCGCCCCACACCTCGAGGGTGGCCGCGTCGAAGGACATGGTCGCCGCCTGGCCCATCACGTCGTCGGGGTGGACGTCGACGAAGTCGGTGTCGCGGACCAGCCGGACGATGTTGCGGTGGCTGACCCCGGTGCCCTTGGGCCGGCCGGTCGAGCCGGAGGTGTACATGACGTACGCGAGCTGGTCGGGGTGGACGGTGACGGCCGACGGCGCGTCCGGTCCGGCGTCGGTGAGCCCGTCCAGGGCGAGCCGGGGGGTGCCGTCGTCGGGCAGCCGGTCGGCCAGCGCGGCCGGGTGCAGCAGCACCGCCGGGCGGGCGTCGGCGCACATCAGACCCAGCCGCTCGACCGGGTACCCGGGGTCCAGCGGCAGGTACGCCGCCCCCGCCTTGAGGGTGGCCAGCGCGGCCACCACCCAGCTGGCGGTGTCGGCGAAGCAGAGACCGACCAGGGACTCCCCGCCGATGCCGAGGGCGCGCAGCCGACCGGCCAACCGGTTCGCGCGCCGGTCCAGCTCCCGGTAGCTGAGCACCCGGTCCCCGTCGCGCAGCGCCGGGGCGTCCGGGCGGCGGGCGGCCCACTCGGCGAACAGCTCCGGCACCGACCGGTCCCGGGGGTACGCGGTGTCGGTGGCGTTCGCCGCCACCACGGTCCGCCGGTGGGTGTCCTCGTCCAGCAGGGACAGGTCGGACAGTCGCCCGTCCGGCCGCGCGTCGGCCCGGGCGAGCAGCAAGGCGAGTTCCGCGGCGACCGGCCCGGCGTGCCGGTGGCGTACGGTCACCACCGCTCGGCCGTCCGCCTGCCCGACCGTGAGTCGCAGCTCGCCCCGGGCGTCCGGCGGAAGCGGATCGGCGCTGACGGAGGCCACTGGCCGGTGGACCTCGACGACCGTGCCGTGCTCCCGGCTCGCCGCCAGCCCGGCGTGGACCAGGTCGCACAGCTCGCGCCAGGTGGGGTCGGCGGGGAGCCGGACCGGCACCGGCAGCCAGCCGCCGCCGGCGGGCACCTCGGCGAGCAGGTCGCGCCGGCCGGTGCGGCGCTGCAGCAGCGCGAGCAGCCCGGCCAGGGCGGCGACCAGCGGCTCGACCGGCCCGCCCGGCACCGCCGCGACGGCCGTGTCCGCGCCGGTCGGGGCCGGCGGGTACGGCAGCTCGGGCGGCTCCGGCACGGCGCGGACCTGCGGCTGTTCGGTCATCGGATCTCAACTCCGATCGGCAGGTGACATGCGACGACCGGGATTCTGCGGACGGCCCGTGCCGGTTGCTTGTACGGCCTCTGCGGGTGCCGTTCCGGCACCCTGACGGAACCCTGAGCGTGGACATAGGCCAATAGCGCATAGCAGTCAGTAAGTACACCGACTCTTTTGGTTATGGCGATGATGGTCGATGGGGGCAATGATCGTGCCCGGGGAGGCTAGACCGGGCGACCACGCGTATCGCGTCGGTTCCTCTCCGCACGCCCGATCCTCCACGAGAGACCCCAGGAGCGGTGGATGTCCGGAGACCAGGTCAGGCCGGTCTGGCGCGCGTCGACGCCCAGCCGGAGCGGACGGAAGGACGAGCGACGGATGTTGCGATCGCCGGACGACCGCGCGCCGGGCGACGCCGAGCTGGGCAGCGCGCTGCGCCGGTTGGCCGACGCCGGTGATCGCGTCGCCGCACACCTGTGGCTGGTGGCCCAGCCGGAGCTGTTCGGCCCCGCCGCGCGCCGTCACCCACTGGGCGACACCTGGCGGGGCGCGCTGCGCCGGCACCTCGCCGGGGAGCCGGACGAGGCACTGGCCCGGCTGGTCGGCGCGCCGATCGGTGCCACCGGCGTCGACGCGGTGCAGGTCCACTGCTTCGCCGGCGCGCATCACCTCGTCGCCGGCGAACTGGACCGGGCGGCGGCCGACGTCGAGGAGGCCGAGCTGGCCGCCGCCGGCTGCCGGATGCCCGCGGCGGCGGAGGCGATCGCCCGGCTCGGCGTGCTGCTGGCGGCGGCGGGCGGCGACGAGGCGGCCGCCCGGGGCGGCCCCGACCCGGCCGCCGGGCTGGCCCGCGGGGACCTCGGGTTGTTCCGGCTGATGGTCCACCTCGACCTGGCCGACCACACGCTGGGGACCGGCGACGCCGGGCGCGCGCTGCGGCACGCCGAGGCGGCCGTCCGGCTGACCGAGGCGACCGGCTGCACCGGCCACGAGCCGTACGCCCTGAGCCTCGTCGCCGCCGCCAAGTGCCAGCTCGGCCGGCTGGAGGACGCGCTCGCCGACGGCGCCGCCGGGCAGCGGCTACGGGACCTGGCCGGGGTCGCCTCGGACGAGGGGTTTGCGCTGGCCACCCTCGGGACGGTGCACCGCCGTCGGCGCGAGCCGAGGCAGGCGCGGCAGGCGTTGGAGCAGGCCCTCGCCGCCCTCGACGCGGGTCCCCGCCGGCCGTCGCTGCGGGTCGGGGTCCTCGCCGAGTTGGCCCGGGTGCGCGCTGCCGACGACCTGCGCGCCGCCCGGGAGCTGGCCGAGCGGGCGGTGACCCTGGCCGGGGACGCCGAGCGGCCGTACGCCCTGCTGGCACGCGGTTGGGTGGCGCTGCTGGCCGGCGACACCGCCCGGGCCCACCACGACGCGGCCGACGCCCGCACCGGCGCCACCCTCGACCGGCGGCAGGCCACCCTGGTCCAGGCGCTCCAGCTGACCGTGCTGGCCGCGGCGGACCCGCGGGCCGCCACCGGGCTGCTCGACGATGCCGCGGCCCTCTGTCAGGAGCTGGGCGACCGGGCGGAGGAGGCGGCGATCCGGCTGATCGCCGCCCGGTTGCAGGGCCGGCGGGCCCGCCGCGGCGCCGAAGGCGCCGAGCAGCAGCTGCGCCGCTGCGGAGTACGGCTGGACCCGGGCGTCGCCGACGGGCTCACCGCGATCACGCTGCGGGTGCCGGCCGTGGTGGTGCACACCCTCGGCGACTTCCGGGTGTTCCGGGCCGGGAAGGTCGTCCCCTATGGCGAGTGGCAGTCGAAGAAGGCCCGGGACCTGCTGAAGATGCTGGTCGCGCACCGGGGCCGGGCGGTGCCCCGGAGCCGGCTGATGGAGCTGCTGTGGCCGGACGAGACGCCGGCGCGGACCGGCAACCGACTGTCGGTGCTGCTGTCCACGCTGCGCCGGGTGCTCGGCAGCCGGCAGGGGGACGGGCGCGGCGCGGTGCTGGCCGACCGCAGCTCGGTGGCGATCGACCTGAACGTGGTGGACGTGGACGTCGAGGCGTTCCTCACCGCCGCCGAGGAGGCGCAGGCCGCGCAGCGCGCCGGGGCCCCGGACGCGCCCCGGTTGCTGGTCCGCGCCGACGAGCTCTACGGCGGGGACTTCCTCGCCGACGACCCGTACGACGACTGGGCGCAGCCGCTGCGCGAGGAGGCGCAGGCGGCGCACACCAGCGTGCTGCGGGGGCTCGTCCAGCACGCCGCGGACACCGACCAGCAGCTGAGCTACCTGATGCGGCTGGTGCACAGGGACCCGTACGACGAGGACGCGCACCTGGAACTGGTGCAGGTGCTCCGCTCGGCGGGCCGGCACGGCGAGGCCGAGCGGCGCTACCGCGCGTACGCCGATCGGATGCGGGAGCTGGGCATCACCCCGGCCGGCCGCCCCGCGCCGGCGCAGCCGGCCCGGCCGGCCGCCGAATCGGCCCGCGGATCGGGGCCGCCGGGAGCCCGCCGGGTTCCGGCCCAGCGGCCTCCGTCGTGGTCGGAAGTCGGGGGCGGCACCCACCCGCCGGTGCTGTCCTTCCGGCCGGGTCCGGCCCGCCGAGCCCTGATCCACCACTCGGCCTGAGGGGTTCCGCGTGGACGGTTCCGGCCAGGTCAACCCGCCAGCGCCGCGCTGATCGCGCGTACCTGGCGGGGCGCGACCGACCGCCAGTAGTCGCCGTCGTGGCAGCCGGTGCCGATCTCCACGACGCCGGGTTCGAGCAGTCGGTCGCGCAGGGTGCGTACCGCCGGGGTGAACGGGTCCGCCGCGCCGATGGCGATCCGCACCGGCAGCCCGGCGAACTCGCGGGCGCGGGCGGCGACGTCGTAGCGGGCCCACTCCTGCGGGCTGTCGAAGGCGCCGGCGTTGACCCGCCGGGCGTCGGAGTACGAACGGAAGACCGCCGGCGAGGTGGCCACGACCAGCCGGAACCGGTCGGGGTGGGTCAGCGCGGCGAGCAGCGCGCCGTAGCCGCCCATCGACCAGCCGGCCACCGCGAACCGGTCGGTCCGCAGGCCGCGGTCGGCGAGCAGCGGCAGGAACTCGTCGACCAGCATGCCGAGCGGGTCGTCATCCGCGTGCGGATGCCAGTACCCGTTCCCGCCGTCGGGCGCGGCGAGGGCGAACGGGGTCGCCCCGTCGGGCAGCGCGCCGGCGAGGAACCCGGGGTACCCGGCCGCGCCCACGGCGGTGCGGGCGTCGGCCGCGTACCCGTGCAGGGCCAGGCAGACGGGCAGCGGCGCGTCCGGGGCGTATCCGGGTGGGTAGGCGATGGCGAAGCCGACCTCCCGGCGGCGCGCCGCGGAGCGGAAGCTGCCGGTGACCGGCGGGGGCGCCGCCGCGTGCGGCGCGTCCGGCGGGTGGGCGTCGCACCGGCCGAGGGCGTGGTTGAGCACCGAGCGGCCGGGCAGCACCTCCGCGTCGACCAGCGCGACGCCGCCTGCGCCGAGGCCGGTGAGGCCGGCGGCGGCGCCGAAAGCCTGTAGGAGTCGGCGGCGGGTCAGCGGCATCCGGTCACAGTAAACGGTCGAGGTGCTCCGGCAGCAGGGCCAGGGTCGGCGCGAGCTGCGAGTGCAGCGGCGCGGGCAGCGCGGCGCGGGTGTACCAGCCGAGGCGGTCGAACTTGTGCGGCTCGCCGATGGCGACCGTGGCCGGGTCGACCCGAACGGCGAAGACCACTGCCACCCAGTGCGACGGCGGGTCGTCGCGCAGCACGTTGCGGACCCCGAGCAGGGTGATGGTCAGCGGCGAGGCGATGTACTCCTCGCGGACCTCGCGGGTGACGGCGGCTTCGAACGTCTCGCCGAACTCCAGCGCGCCCGCGCCGGTGTCCCAGGTGCCGGGCTCGTCGCGGGCGCCGGGGCCGCGCCGGGCGAGCAGCAGCCGGCCGGCGCCGTCGTGGCAGACGAAGACGCAGGACACCAAGGGGGTACGGGCGGACATCCGTTCATTCTGCGCGACCCGGTTCCGCGGCCGGGCCGGCCCCCGCGATCAACGCCTCCGCGGAGCTGGTGCGGGTGGGCCGGGACCGGCTGGTGGCAGCGAACTCCCTGTTGATGACCACCAACGCCACCGTGCAGATCGGTGGCCGGGGGTTCGGTGGCCTGATCGTGCAGTGGCTCGGTGCACCGGTGGCGCTGGCCGTGAACGCGGTCACCCACCTGCTCTCCGCGCTCGCCCTCGCCCGGGTACGCCCCGCGGCCGCGACCGCGACCGGGCGCGACCGGCCGGCCGGCGGCTTCGTCCGGCAGCTCACCGAGGGGGTACGGCACGTGCTGGGCAACCCCCTGCTGCGCCCGCTGGCCGTCTCGCTGGCCGGCATCAACCTCACGGTCAACCTGATGACCACCATGCTGCCGGTGCTCTTCCTGCGCGAGCTCGGGCTCGGCGCCGGTCTGCTCGGGCTCTTCCTCGGCGCCGGTGGGGTCGGCGCGTTGCTGGGCGCCGTGACGGCCCGTCCGTTGGCCGCTCGGATCGGGCACGGCCGCGCGCTGTGGCTGCCCGGGGTGCTGGTGGCGCCGGCCGGCGCGCTGGTCGCGCTGGTCGACACCGGGCCGTGGCTGTGGCTGGCCGGGTTCGGCTGGCTGGCGTTGGCCTGGCGGACCGGGATCGGCAACGTGATCGGGGTGAGCCTGCGGCAACGGGTCACCCCGGACGGGCTGCTCGGCCGGATGAACGCCACCTTCCGGTTCCTGCTGACCGGCGCGATCGCGGTCGGCGCCGGGTTGGCCGGCCTGCTCGGCCAGTACGCGAGCCCGCGTACCTCGGTCTGGGTCGGCGCGGTCGGCGCGGCGCTCACCTGGCTCCCGGTGTTCCGCTCGCCGCTGCGGGCCCTGGCCGACCCGGCGGCGCTGCCGGCGGTGGACCGCTGACGCCGGCCCGGGCCGGCGGTTCGCCACGGCTGTTACCCGGCGGTTACCCGGCTGCGAAGCCACTGTGGCACGACGGGTCGACCGTCGAGTCCGGGACCACCGGAGACGGTCCGGTGGCCGTCCGGAGCATCGACAGGAGGACAGCAATGAGACTGAGGAGAGCACTGCTGGCGCTGGTGGTCGCCCTCGGCGGACTGGTCGCGGGCGCGGGCGGCGCCACGGCGGCCGCCGCACCGTACTGCGGGATCACCTGGGGCAGCACGGCCAAGGCGGGCGGCGCGCTCAGCACCGATCCGCTGGTCGAGGTCCGCACCGGGCGGCACGAATGCTGGGACCGGGTGGTCTTCGAGTTCGCCGGCCCGGCGAACGGCTTCTCGGTCGCGTACGGGGAGACGTACACCGAGGGGCAGGGGCTGGCGTTGTCCCCGTACACCGCCGGGGGCGCGCTGCTGCGGGTGTCGCTGCGGGCGCCCGCGTACGACGACAGCCACGTCGCCACCGTGCCGTACCGCGCCGGTGAGCACGCCGCGACCGTGCTCGGCTACCGCACCCTGCGGGACGTGGTGTTCGGCGGCAGCTTCGAGGGCTACACCACCTTCGCCGTCGGCGTCCGTGCCCGGCTGCCGTACCGGGTCTTCGTGCTCAGCGGCCCGGGTACGCACAGCCGGATCGTCCTCGACGTGGCCCACAAGTGGCAGGCGTGAGCCCGTCGACGGTGATGGGGGCCGACCGGTCCCCATCACCGACCGTTGCGTCAGGGATCCGCGGCGTCGCACCGGGCTACCCTGAGCGTGTCATGGAGGGCCGCGTGCTGGTGGTCGAGGACGATGCCTCCATCCGGGAGGTCACCGCCCTCGGTCTGCGGCGGTCCGGGTTCCGAGTGGAGACCGCGGTGGACGGGCCCGCGGCCCTCGCCGCCTGGCGGGCCCGGCCGGTCGACCTGATCGTGCTCGACGTGATGCTGCCCGGCCTCGACGGCTTCGAGGTGTGCCGGCAGATCCGGCGCACCAGCCAGGTGCCGATCCTGATGCTCACCGCCCGCACCGACACCATCGACGTGGTCGTCGGGCTGGAGTGCGGCGCGGACGACTACCTGCGCAAACCGTTCGACCTGCCGGAGCTGGTCGCCCGGGTCCGCGCGGTGCTGCGCCGGACCGTCGCCCCGGTCGAGGAGACCACCGTGACGGCCGGTCCACTGGAGATCGACCCGACCCGGTTCGTGGCCCGCAAGGCGGGTCGCGAGCTGCCCCTCACCACCACGGAGTTCCGGCTGCTGCTGGAGCTGGCCCGCCGCCCCGGCCGGGTGTTCACCCGCGAACTGCTGCTCGACCGGGTGTGGGGGCACACCTACCTCGGCGACTCCCGCCTGGTGGACGTGGCGGTGCAGCGGCTGCGCGCCAAGGTGGAGGACGACCCCGGCGCCCCGACACTGATCAGGACCGTCCGCGGGGCGGGTTACAAGCTCTCGACGGGGTGACGTGATGACGGCGGGGAGCGTCGCACCCGGACGCCTGCGGCGCCGGCTCGTCATCGCGTTCGTCCTCATCGCCGGGGTGTCCGCCGGCGCCCTCGCCACCGGGTCGTACCTGATGCTGCAGCAGGCCCGGTTCGACGGCTCGCTGCAACGCGCCGCGGCCGACGCCCGCTATCAGCTCGTCCTCGCCGCGCAGTTCCTGCCGCTGACCGACACCCGCCGGGCGGACCTGCTGGCCAGCTTCGCGCAGAACGGGCGGCCGGTGCTGCTGGTCACCGACGACGTCCAGGCGTCGAACCCCCGGTACGCGACGACGCCCGGCCGGGCGCTGCGGGACACTGTCGCCGCCGGACAGCTGGGCTTCCAACGCACACCCGACGGCGCCCGGCCGCAGCTGCTGGTGGTCGGCGGCCGCATCCCCGGCTCCACCGCCGAACTGTACGTGGTGACCGTGGAGGACGACCTGGTCGACGACCTCCACCAGCTCCGCACCGCGCTGGCGGTCGGTTGGGTCGCGGTGGTGCTGCTCGCCGCCGCCGTCGGCAACACGCTCGCCCGGCGGACCCTGGAACCGGTCGGCCGCGCCAGCCGGGCGGCGCGGGCGGTCGCCGAGGGGCTGTTGCACACCCGGCTGCCGGTCGGCGGCCGGGACGAGTTCAGCGTGTGGGCCGCGTCCTTCAACGAGATGGCCGAGGCACTGGAGACGAAGATCGAGGCACTGTCCCAGGCGCAGGCCCGCGAGCGGCGGTTCACCGCCGACGTGGCGCACGAACTGCGTACCCCGGTCACCGCCCTGGTGGCGGCGGCGTCGCTGCTGGCCGACCAGCTGGACACCCTCCCCGCCGACAGCCGCCGGGCGGCCGAGCTCCTCGTCACCGACGTGGTCCGGCTGCGCCGGCTCGTCGAGGAGCTGATGGAGATCTCCCGCCTGGACGCCGGGCGGGAGGCCGTGTCGGTCCGGCCGGTGGACGTGGTCGCGCTGCTGCGCGGGATCGCCGAGGCGCGAGGCTGGGCCGACCGGGTGACCGTGGCCGGCGCGGCGCCCCCGACCGGCATCGACCCGCGCCGGTTGGAACGGGTGCTGGCCAACCTGATGTCCAACGCGGTCGAGCACAGCGGTGGCGAGGTCCGGGCCGAGGTACGGCACACCGGGAAGTCGCTGATCGTCGAGGTCATCGACCAGGGGGCCGGCATCCCCGCCGAGCACCTGCCGCACCTGTTCGACCGCTTCTACAAGGTCGACCCGTCCCGCACCGGCGCCGGCAGCGGCCTCGGCCTGGCCATCGCGCTGGAGAACGCCCGACTGCTCGGCGGGCGGCTGGAGGTGCGCAGCGAGGTCGGCCGAGGCACCTGCTTCCGTCTCGAACTGCCCGCCGATCACGGAGGTGACCGGTGCGACGCCTGATCGCGCCGCTCGCGGCGCTACTCCTGCTCACCGCCGGCTGCGCACCGGCCCGAACCGGCACCCTCGGCCCGGCCCCGGCCGCCCCGACCACCCGGACGGGCGCGACGCCCGGCTCCCCCTCCCCAGTGCCGTCGACCAGCCGCCAGACCCCGTCGGCGTCCGCCGCCCCGAGCAGCACCGCGTCGCCGGGTCCGGACGGGACGATCACCGTGCAGCTCTGGTTCACCCGCGACGGGAAGCTCGTGCCGACCCGGCGTACGCTGCCCGCCACCCTGGCCACCTCCCGGGCGGCGCTCACCGAACTGGCCGCCGGTCCGTCGCTGGCCGAAACGGCCACCGGAATGACCTCGCTCATCCCGCCCGGCGTTCAGGTGAGCCGCATCGCCGGCCACGTGGCCACACTGGCCCCACCGACCGGGTTCGACAGCGGCGGCGCGGCGACCGTCCGGCTCCGCCGGGCGCAGGTGGTCTGGACGCTGACCCAGTTCCCCACCGTCCGGCGGGTGGCCTTCACCTCGACCGACACCGCGCCGACCGGACGCGACGACTACGCCGACCTGCTGCCCCCGATCACGGTGACCGGCCCGTCCATCGGTGACCGGGTCACCAGCCCGATCACCCTCACCGGGACCGCCGAGGTGTTCGAGGCGACGGTGAGCGTCCGGGTGCTGGACGGCGCGGGCCGGGAGATCGGCACCGCGTTCACCCTCGCCACCTGCGGCTCCGGCTGCCGGGGCGACTACCGGGTCAGCGTCCGCTACCGGCGGGCCACCGCCGGCCCGGGCAGCATCGAGGTGTACGAGGTGTCAGCGCGCGACGGCTCCCGGATCAACGTGGTGGCCATTCCGGTGATCCTGGCCGCCAGCGGTTAGGGTCCGCCGCTACCCGGCAGCGCCCTCGGGCGCCTCGTAGATCCACGATTCGGCTGCGCCCTCCGGCGCGCGCTCCGCCCGCCGGTACTCGACGACCTCCGTCGCCTCATGCGCACCATGAAGTTTGAGCTCATACGTCGCCGGTGGGTCGTCCGCATCCGGCACGTCCCAGTTCACCGGCATCCCGTCGTACGGCCCGCCGCGCAGGCGCACTTTCGCGATCGCCACGCTACTGACCGTAGCGGAGCGGGAGGCCGCGCGGGCGGGTTGGCGGGGTAGGCGCCCGATCGCCTCGCTCTCTTGGTGCCATGCAATGGCCGTCACGCCAGCGGCACCGTGACCAGCGGATCGGTGCTTGGCTGCGCGGAGCCGGCGGCCGGTTCGACGGTCAGCGCCACCAGCCTCTTGCCCCGCACTCCCGTCACCACCGCGGTGTCGCCGCTTACGCCGGCGGTCAGCACCCCCGCCGGTCGCGCGGTCGGTCCATCCATCAGCCACAACTGGTACGCCTGGTCGTCCGCGATCGGCGGCGCCCCGGCCAGCAGCACGACGCCCGCGTCCCGCGCCACGGAGCTCGCGACCGTCAACTGTCCGCCGCCGGCCACCGGCTCCTGCCGGACGACCAGATCCGGCGCGCCGAGAATCTGTCGTATCCGCTCGGTGTCGGCGCGGGCGGCGGCCGTCACGGCCCGCTCGTCGCGCAGCCGTTGCTCCTGCACCAGGTAGGTCACCGTACCCGCGCCTGCGGCCAGGACACCGGCGGCGACGGCCGCAGCGGTCAGCGTGCGCCACCGGCGGTCGGCCGCGCGGCCGTCCCGGCCCGGTCGGCGCCCCGGCCGCTCCTGCGGGGTACGGGCCACCTCGGCGAGCACCTGGGCCCGCAGGCGCGGCGGCGGCATTGACCAGACGTCGTCGGCGAGCCGGGCCGCAGTCGCCAGCAACTCGTCGACCTCGCTCGCGCACGAGAGGCACTCGGCCAGGTGCCGGGCGAACGCGGCCCGTTCGACATCGTCGACGGCGTCGAGCACGTACGGGCCGGCCAGCGCGTGGATGTCAGTCATCGCGTCACGTCCACGCCGAGACAGTCGCGCAGCCGGATGAGCCCGTCCCGCATGCGGGTCTTCACCGTCGCCAGCCCGACGTCGAGTAGTTCGGCGACCTCCCGATAGGTGTGTCCGCCGTAATAGGCAAGCGTGATCGCCTCCCGTTGCAGGCCGGTCAGGTCGCCGAGGCAGCGCCGTACCTGTTGCTGCTCCAACCGCCTGGTCGCCTGCTCGACCACGTCGTCGTGCCCGGTCTCGGCCAGGTCCGCGGCGACCCGGACCATCCGTTCGGCGCTGGCCTGCTCGGACCGCACCCGGTCGACCGAGCGCCGGTGCGCGATGGTGAACACCCAACCGGTCGCCGAACCGCGCGCCGGATCGAACCGTCCGGCGGTCCGCCACACCTCGACGAACACCTCCTGAGCCACCTCCTCGGCCTGCGCCGGATCGCGCAGAACCCGCCGAATCAGCCCGTACACCCGGGGGGCCAGCAGGTCGTAGAGCCGGCCGAACGCTGCGTCGTCGCCGCGGGCCACCACGCGCAACAACCCGTCCACGTCGTCGGGACGGTCGCCGTCCGGCCCTGGCACCCGGCCGAGACGGTCGGGTCGGCGCCGCACGCCGCTGGGCTCCGTCATGACACCAGCCTTCCGAGACACGACGGTATTCGACACGGCAGCGCGCCCGGATGGGTGCCATCCGCAACACACGTCCCCGACGTGATCCGGCCGATGCTAACGCCCGTCCGCCCGTGATCGGACCAGCCGACGGGGTGCCCACTGTGCACCTCCCGGCGGATGGCCGCGCCGCCCCCGGCCCACTCCCGATCCACAAGGGCGGCGCCTCCCGGCGGGATTCGGAGCCGACCACCGGGGCGGATGGGTGGTTGACGGGAATCTCACAGCGGGCCATCAGCTTCGGCGGCTCCTCCGAATCGCCTGCCAGACGACACCCAGCGTCTGCACCGAGAGTGGGAGGGCACGATGACAACGAACCCTGGCCAGGCGTCCCGGCGCCGGTCCACACGGCGGGCGGCCGCGGCGATGGTCGCCGCGATCGGTATCTCGCTCGCCGGAGCCTCGGCCAGCCTCGGGCCGCACACCGCGGGGGCGTCCAGCCACCGCGAGGCACCGCTGGTCGCCATGGACCCGGCGATCGACAACACCGACCTCTACGCCTTC
The DNA here is from genome assembly GCF_042871425.1 of Micromonospora sp. NPDC005806. Taxonomy (NCBI): domain Bacteria; kingdom Bacillati; phylum Actinomycetota; class Actinomycetes; order Micromonosporales; family Micromonosporaceae; genus Micromonospora; species Micromonospora sp. NPDC005806. The sequence continues at coordinate 11,519 of NZ_JBIAIL010000027.1, read as the reverse complement.
GTCAGCCCGGAGCGGCCCGGCTACCTGACGTTCATCGCGAACTGGCAACCGTTCGAGGAGCCCAACGGCGGACCCAACTTCTACCCGTTCGCGACCGACGCGGCGTACAACATCAACGTCGACAACGACGGCGATGCCAGGGCCGACGCGACGTTCCGCTGGACGTTCCGGAACATCGACAAGCGACGCGGCTCCACCTTCCTCTACAACAACGGCCCGGTCACCTCGATCGAGGACGAGAACCTGCTGTTCCGGCAGACGTACAAGCTCGAATCGTCGTTCGACGGCGCGCCGTTCAAGACGCGGGTGGCCGCTGGACCGGTGGCTCCCTCGCGCGTGGGCAACGCCTCGATGCCGGACTACGCCACCCTGCGCGACCAGGCCACCACCACACTGCCCGGCGGCTGGAAGGTCTTCGTCGGCCAGGCCGACGACCCGTTCTTCCTGGACCTGCGGGTATTCGACCTGCTCTACGGCGGGGACCTGAGCGAGACCGGGCAGGACACCCTCGCGGGCTACAACGTGAACACCATCGCCCTCCAGGTCCCGTTCTCCGACGTGGCGCTGAACGGCGACGCCGAGCGCAACCCAGTGATCGGCATCTGGACGACCACCGACCGCGCCCGGGTGCGGATGTCCGGCGCCACCGGCCGCGCGCGGCAGGGCAACGACCGGGTTCAGGTCTCCCGGCTCGGCAACCCGCTCGTCAACGAGGTGGTCGTGCCGGCCAACCTGAAGGACGCGTTCAACTCCCTGTCCCCGGACAAGGACGCGACCATCCCCGAGGTGGTCCGGCGCGTCACGGACCCCGAGGTGCCGAAGCTCATCGAGACCATCTACGGCATCCCCGCCCCGGCCACGCCGCGGCAGGACCTGGTCGAGATCTTCCTGACCGGCATCACGACGAAGACGCCGGACGGTCCGATCAAGGTCGACCTCAACTCGCAACTGAACAACCAGGACGTCATGGCGAGCAGGTTCCAGCCGGCCGAGATGCTGCGGCTGAACCTGTCGACCCCGGTGACGCAGACGCCGAACCGGCTGGGCGTGCTCGACGGCGACCTCCAGGGCTTCCCGAACGGCCGCCGGCTGACCGACGACGCGGTCGACATCGCCCTGCAGGCGGTCGAGGGCGCGGCGCAGACCGGCCAACTGGTCGACGCGCTCGCCGCGGGCGACAAGGTGGACGCGAACGACAACCCGTTCAGTGACACGTTCCCGTACGTGGCGCTGCCTAACGTTGGCGCGGTCAACGGCGGCGGCGCCGGAGCGACCGGGGACGGCCAGCCGGACGCGACCCCGGAAGGCCAGCAGGACGAGTCACCCCAGCCCGCCCCGTCGGTTACACCGGCCGGCTTCCTCGGCCGCGAGACCGGCGACATGGCCATGACGATGGCCGCCTGGGGCGCCTCCGGCGTGGCGGCCGGGCTGGGCGGGTTGCTCTTCGCCGGCTGGTGGCGCCGCCGCCGACGCCCGGCCACCACGGCCCCCGCCGGGGACATCCCGGACATCGATCCCGACCGGACCCAACCGCTCTGACCACGTCCGGGGGCATGGCGTACGGCGTCATGCCCCCGGCCCGCACACACAGGAGAAGACATGTTGCGGCTACCGAGGATCCGGGCGCGTTCCCTGGCGGTGGTGGGACTCGCGGCCGTGCTGCTGCTCGGCATCGGCGGCGTGCTGGGCCGGCGAGCGCCGGCACCGGCCGGCGGGGAGGAGTTCGCCCGGGTCGAACGGCTCGCCGCCACGATCGACCGGGCGCAGGAGCGGCTGCGCCTGGTCCCCGGCGACTACCACACCTGGGCCGCCCTCGGCCTCGCCTACCTGGAGAAGGCGCGGGTAACGGCGGATCCCACCTTCTTCGCCAAGGCCGATGGCGCGCTCAACCGCTCCCTGGTGGTACGCCCGGACGGCAACAGCCAGGCGCTGGCTGGGCTCGGTGCGCTGGCGAATGCCCGGCACGACTTCGCCGGCGCGGCGCAGCGGGCCCGTGCGGCGCTGCGGCTCAACCCGTACAGCGCGGAGGCCTATGCGGTGCTCGCGGACGCCGAGACCCAGCTGGGCAACCCGGACGCGGCGAGCGACGCCCTGCAACGCCTACTCGACCTGCGCCCCGGACTGACCGCGCTGACCCGCGCCGCGTACGACGACGAGCAGCACGGCCGGATCGCCGAGGCGAGCGGCCTCATGCGCCAGGCCCTGGATGCGGCGGTCGACCCCGCTGACATCGCGTTCTGCCGCTACCACCTCGGCGAGCTGGCCTGGCGGTCGGGGGACCTGGCAGCCGCGGCGCGGGAGTACTCTGCGGGCCTCGCCGCCGACCCGTCCTACCTGCCGCTACGGCAGGGGCATGCGAAGGTTGCCGCCGCCCGGGGCCGGCTCGACGAGGCGCTCGCCAGCTACGCCGACCTGACCCGCCGGTCGCCGACCCCCGGCTACTTCCTCGAATACGCCGAGCTGCTGGACACGGCCGGGCGGGGCGAGGAGGCCACCGCCCAGCGGGACCTCGCCGATGCCGCACACCGGCTCTTCACCGCCAACGGCGGCGCGGACGACCTGACCGGCGCGTACATCGCGCTGGCCCGGTCACGCCCGGCCGACGCGCTGACCATGGCCCGCCGGGAGTGGCAGCGACGCCAGTTCGCCGACGTCGCCGACCTGCTCGCCTGGGCGCTGCACACCAACGGCATGGACGCCGAGGCGCTGGAGTACGCCCGGCGCGCCGAGGCGCTCGGGGCCCGCAACGCCGGATACGCGTACCACCTCGGAATGATCGAACTCGCCCTCGGCGACCGTGACGGGGCCCGCCGTGACCTGGGCCGCGCGCTCAGCATCAACCCGTACTTCTCGCCGCTGGACGCGCCGGCCGCCGCGCGCACCGTCGCCGGATTGGGGCTGTCATGAAACGGATCGCGCTCTTCGTCGCGGGCCTCGCGGTGGCGCTGGGCGGGGTGCTGGCCACCCCGCCGCGCCCGGCGAGCGCCCACCCGCTCGGCAACTTCTCTATCAACCAACTGGCGGCGCTGGACTTCCATCCCGATCGGGTCGAGGTCGCCGCCGAGGTCGACCTCGCGGAGCTGCCGACGCTCCAGGAGTCCGCGTCGGTGGACAGCGACGGCGACGGTGCGCCGAGCGAGGCGGAACGCGCCGCCCACGCGGCGGTCGGATGCGCCGCGTTCGCGCGGGACCTGGAGGTGACCGTGGCGGGCGATCGGCTGGAGTGGACGGTCGGCGACACCGGATTCGAGTACGTCAAAGGCGCCGCCGGCCTGTCGACGAGCCGGCTGCGGTGCCGGTTGGTGGCCGACGCGGCGTTGGGCTCGGCAACCACCGTGGAGGTCGACAACCGGGCGTGGGCTGACCGGGTCGGCTGGCGCGAGTTGACGGCGGTCGGGCACGGTGTGACGCTCGTCGACTCTCCGCTACCGGTGACGAGCGTGAGCGGCGGGCTGCGCGCGTACCCCGACGATCTGCTCAGCTCGCCGCTGGACGTCCGGTCCGCCCGCCTGAAGGTGGCACCCGGGCCCGGCGGCGCCGCAGCTGGCGCCGCGGTGCCCGCAGTGCGGGAGGGCCGGTCCGTCACCCGATGGACGACCGGCCTCGAACGCAGCCTGCGCGACGTCGTCGGCGACCGGGAGTTGACGCCACTGGTCGGCGTGCTCGCCGGGCTGCTCGCCCTGGTGCTCGGCGCCGCGCACGCCGCGTTGCCCGGGCACGGCAAGACGGTGATGGCCGCCTATCTCGCCGGGCGCGCCGGCCGCCCGCGCGACGCGCTCGCGGTCGGTGCCACGGTGACGCTGACCCACACCGGCGGGGTGCTCTTGCTCGGACTGCTGCTGACCACGGCAACGGGACTGGCGGGAGAGGTTGTCCTGGGCTGGCTCGGCGTGGTCAGCGGGGCACTCATCACGGCGGTCGGCGTGAGCATGCTGGTTGGCCTGTGGCGACGTCGCCGGCTTGCCGCCCACGATCACCCGCACCCCCACGGCGGCCTCCGTGCCGGCCACCCCGACCACGGCCACGGGTTCCGGCACAGCCACGGCCCCGTCGGTCACCACCACAGCCACTCCAGCCACCGGCCCGGGCCGGGGCACCGTCACGGGCCTGCGGGTCACCTTCACGGCCACCACACGGATCGGCCGAGCCGGCTCAACATCCTCGGTATCGGGGTGGCGGGCGGCCTGCTGCCCAGCCCGTCGGCGCTGGTGATCCTGCTCGGGGCGATCGGGCTCGGCCGTACCGGCTTCGGGGTGCTGCTCGTCCTCGCGTACGGCGTCGGCATGGCGGCGACCCTCACCGCCGCCGGCCTGCTGGTGATCCGGTTGCGGGACCGGTGGGACCGGCACCGGCGCATCCGCCCCACCGTGCGCCGGCTTCGGCTGGCCGGGCTGACATCCGCCGGACCGGCCGCGACCGCCGGCCTGGTCCTCGTCGTGGGGCTGGTCATGGCCGGCCGCGCCCTGACCACCCTCGCCTAACCACCCAGCCCATGCGCGGGGTCACCTGACAGGCCAGCGGGTCGCCTTCCGGCTGGTCCGCGATCATCTCCGGCTTGGTCGGGACCGCGGTGCGGATCCCGCGTGTTCTACTTCTGTGGTGCGCGTAGCAGACGACACGGGTATCCCCGAGGGGGCACGGGCCGGCGCGGCGATGCAGACCGGCCGCTCGGCGGAGTCCGAACCGGGGCCGGTGCGGTCCGAACCGAAGATTGTCGACCCCGAGCGGCTGGTCTTCTTCTCGGACGCGGTGGTCGCCATCGCGATCACGTTGTTGGCGTTGGAACTGCCGGTCCCGGCCGGCCACACAAACGCCGAGCTGTGGCGCGATCTGGGTCGCAACGTCAACGAGTACGTGGCATTCCTGATCAGCTTCGCGGTGATCGGGGGCCACTGGTTCGTGCACCACCGCACGTTCGGCCACGTAGCCAGGCTGAGTGGCCGGCTGGTCCGCTGGAACATGCTGTGGCTGCTCATGATCGTATTGACGCCGTTCGTCACCAGGGTCATCGTCGGCGACGGCGCGTTCGCCGCACGGTTCACCCTCTACGCGGCGATCCAGGCGCTCGCGTCCGTCGCCTTCCTGCTGGCGGTGCACGAGATGGACCGGCACGGGCTGACCCGGGCGGGCACGCCGCGTTCGCTGTTCGGCAACAGTTACCGCATCCTGTCGGTCGCGGCCGGCGCGTTCGCGGTGTCCATCCCGTTGGCGTTCGTGACGCACTGGGCGTACGCGTGCTGGGCGGCCATTCCCTTCGTCACGCGGGTGCAGCGTCTCGCCGCCGCCGCGCAGCGCCGTCCACGGCGCGCTGCGGTGTAGGGGGCCCGTCCTGCCGATCATGGAAGTCAGCTGACCGCGGCGTCAGCCCAACCCGGCCGCCGCCTCCGCGAGGTGGGTGAGAAATCGCTGTACCGCGGGCGGTCGGCTGCGTCCGGCGACCGTGGCGGCGAAGACCCGCCGGGACGAGGCGTCGTCGGGGTGCAGGCGGAGCAGGGCCAGGTCGGGCGGGGTGGCCCGGACGGCGAGCGCGGGCACCAGAGCGACCCCCAGCCCGGCCGCGACGCAGCCGAGCTTGCCGGTCCACTCGGCGGCCACGATGTCGACGCGGGGCTGGAACCCCGCCGGCAGGGTGGCCCGCAGCAGGGTCTCCTCGGCCGTGGCCGATCCCGCGATGAACGGGTCGTCGGCCAGCTCGTGGAGCCGCACGGTGCGGCGGTGAGCGAGCCGGTGCGTGCGAGGCACCGCCACCAGCAGCACATCGTCGACGAGGTGGAGCAGGTCGAACCGCTCGTTGTCGAGCGGCTGGTCGGGCGCCGCGCTCACCACGGCGGTGTCGGCGTCCCCGGCAAGCAGGCGGTCCAGCAGCCTCGGCGTCAACCCTTCGACGAGCTGCACCGCCACCTGGGGGTGGGCTGATCGGAACGCGGCCAGGGCACGTGGCACGAGCGCCGCCACCGCGGTCGGAAACGCGCCGACCCGTAGCCTGCCGGCGGTCAGGTCGCGCAGCGCGGCCAGGTCCCGACGGGCGGCGTCGAGCCGGTCGAGCACCGCCTCGGCGTGGCCCAGTAGGCAGCGGCCCGCTTCGGTCAGGGCGACACCGCGCGGCAGCCGGTCGAACAGGGGCGCCCCGGTCTCGGCCTCCAGCCCGGCGATCTGCCGGGACACCGCGGACTGGGTGTAGCGCAGGCTCCGAGCCGCCGCCGTGATCGATCCGTGCGCGGCGACGGTACGAAAGGTGTTCAGGGCGTCGGGCAGCATACCGACATCCTGCCATGCGCCACGGGCATGGCAGGGATGCGAGACAATCGCTGGTGGCATGGCTCGGCGCCCCCTAGCCTTCCCCGACATGGACGTCATCGCACTGCTCGGCACCGGCACGATGGGCAGCGCCATCGGCCGCCGCCTGCTGGCGGCCGGGCGACAACTCATCGTCTGGAACCGCACCCCAGGCCGGACCGGGCCGCTCGTCGCGGCCGGCGCACGCGCCGCCGCCACCCCGGTCGAGGCCGTCCGGGACGCCGACGTAGTGATCACCATGCTCACCGACGCGACCGCCGTACGCGAGGTGCTGGGCTCGGCCGCGACCGCCCTGCGGCCCGGCACCCACCTGGTCGACATGTCGACGATCGGCCCGACGGCCATGCCGGAGCTGGCCGCACTGCTGCCGGCGGGCGTACCGCTGGTGGACGCGCCCGTCGCCGGCAGCGCCACGGCGGCCGAAGCCGGTCGACTCACCGTGCTGGCTGGCGGCGAGGACGCGGCACTCGACCGGGTCACCCCCGTGCTGGACCTGCTCGGCACAGTCCGCCGCTGCGGGCCTCCCGGCCAGGGCGCCGCGCTGAAACTGGTGCTCAACACGGCCCTGGTCACCGCCGTCGCGGCCATCGCCGACGCGCTTGCGGTCGCCGAGGCGGTCGGCGTGGCCCGGCGTACCGCGCTCGATGCGCTCGCGGCCGGACCGCTCGGCGGCGCGGTCGCCCGGGCGACCGCCACGGACACCGCGTTCGGCGTCGCCCTGGCCGCCAAGGACGCCCGGCTCGCCCTCGACGCGCTCGGCGACGCGCCCGCGCCTCTCCTGCGCGCCGCCGCGTCGGTGCTGGCGGCCGCGCCACACCCACACCACGACATCGCCACCCTCACCGGCGTCCGCCCGGCGGACGCCACCGTCCCCGCCAAGGAGCAGGCATGACCATGACCCTGGACAACCCCGCAACCGTCCCCGCGCCGTTCGGCGACCGGTTCGCCCACGTCGCCCGCCTCGACCTGCCAGGCGGCACCCTGCTCGTCCTCTCCGGCCAGGTGGGCGTGGACGACCACGGCGTGATCGTCGAGCCCGGCGACGTCCGGGCACAGTCCAACCGCATCTTCACGCTGATCGGCGGCCTGCTCGCCGCGCACGGCGCCACCTTCGATGACGTCATGCACGTCCGGACGTTCATGACTGACCTCGGCGACCTGGCCGGCTACGCGGCGGTCCGCAGCCGGTACTTCCCGCACTCCCGGCCGGCCAGCACCACGGTGGAGGTGAGCCGGCTCTTCCTCGACGGCGCGGTCCTGGAGGTCGAGGTGACCGCCGCCGTCACCACGAGTTGACGTGACGGTGTTCGCGGGGCACCCCGCGCCGGGGCCCCGCCAGCGGTGCCATCCACCTGAACTGACCAGCCGCGACGTACGTCATAGAAGTGACCACCGGACGGGTGGAAGGGACGCGCGCTCGGGATGTGTGCTGAGGTGAGCAGGACGCAGGCGGGCCGGGCAGAGTGTGTCGGGTCGAGCCCGTCCGACACGGCGATCGAAATCCAAACGAGGTTAGTTCAAGCAGTCGGACCGAGTCGCATCTGGGCGATCAGGGAATCCGCGGAGTATGTGGTACACGTTCTGATGGGTCATACCGAAAGCGCGAGCGAGCGCGGGTCCAGACTCACCCGCGCGATATCGTTCGACGATAGTCTGATTGCGATCCGCTTTGGCTAAAGCGACAGGCCGGAAACCTAACAGACGAACGACCTGCTCCTGCCGTCTACCTCCGAGCATCGGGCGAACCCGGGAAGCAAGTTCCCGCGCGGAACCTCCGTAGATACCCGTGGACCAGATAGGCGTCCATCGGCCGCGTGCACACTCCCGGGTGACACGGCGTGCTCCCATCAGGGCAGCCGCTCGCCTGATCACGTCCTCATCGGTCATCCTCACCACTATGCCTCCCCGGAAACACGCCTCGCCCTCAAGCAGACCGGCCAGCCAGGCCATCTGCACGCATTCTCCGGCAGTGTCCGCCAGAAGGCGCTCACCTCTCCTGCTTTTGTCCGCCGAGGAAATCATTGTGTCTACCGGACGGTAGTCGCCGCGGAGACAGTTCCCGACTCCCTTGGGCGTCACCCCCAAGACATCAGCAATTTGGGCCCGAGAATAGCCTCGCCGCTCCAAGTCGATCATTTCGACGACATCAACCGCGTAGGGCACACGTCGCCCACGCCTCGACCATTTGCTTAGGGCACGATGGATTTGCTCCTGCCGACGCTGCCCCATGAGCGGCGCAAGGGCTTCCATCACCTCTACCGCGCGGCGGCCCCTCACGCGACAGACGAATGCGTCCTTGTGATGGTGGCGTTTCGCAGGGATGCGAAAGTAACGAGCTTCCAAGAAAAGGGCGGCGCGGGCAACGACATCTTCATCTGTCATTGACAGCGCGACGGCAGGGCAGCCCGGGTTCGAAGGACTAGGTGACAGAAAGGATCCTTCGCCCTCCAAGAGGCCCGCTAGGTAGGCTAGCGTCGTTGGCCGCCGAGCCGCTGCAAACATCAATCTCCCCATGCAATCATCTAAACACCACTGTGGACGACTTGACGCACAAGAGGTGCGACACAGCTTTCTGCGCCACAAAGCCAAGGTCCCTGGCCCACCGGGCGCATCCGGTCGTGATGATGCAGTGCCCCCGGCTGGATTCGAACCAGCGGCCTTCGAATTCGGAATCCGATGCGCTCTCCGCTGCGCCACGAGGGCATGAGCGGCGGGAACGGGTCCCGCCGTACGTACCCGGGGTGCGATTCGAATGCACACTGGCCGCTTCCTGAAAACGGTGCCTCTGCCGTTGGGCTACCCGGGCCTGAGCATCGTGCCCTCGGCGCGATTTGAACGCGCACTACGCGGCCGCTCAGACCGCTGCCTCTCCCATTGGGCTACGAGGGCTCAAGCTGCGAGCCGAGGACTCGAACCTCGAACCTCCCGTTTCAGAGACGGGTGTGCTGCCAATTGCACCAGCTCGCATGGTGTCCGCCGACGGCAGACCGTGCCCCGACCAGGATTCGAACCTGGGTTCTTCGCTTTCGTAGAGCGACGCGTTGTCCGCTACGCCACCGGGGCGGGATGACCGGCGCCCACCCCCTCGGGGCGCCGGTCGGTTCAACCCTTCACGCAGACGACCTGCTTGAGGTGGGCGACCACCTCGACCAGGTCCTCCTGCTGGGCCATCACCTGGGTGATGTCCTTGTACGCGCCGGGGATCTCGTCGACCACCCCGGCGTCCTTGCGGCACTCCACCCCGGCCGTCTGCGCGGCCAGGTCGGCGGTGCTGTACGTCCGCTTCGCCTGCCCGCGCGACAACCGCCGCCCGGCCCCGTGCGACGCCGAGCAGTACGCGTCGAGGTTGCCCTTGCCGCGCACGATGTACGAGCCGGTGCCCATCGAGCCGGGGATGATGCCCAGGTCGCCCTTGCCCGCCCGGATGGCCCCCTTGCGGGTCACCAGCACGTCCACCCCGTCGTACGTCTCCTCCGCCACGTAGTTGTGGTGGCAGCTGATCGGCTCACCGAACGAGACGTGCGGGAACTCGTCGCGCACCACCGCGCAGAGCAGGGCGAGCATGACGGCCCGGTTGCGGCGCGCGTACTCCTGCGCCCACCAGAGGTCCCGGCGGTAGGCGTCCATCTCCGGGGTGCCGGCGAGGAACACCGCGAGGTCCCGGTCGGGCAGGTCGACGTTGTGCGGCAGCCCGCGGGCCACCGCCATGTGCCGCTCGGCCAGTTCCTTGCCGATGTTGCGGGACCCGGAGTGCAGCATCAGCCAGACCTGGCCGTTGTCGGGGCCGCCCTGCTCGAGGCAGACCTCGATGAAGTGGTTGCCGCCGCCGAGGGTGCCGAGCTGACGCTGGGCCCGGGTCTCCAGCTGCGCCACCTTCCGGTCGAGGGTGGTGAAGCGCCGCCAGAAGTCGTCCCAGCCGCGCTGCTCCAGGCCACGGATCCGGCGCGGTTCGACCGCGTCGTCGCGCATGGCGAAGCCGACCGGGATGGCCGCCTCGATCGCGGTCCGCAGCGGCGCGAGGTCGTCTGGCAGGTCCACGGCGGTGAGCGAGGTGCGGACCGCCGACATGCCGCAGCCGATGTCGACGCCGACCGCGGCCGGCGAGACGGCCTGCCGCATCGCGATGACCGAGCCGACGGTGGCGCCCTTGCCGAAGTGCACGTCCGGCATGACGGCGACGCCCTGCACCCACGGCAGCGCACCGATGTTGCGCAGCTGCTGGGCCGCCTGCGCCTCGATGGTCCAGGGGTCGGTCCAGACCCGGACCGGTGCCCGGGTACCGGCCAGCGGGGTGAAACCCATCGTCGTCTCCTTGTTCGAGGGATGTCCGAGCGGCTGGCCGGATTCGAACCGGCGATCTTCACCATGGCGAGGTGACGCGCTGCCTGACTGCGCTACAACCGCGAGGTGGTGCCGGGGCGGGACCGGGCGTAGGCCGTACGGGACTCGAACCCGTAGCCTCCCGGGTGAGAACCGGGTGAGCTGCCAATTGCTCCAACGGCCCGTGCGGGACGGCGGATCGCCGTCCACGCGGAGTCCGGGACCGCGGAATCGAACCGCGTGTCTCTCGCGCCCAAGGCGAGCGGGTCAGCCAGCTCCCTCGTCCCGGATGCCCGGCCGGCGCGCAGGGCGCCGGCCGAGATCGTGCTCATGCCGTCCACTGTGGAGTTGAGAAGATCCGACGTCGCCGGCGGGAGGCCGGGACAGGTGGAGCAGGGGCGACAGGATTCGAATCAGCAACCGTCGGGTTTGGGGAATCCGGTGCTCTTCCGTTGAGCTACGCCCCTCGGGCGCCGGTGACGAAAAAGCCGCCCGGTCCCTGGTCGCGGGGCGGGCGGCTGCGCGTGTGTCGCGCCGGCGCTAGATGCGCCACCACCCCGGTTGCCACCGCTGCCGTCGGCAGCGACCCAGGCCACGTTCGGCCAGCAGCGCACCGCCGCGCGGCGTGGGCCGCGGGGCCTGGGTGCGGTTCTGCTGCGACACGGTGTGCTCCCTGGGTGGAACCGGTTGACGTTGCCCGTTTACGGTAGGCGGGTCGGCGGGCGGATCGCAATGGATATTCGTGCGCCCGGCATCAGCCGGTGCGAGCGGTCAGACCGGCCAGGGTGAACGCTAGTGGAAACCGCACTAGCTTGTTTTTTAACCTTTGCGTTTTTGCTGGTCGGCTTGGGTGCGGGCGCGGTGGAGGGTTTTGCCGACGTCGTGGCGGGGTGCGCGGTGTC